>JAFSLX010000070.1 GCA_017448185.1 Bacteroidales bacterium
CGGAAACGGACATGGGTTTTTATGGGGTCGCCTTTCATGTTGTTTGATGTGTCCCTCTATTTATATAAGATACGAAAAAGGGTCATTTTTTTACAAAACGGGTGTTTTTTTAACATTTCAAGATGCATTTTTAACATTTGGACCTTTTTTTTAACATTTTCAACATTCAAAAACACATTCCCGTATATTCCTTTTTTTTACCTGTCCTGCTATATTAGGTGCATCGAAAAGCCAAAATTAGACTCCTGCGGTAAAAAAATTTCCAACATTTTTCTTTTCATATTGATATTCTGGTGTTTGCATTTTCAATTTTAACATTTTTTATGATATTGCATCCAGTTTACATCCACACCCTGATTTGTTTCTGGTGGCGCTTGACAACAGTTTGCCATCGCGAGTATTTCTGACCCGGTTCGAACATCGCCTTTTATGCCTTCGAAAAAAAAGCTTACACTTATATAATATACCAAAAAGTGTCGAAATGTTTCACGGCAGTGTGATTTTAACTATTTTTAACAGTTCATATATTCAACCAATAAATGCAACATGATGAAACATAATGTAATAATTTTTTGCAGGTTATTGTGGCTGCAGGCAGCCTGTCATAGCGATGTTCGGCCGTTGTTCAGTCGTTGTTCAGTCGTTGTTCAGTGTTTGACTGAACAACGACTGAACAACGGGGGACCAACGAGAGAGCAGCAAGAGGAGATGACACAATAAATGTGCGGATTACACGTTTTTCGGGTATGAAATTGGAATTGCTTTCCCCAGCGAAAAACTTGGAATTTGGATGCGAGGCTGTAAACCACGGTGCCGACGCACTCTATATAGGGGCTCCGGCATTCGGCGCACGGTCGGCCGCGACGAATAGCATCGAGGATGTCGAGGCATTGGTAAAATACGCCCATCTATATGGTTGCAAGGTGTTTACGACAGTGAATACCTTGCTGTTCGACGACGAAATCGAGCCCGCAGTGAAGATGATTCATCGGCTGTACGAAATCGGAGTCGATGCACTGATTATCCAAGACTTAGGCCTGCTGGAATGCGACCTGCCGCCCATCGAGTTGCATGCCAGCACGCAGTGCCACAACGCTACAGTAGAGCGCATAAAGTTCATGGAATCAGCAGGATTCAAACGTATTATCTTGGCCCGCGAAACGTCGCTCGAACAGATGGCCGAAATAAGGCAAGCCACCAGTGTCGACCTCGAGGCCTTTGTCCACGGCGCACTCTGCGTAAGCTACAGTGGCCAATGCTATATGAGCCAGTATCTTAACCAACGAAGCGGTAACCGCGGATGCTGTTCGCAACCGTGCCGGTCGGCCTACGACCTGTACAACGGTGAGGGACGATTGCTGATGAAGGAAAAACACCTGCTGTCGCTCAAGGACTTCAATGCAAGCCAACATATTGTTTCCATGATAGATGCAGGCATCATGTCGTTCAAAATAGAGGGCAGGCTGAAGGACCTCGGCTATGTGAAAAACATTACGGCCTACTATCGCCAACTGCTTGACAACATAATGGATAGCAGCGAGCGCATCGTGGAGAAGAGCCAGTGGAAGGTGTTGCGCAACGAACCTTCGATACAAAAAACCTCGTCGGGAAAGGTCGTCTTAAGTTTCACCCCCGACCCAGAGCGGACGTTCAACCGTGGATATACCGACTATTTTCTGCAAGGACGACAGCCAATGGCCTCGTTTTCAACACAGAAGTCTATAGGCAAACGGATTGGCGAGGTGACCTCGATGGGGAAATATACGCTGACCGTAGGCGGCAGCGAGCCACTGGCCAACGGCGACGGACTGTGCTACCTCGACAGCGAGGGTCGCATGCAGGGATTTATGGTCAACGAAGTGCAGGGCCGCACCGTTACGCCAAACCGCATGCCCGAAATCAAGAGCGGCACCACCCTTTGGAGGAACAATGACCAACAGTTCGAGAAAACGCTGCAAGGCAAGACCGCGGAGCGGAAAATCGGCGTGGAGATGCTTTTCTGCATCAGCCGACGCGGCTTCAGCCTGGACTTGAAGGACGAGGACGGAGTGAGCGTGGTACAGCACATGGCGGCCGAGCACGTAGAATCGAACAAGCCCGTCCACAACTCGAACAACATCGTGAAGCAGCTTTCGAAACTGGGCAACACGCCTTTTGTGGCTACCAAGGTGGCGGATGTCACCGAAGGACGCTATTTCGTCACCGTCGGCGCACTGAACGAGCTGCGCCGCAAAGCGGTGGAACTGCTTAAAGAGTATAGAATCAAGCACTTCAGCCCTGCTGACAGTCCGCGTGTCGATCAAGGACTTCCCTACCCTGCCGTGGAAATGGACTATAGTGCAAATGTCATCAACCAGAAGTCGGAAGCATTCTACAAACATCATGGAATCAACCATATAGAGCATGGATTGGAAGAGACCGGCGAATACGACGGCAAGGCGTTGATGACCACGAAATACTGCCTGCGCTATGAGTTGGGCTGCTGCTTGAAGGAGAAGGGCGAAAACAAGGCGGGCATCAAACCGGCCGACCAGCTCTATCTGCACAACAACGGCCGACGGCTGAGGCTGGAGTTTGACTGCAGCCAGTGCCGGATGAGAATCTACAAGGCGTAGGAATCAGGAATTTACCACAGCCACAATGGCAGTGGCAAGGATGATGAAACTGGAGACAGCCATCCAGCGACGCGGACGCATCTTGACATGCTGGCGGCCATACATGATGCCGAGGTAGGCCAGCAGGAAAACGAAGATGAACAGCGGCCAGAAAGCCTTGTGGAAACTGCCGATGAACGGCGCGATGAAGCCCGCACCCATCCCCAACAGAAAACCATTGATACCCGAAGCGACGGCGAACAGCAGCACACGGAGGGTTGCGACGTTGAGATTGTAGGCCGCAGGAACCGTTTTGCGGCCCAAATAAGGCCATATCTGCTTGACAGCAACCACCACTGCCATGCCAAGGAAAACGAAGGCGTTGGGGCGCGAAAAAGCATAGGGGTCGGTGGGCGATTCGAAGGAGAGCAGATTGCCGAGCCAAAGACCGAGACAGAAGAGCCCCGCATGCACCACGGCGAACAGGAACGAAACAAGCAGGCCTTTCGACAGGGGTAACGAAGCAGCCTCGGCACAGCGGCGCATGAGCATCATGGCGCTGATTCCAAGGGCAATAGCAATTACAATAAAGGATATTACAGACATGACTGAATGGTTTTTGTTAAGGCAATGAATTCGGCGACAGAAAGTTGCTCGGCACGCTTGCCAAGCACCTGGTCGTCAACGGCTTCAATGGGCAGATCGGCCGAGCGAAGGGCGTTACGGAGCGTTTTGCGGCGCTGGTTGAAGCCAGCCTTGACAACCCGGACGAAGAGCTTTTCATCACATTCCAAGGAGGTTACACGGTTGCGCTTGAGGCGGATGACGGCCGATTTGACCTTCGGTGGCGGATTGAACACATGCTCGTGGACGGTGAAGAGATATTCAATATCGTAGAACGCCGACAACAAGACAGACAAAATGCCGTAAACCTTGCTTCCGGGTCCGGCTGCGACGCGCTCGGCCACCTCTTTCTGGAACATGCCTACCACCTCGACAGCATCGTTGCGACACTCGAAGACGCGGAAAAGAATCTGTGAAGAGATGTTGTAGGGGAAGTTGCCAATGACAGCAAAAGTATCATGGAACAAAGTGGTTAGGTCAAGTTTCAGGAAGTCGCCCTCAATCACATCAAGTGTGGGATAATGGTCGTGGAGGTAGGCAACCGACTCGCGATCTATTTCGACGACATGGAAGTTTAGTTCGGGCTTGTCGATCAGGTATTTGGTCAGGACACCCATGCCGGGGCCGATCTCGATGACATTGCCTGTACGGCCAGACAGGCTGTCGACAATGCGCCGGGCTATTGTCTCGTCGGTCAGGAAATGCTGGCCGAGGAATTTCTTTGCTTTTACTTCAGTCATTTGTTGTCCTTCAGGGCGTTGTATCTCTTTCGTGCACGGTCGACGTAAAGACTTGTGGGGTAATCTATCAGCAGCTTCTCGTAACACTCGCGGGCCAAGGCAGGGTTGTTCAGCCGCTCCTCGTTCAGTTCGGCCCGCATCATGAGTGCATCGTCGGCAGTGATGTCCTCGGGATAGAAGTCAACCACCCGCTGCAGAAGCGAGTCGGCCTCGGTGTAGCGTGCCTGCTTCATGCGTATTTGGGCCTTTTTCATCAGCACATCGTCGAACAGGGGATGCGACAGCACGCGACGATTGATTTCGTCGAAGCCATTCCAGGCCGAATCGAGCAGGTTGCGGTAAAGCAGCAGGTCGGCTTCGGCAAAGAGTTCGAGCATGCCGTAAGTGCTGTCATCCTCCATGTTATCAGATATCAGGAGCGAGAGCTCCATGGCATCGTTGGCGATGAGTTTACTGGTCGAGGCGCGAAGCACGTTCAGCTGCGATTTGGCCCATTCGAAATCGTGGTTGTAGTACGAAAGCTTGGCATTCTTGTACTTGGCCATCGCGCCGAGCACATCATCCTTGTTGGCTTTCTCAACCTGCATATAGAGCAGTGAAGCATCCCATATTTCGCCTGCAAAGAGCAGCAAATCACCGAGTTCAAGCTTTACCTCGTCGCGGACGGCAGGTTTGAGCCGCGGCAGTGCCAGCAAGTCGTCGAGCATGTCGGCGGCCGCCTGTGCATCGTCGGCAAAATAGGCCATCAACTGGGCGTAGTGGCGCATAAGCGGAATGGTGCGCTCGTTTTTACCAAGTTCATCGAAAGCAGATAGATATTTGGCTTTCAGCTGGGCGAACTGCTTGCTGTCGATGGCATAATTGCGATTAATGCGAGCGAAATCGACCTCGAGCTCCCCTACCCTGCTGTCGAAGTAGTAAGGACTGTCTTGCCCCTTGGCCTGCAAGTATTTATAGCATTCCTCGGCCATATCGAGATCGTCGTTGCCCTGGGCGATCCGAGCCACACGAAGCACATGTTCGCCCCCGGCATCGGGGAAGCGGGCATCGATAGCGCGAGCCTGCGTCATGGCAAAACGGAAATCCTTCTGTTGCAGCGAGTACCATATCATCATTTCGAGGTAGTTCTTATTCTCGGGATGCGCCTGCACACGGCTCACCAAGGCGTTGCGCACACCGTCGGACAGACGGTTGTCGGGGGCTTCGTTCAGCGCCTGCTGCATCGAAATCTGGATGGAGCCCATCATATTGGGCTGATGGTCGAGCAGATCGAAATACTCCTGCGTCATCGCCTCGTAGTTACCCATCTGCTGATAGACACCCACCAACTCGCTGAAATAAAGATAAGGATTGCGCGACTTCTCGCGTGCAGTGGTATAAACACGGGCAGCATAGTCGTAACGGCCTATGTTCTTAAAGGCCATTACCAAATCGGCAATGGGCTGGCGATCGTTAGAAATAAGGGAAATGGATTTTTCGAAGCATTTTTCAGCCTTTTTGGGCTGTTCCTGACGAAGGTGTACATAACCCTCGTCAACCAAAAGAGAAAGGTCTCTGTCGGTGGTTTTTTGTCGGCGTTCAACAAGGCGCAAAGCATCCTTGAAACGGCCAAGTTCGAGATAGGTGGCATAGAGGCGCTGGTAATAATATTTGTTGGTGGTTTTCTTGTAAAGAGTCTCATAAAGCTGAGCAGCTTGCTCAAACTCGCCATTGCTGTAATAGTGTGCAGCCAGCTGCTCCTCGGTCTGCTGGGCAGCCACGGGTGTCGCCGCAAAAAGCAGCATCCCCAAAAGCACTATCACCGTACGCCTGATTGACATATACAAAAAAACCGGAAGCATTCTGTTCCGGTCCTATCATTGGTTTGGTGACCCAGCTGGGGCTCGAACCCAGGACCCCAACATTAAAAGTGTTGTGCTCTACCTGCTGAGCTACTGAGTCAAATTCGCTCATTTTGTTTGTCTTGTGACCCAGCTGGGGCTCGAACCCAGGACCCCAACATTAAAAGTGTTGTGCTCTACCTACTGAGCTACTGAGTCATCAATTCTCTGCTTTCCGCTTCAAATTTGAATTTGCAAAAGTACTACTTTTTTAATAATTGACAAAATATTTTTAACAAAAACGGAACGCAGAAGTATTCAACAGATTGTATATAAACACTGTACATATTTAAAATAGAAGAAAAATTACTGAATTATCCATGCATCACGAGAATAATATTATATTATTTTTGCAGCGAATAAAGAAAAAGTTGTATATTTGTAGCACTGCACCGAAAGCGAAAAACAGTGCAGAATAATAACAAAACACTGATAAACATGGAATTAAATATACTAATCAAAGAAGGCATAGGAGACTTGAGATTCCACATGCCGGTGGAAGATGTCGTTGCACTGATAGGTAATGCCGACGAGGTAGAGAATATCGACAATGCCGCCGATGAGTCGACCACAGTATTGCATTACAACGACCTCGGAATGACCCTCTTCTTCGAGCAAGAGAATCCCGAGTTAGCCTGCATTGATGTCGATGACGACGAGTGCACCCTGTTCGGACAGAAGGTGTTTGACCTCGACGAACGTCAAATTGTAGACATGATGGTGAAAAATAACTACACTGAGCAGGATGTCGATGAGGAAGACTGGGGCGAACGCCGCGTCAGCTTCCCCGAAGGGAATATCGACTTCTATTTCGACGAAAGAGAGCTCGTCTCCATCATCATGGGTGCATGACAGCGCTATTTTCTACAGCATATTTGCCACCGATTGCTTATATTGCAGCACTGGCAAAACACGAGGAAGTGTTAATTGAGGCAAAAGAAACCTTCCCCAAACAGACTTATCGCAACCGAACTGTAATCATGACCGCAGGGGGTGTACGAACGCTGACGGTACCGGTAATCCGGACCAACCATAGCCGCACCGAAGAGGTTCACATTGACCACAAAGAACGCTGGAACATTGTGCATCTACGCACTCTCACGGCCGCCTATAGTGCCTCGCCCTATTTCCTTTACTATAAAGACGAGCTCGAAATGCTACTGACGGCACATTACGACCGACTGATTGAGCTTAACCAAGCACTGCTTGTATGGTGCACAAAAAAACTGAAGATAAATTGTAATATTTCACTCACAAGCGATTGGCTCCCTCTGACGGGAGCCCCAACAGATTACCGCAATGCATTCTCACCCAAACATCCTGACACTACTTTTGAATACGAACCCTACTACCAAGTGTTCAATGACAGATTGCCATTCATGCCAAACTTAAGTATTATCGACCTGCTGATGAACATAGGACCAGAAGCGAGATATTACCTCAAAGGGATTTCATAACAGCAATAGAATAAAAAAGATAGCTCCTTTGTTTCGTGTGAAACAAAGGAGCTATTTCTATCTCGCAAAGGTGATTAATAACACCGAAATATCGGCTGGCGAGACCCCACTGATACGCGAAGCTTGTCCAATGGAGACAGGTCGATAACGCGACAACTTCTCCCGGGCTTCATATGAAAGTGCTGACAAAGTGAAGTAATCATAATCCAAAGGCAAGGCGATGTCCTCGAACTTAAGGATGCGGTTCGCCACCTCCTGCTCTTTCTCGATATACCGCTGATACTTGATTGACGTCTCAGCTTCCTGCTGCACCTCTTGACTAAGACCATCGGGCAGAGCATTGATGGCTTCATTCACCGAAGGCGATAGCTGCCTCAACATCTCAAGCGACAACTCGGGCCGCAGCAACAACGAACTCAACCGAACTCGCTGACTGAGCGCAGCAGAATCATGCTCTTCAAGCCATTCGTTAGCCTCCGACGGAAGAATCGGAGACTCCTCAATCCGACACACAATCTCGGCCGTCAAACGCTGCTTCTCCTCCACCCTTTGCACGCGAGAGTCATCGGCCAACCCGATAGCATGCGACAAAGGCGTGAGACGCTGGTCAGCATTGTCCTGCCGCAAAAGAATTCGATACTCAGCACGGGAAGTGAACATACGGTACGGTTCGTCCACGCCTTTGGTCACAAGGTCGTCAATAAGCACACCGATATACGCCTGCGAACGCCCAAGGACGAACGGACTGCGTCCCTGCAGCTTCAACGCGGCATTTATACCAGCCATCAACCCCTGACAGGCAGCCTCTTCGTATCCGGTAGTACCATTTATCTGACCAGCGAAATAGAGATTCTCGACACGTTTTGTCTCAAGCGTATATACCAACTGCGTAGGTGGAAAATAGTCGTACTCAATAGCATAGCCTGGCTTGAAAATACGCGCCTGTTCGAAACCCTCAATAGAATGAAGAGCCTCCAGCTGCACCTCAAGCGGAAGCGACGAAGAAAAGCCGTTAAGATAATACGATTGTGAACGCCAGCCTTCAGGCTCGACAAAAAGCTGATGATGATCCTTGTCGGCAAAGCGATCAATTTTATCCTCGATCGACGGACAATAGCGCGGCCCTCGGCCCTGGATACGACCCGTGAACATCGGCGAACGCGAAAAACCGGTGCGAAGAATGTCGTGGGTACGCAAGTTAGTATTGGCCAAATAACAAGGTTTCTGCTCGGTAAGCGGTATCGTATCGGAAAAAGAAAACTTGGACGGATGCTCATCGCCATACTGCACAGTCAACTTTGAGAAATTAATTGTGCGGCCATCAATACGGACAGGGGTACCTGTTTTCAGGCGTGCCACCTCGAACCCAAACTCGCGCAACTGGTCGGAAAGCCCCACCGCTGGAGCCTCCCCTACCCTGCCACCTTGCCACGATTCAGTACCAATAAATATAGTCCCATTGAGAAATGTGCCATTGGTTAGCACCACGGCGCTGCATGGTATCGTGTGCCCCATACGGGTAACGACACCCGTCACTGCACCGCCATCGATAACAAGCGCTACCACCTCGTCCTGCCAGAGCGAAAGGTTCGGAATATTCTCCAACACCTGTCGCCAATTAAGAGAGAAAAGCATACGGTCGCATTGTGCCCGCGGACTCCACATGGCAGGACCTTTCGAGAGGTTAAGCATACGGAACTGGATGGCAGAACGGTCGGTCACAATACCCGACCAACCACCGAGCGCGTCGATTTCGCGCACTATTTGCCCCTTGGCAACGCCACCCATAGCAGGATTGCACGACATCTGGCAAATAGTATCGAGCATCTGGGTAATCAAAAGCACCTTGGAGCCAAGCTTGGCTGCTGCTGCCGCCGCTTCGGCTCCTGCATGTCCGGCCCCTACAACCACTATATCATATTGCGGAAAAGTCATAGAACAAGGTATTTATGCATTCTGTTCCACGCGAAACATAGCATCCCACAACGACAGAGCCTCCTCCTCTTGTCGACGCATCTCCGCCGCCTCAGCATCGGACTTATCGCCCTGCCCAAGCAGATGAAGTACTCCATGAATTACCACACGATGCAATTCGCGTTCGAACTCGACACCAAACAATCGAGCATTCTCCCCTACCCTATCGACACTAATAAAAATATCGCCCGAGATGAGGTTGGCCACAACATAGTCAAAAGTAATAATATCCGTATAAGTGTCATGGTCGAGGTAGTGTCGGTTCACCTCAAGCATATACTCGTCGTCACAAAACAGGTATGAAATGTTTCCAACGCTCTTTTCATGACATTTGACCAGTTCGGCAATCCATTTTTTAACATTTGACGCTTCTGGAAGCTCAAAGTTCTCAATTTGTGAAGAAAAGCGAATGGCCATTTTATAAACTATTTATCTGATTTACAAATTATTAAAACAAAAACAACACTCTTTTTCATCATTTTCAATGAGAAATTCCATGCAAAACAGGGCAGTCGTACTCCGGAAACGATAGAAATTGAGGAATGGGCATCATGCGGCGACAAGTGTACGGAACGACTGCAAAACAGAAATGCGCTCCAAAGCATCGGCGGGGTCAATGCCGTTTACTACAAATTCCATCCTCACCTCACGACCCTCATCCGAGAACACCATCCGGTCGGCAAGCGAACGCATGACAAAAATGCCCTCCCCTGCTCCGTCGGTTTCCGGCAGTTCACCATAACGAGCATAATCGAAACCCTTGCCCTCGTCCTTCACCGTGACAAAAACACCTCCACGGCAAGTGCCGAACATCAACGTCACCAGTTTTTCTTCAGCCGAAGCATTACCATGCACAATGGCATTCTCGACCGCTTGCAGTGTCGCCACTGAAAGCGTTGAGTAATAATTGCCCACATTGCTTTCATGGCAAAAATGGAACAACCGTTCCTCAACTTGTGGTAAATTGGCAATATTCGACTGTATAACAAAGGTTTCTGTCATCGCACCGTAAAAATTAATCCGATGCAAATATACGAAAATATTTACTAACGGCTACGAAAAATGCAAAAAATGCTGAAACGGAACGCTCTCAATTAACGATAAAAATAGTCGTTCACCTTGTCGCGGTAGTAGGGCGAAAGGGTAGGGGACACCGTGCGCAACTGGTCAGAAACGGGCTTCAACTGACGGTTGTATTTTTCCAACTCGGCAGGCGAAGGCTGGCTGTAGAGGTCGCCTGCCTCGCGGCTCTCACGACGCTCCTCCTTCTCACGTTCCATCTCAGCTTTCTCGTGCTGTAACAGACGGGTCATAATCTGCTGCTGGCGCTGAATGGTCTGCTGCGTGATAGTACGGTTCACCAGGTCGGTCTCCGTCTGCTCCATCTGCTTCATCATTTGGTCTATCTCCTTGGCCAACTTGCTGTTGCCAGCATTTTGCTGCTTCATCTCTTGTCCATATTCCTGCATCATGCGGCGTATCATCTCCTGCTGGGCTGCCATCTTGGCAAACTCTTCACTCATCGACTGTTGCTTGCCAATCTGGTGCCTACCATTCTGCTCTTTGCCTTGCTTGTCGAGTTGCTTCTTCAGGGCCTCCATCTGCTTGTTCAACTCCTCCTGCATCTGGCGCATCGACTTGGGCGACGGCTTCTTGCCCGGATTGTTGCACTGTTGCTGGTTTTTCCCCTTGTTTTTGCACTGTCCGCTCTTCATCTTCTGATTGTTCTGGCGCATCTGGTTCTGCATCTGGTCGAGGCTTTCGGCCAGCACCAAAGCAAGGTTGTTCAGCGAAGTCATGGCATACTGCATCGAGCGTGCCGAAGTAGTGTTACGTTGGGTTCCGTAGAAGGTCTGATTCATCTCGAGCAACCCGCTCAGCGACTTGCCCACATTCGTGTTCACCAGCCCCACTTCGCGACTGATGGCCGAGGCCACGGTCAGCTGCCGCTTGGCCATCGAACGAAGCGAATCCTCAACATTGCGGAAGTCGTCGCGCACACGGTTCTGTCTAGCTATAATGGTCTGATATTTCGGGTCTTGAATATAGATGGCGTTCAGGTCGCCGATAAGCTCTTCCTGATTGAACGACAGGCGCACCAGATTTTTCAACAACCTTCGCACCTCTTCGGCATCCTCGGCCAAGTCCTCTTGCTCGGCCGCCACCTGGGCCTCGGCCAGAGCATCGCTCAACTGTTCCATCTCGTCGGCTGCTTGTTTCTGCTGCTTGCCCGCATCTTTGTTCTTGCCTTTCTGCAGGCTCTGCTGGGCCTCTTTCTGGCGCTGTTCCACCTTCTGCTCAAGCTCGGTGGGCACCTTGAAATCGGTCGACGGATCGAGGTCCTTATAGTCTTTCTTTATCTGGTCGATATCCTCCTTCAGCTGCTGGAATCGGTCGTTCATCTGCTGCTGTTTTTCCTGCAGCTGCTCCTTCTGGTCCTTGCCTTTGGCGCGTTCGGTCTCCTCGGCCAGTTTGCGCTGCTCTTCGGCCAAACGGTCCATCTTCTGAATCGTCTGCTCCACCTTCTTTTCCACCTCCAGACGCTTCATCAATTCAATATTCTGGTCCAGCTGTTTCTCGAGCTCCGTATTGTCCATCTTCAACTGCTCCAACTCTTGCTGCACCTTCTTCTTGTCCATCTCCTGCATCATACGTTCTATCTCGGCCATCGTCTCCTTCATCTTCTCGTCCATCACCTCGTTCATCAGGCGGTCCAGTTCCCGCTGCTTCTCTATAAGCTGTTCACTCTGTTCGCGATATTTCTGCTCCAGACGGTTGTTCTCCTGAATCTGCTGCTGCATCTGCTTCATCATTTCGCGCACCTGCTTCTGTTTCTCGGCAATCTGTTGCAACTCCTTTTTATCCTGCCAGTTGAGCTCCTTCTTGTCCACCAGCCGACGCATCATATCGTTGATTTCCTGCTGCAGCTTCTGCAACTCGCCCATCTGCACCTCGGCACTCTGGCGCACATCGCTGCTGCTCTGTTCCAGCATGCGGTCGAGCTCTTCCTCCGACGGAATCTTTATCTCAAACTGCTGCGAACGGGCTGTCTTGGGGCCATGGATGGCATCGTTGTCGCTCACCTCGAACCAATAGGTCAGCTCGTCGCCCGGGGACAGAATCAGCTCGGCCGTGTTGAACGAGAAGAAGAACTCCTGCGACGCCTGCCCGTTAAGGGCAATTTCGGCCTCGCTGACGGCGTTTCGGGTCGTGTCCGAGGTATTGACCGTCCGATGCACAAAAACAAGCCGTGTGAAGCCGTAATCATCTTTTATACGACCATGAAACAGCCGACGGTCGGGATGCAGCGAATCAATCACCTCGTCGACCACTATCAGCGGCACCGCATCGGCTATCGCTGTGAGGGCATACTTCAGCGTGTCGGACCAATGAGGAATGCCTGACAGGGCATAAGCAACCTTGCTGACACAGAAGGCATAGTCGGTATTTTGCATCACCCGGCGGCTCACCTCCACGCGCCCGTTGCCGTCCACCGCATTTTCCACTTTCCATTTTCCGCCTTCCACTTCAAAATGCAGCGAGTCGGCATCCTGCGTCTGGAACAGCCAGCGCACCGTCGTGCCCTCGGGCACTGCCGCGTCGCCCAGGTTCACCAGCGTCTCGCTTTCGCGGCCCGTATAGGCAGGGTAGGAGAGGACCATGCGGAACGACAACACCGTCGGATTCGGCAACACCTCAATCCTGTACTCGGCCGACGTCACACCGCCACCCTCCATCACGAACGTCTGCGACCGCTGCAACTTGCTGAACTGGTAGGCAAACTCTCCATTTCCGGTCTGCTGCATGCGGTAGCGCTTGCCGTCAAGCACGATGTTCACCTCGGCCGGCACCGCATCGCCCTCGGCCACAGCCTCGAGCCGATAGTCGCTGCCTTGCTGCGCCGTGAGGTCATCGTTCAGCACACGGAAATGGAACGGTGCCGGACGCTCGTAGACCGTCTGGTAGTTCACAATGCGTTTCGACGGCTCGGTGACCGTCTGCGGAGCCAAAATCAGCAACAAAACCAGTGCCACCAACGGCGGCAGGGCATACTTCAGATAACGGCGGTTACCCTTCAGGTTGATAGCGCTCAGGAAAGGCACCGGCCGCAACTGAGCCGTCTTCTGCTCGATAGCAGCCAGCAGCAAATCCGAATTCTCGGTTCCCAACTCCGAACCATCCATCAACTGCAGCAGGTTCAGCAGCTTGTCGTCCACCTCGGGGAAATGCTGTCCTATGATGCGGGCGGCCTCCTCGTGGCCGATGCGGCGGCCCACGCCGTACATCTTCAGCAGCGGCCTTACCACGAGCCATGCCGTCACCGCCGCCACCGCCGCCAGGCCAATCCAGAAAATAAGCCCGCGGCCTAACGGCGAAAGCCAGCCGAAATGCTCCAGCAGCACCGCCGCAAGATAAAGCCCCACCACGATGCCCACGGCATACAGCACACCGCGTATCAGGAGGTTCTTGTAATACTTCCTGACAAAGGCATCAAGCGCCGACAATATGTCCTGGTTTGGTTTCATGCAATTAAAGATAACGCACGCCAATACTTTTTATTGTATATCCACCATGTCCTAACTTTAATATGCAAATTCAACATTGTGAAAAACAATACAATATCATTTTTTATATCAAATACGGCTGTGGGCAGCCTGTCATACCGATGCTCGGCCGTTGTCCAGTCGTTGTTCAGTGTTTGACTGAACAACGACTGAACAACGACTGGACAACGGCCGAGCATCGGGCACTGAGGAAACGAAAAAATATTTGGCTGTTCTGGATTTCTTTCGTACTTTTGCAACCAAAATGCAACGCAACATGGAGAACAAGACAATCATCATTACAGGTGCCTCGTCGGGCTTCGGCAAGGCTACAGCCGAGATGCTTTCGCAGCAGGGACACACCGTCTACGGCCTCTGCCGCCGGGCTATGCAGGACGGCGCAGTACGCTACCGCCAATGCGATGTGCGCAACCGCGAACAGATACGCGCCGTGGTGGCCGAAATCGTCAAGGAGCAGGGCAGGGTGGACGTGCTGGTGAACAACGCCGGTATGGGTATCGGCGGCGCGCTGGAGCTGGCCACCGAGGAGGAGATAGACCTGCAGATGGGCACCAACTTCATGGGCTGCGTCAACATGTGCCAGGCCGTGCTGCCTTATATGCGCAAGGAACGCAAGGGTAAGATTATCAACCTCAGTTCGATAGGCGGGGTGATGGGCCTGCCGTACCAAGGCTTCTACTCGGCCTCGAAGTTCGCCATCGAGGGCTTCACCGAGGCGTTGGCTGCCGAGGTGCGGGGCTTTGGCATCAGGGTGTGCATGGTAGAGCCGGGCGACTTCGCCACAGGCTTCACCGGCAGCCGCAAGAACAGCCAAGCCACCATGGACGACCCCGACTATGGCCCCATCTTCCGTCGCTCGTTGGCCATCATCGAGAAGGAGGAAAACGGTGGCCTGAAGCCCGAAGTGCTGGCCCGCCGCATAGTGAAACTGGTCGAGCAAAAGCGCCCCCCGCTGCGCAACGTGGTGGCCAACCTCGAGCAGTGGCTCTCGGTGGTCATCAAGCGCGTGCTGACCGGCAACCAGATGGTCGGCATATTGCGCGACTACTACAAAAGCTAATCTTTTTTGCTTACAGTATCGGCCGGTGCAGGAATAAAGACATCGAGGATACGGCCATAAAGGAGCAACTCGTTTTTCATGTCGCTATTCTTCCAGCTGACCTCAAGACCCGGACAGACGAGGAAGAGGGAGGCAAGGATTGCGCTTGCTTTACCTCCCGAGAAATCTTCACTGGCATCGCCGGCAAGCTCTATTTGACCACTGAAATTCCAAAGTCTATGGTCGTTGGGGCTTGTTATCAGCAGTCCCAGACCGTAAAGCAGATTTTTCCTGGCGCTGACGGAAACAGGGCGCAGCTGAACCAGACCGCCAACTGAAATGGCCGGCAGCGTGGAAAAGCCACCTGTCGGTGGCTGGATGACGCTGCGCACCATGGTGTTGCGCGAAAGCCGCAAACCCTTGACACACATCAAGGTGTCGCCAAACTGGGTGACAAGGAATGTGTAGTCGCCCGCCACGACAGGCGGCAGGGAGTAGTTGCCGCCGTAGTCGCTGATGCCTGAAGCCCAGCAAATGCCGTCCTTGATTAAATGTACTTTGCACAGGGGCAGTACATTGTCGTCGACCCCATTGACTACGGTGCCTATCACCGTCAGGCTGTCGGCCTGCGCATAAGCGTGGACTGATGGCAGAAAAGACAGAAGCAGGATAAATGCGCGGTACTTCATGGTATGTAAGTATTACAAATTCAGCACAAAGTGGAGAGTGTCGCCAATCTGGAGGGTGTAGCAATGTTCTGTGAGAATAGAACCGGAACTGGGAAGGAGATTGAAGGTGCTGATGCCGAAACACTCTTGCGTGGCCACTAACAGACCGGACGAATGGCGAAGCGTCACACGTTCGCCATGCAGACCACTGATAGTGAGCCGTCGACCGTTGACAACGATAGTGATGGGTGGCTTGATCTGGAGTGGGGGAGGGGTCTCGTCGAGAGTGGGGAAGAGTAGCGTGCTTTCCAAATGTTCCATAGTAGGCAAGAGCACTTGCATAACCGCTTGCGGTTCAGGCTCTATCCCATTTGTAGAAACACTGACTGTGTCGACAGGCACAGGGTGCGGTTCGACGGATTCCACCACGGTGTCCACCTCGGTGTCCACCTCGGCAGTACGGAGCAAGAACGAGGGTCGCCACTGCGGCACCACAGCGACGGCCAGCGACGAGGTGGCCAGCAAAGCCAGCAGTACCAATACCGCACGACGCAGTTTTAAGACAGCACGATGCATTCGTTGGTAGACCGCATCGCGACTAAGACCCATTTTTTCGGCAATCTCGTCCCCTTCATATCCCTCCATCTGCAGGCGAATCATCTGTTGTTCGTCGGGGCTGAGATATGCCATTAAATGGTCTAATTCCTCCTTCTCACAGCCCGAATCGGTGGCAGATAGGAATTCTGCCATCTCGGGAGTCAAAGGCAGCTCTGTAAGGTGCTTTTTGCGGTGCAGGTGGTCGAGGGTGGTGCGAGTCATCCATCGTACCCATGCCCGTTCTTCGCGAGGTGTGGAATTGGGACGCAAGCTATCAAAACCAAGCCACAACACAATCGCAACCTCCTGTATCAGATCGCGACTGCGTTCGTAGTTGCCCTTTGCCCTGACCCAACACATGTGCCATATCAACGGACGGTACCGGTTGAGCAATTCAGTAAAAGCTTTGTTACGTTCCATTCGACAATATAATACCCACTTTTTTCCCTAAATCTGACATCGCCCTATAAAAAAAGAGCCTTTTTTGACGAAAAAGCTCTTTTTATGACTTAAAATGAATGTGTTTAGAGAGGTTTGGCAAAGACAGCACGCTGCATCAGAGGCGTAGTGTGGTACTGTGTCTCCCATATTTTAACGGCCTCGTTGCCCATAATCTGCGGATTGGTGTAGGCTGTGTGGACTCCGAAGCGGATGGCGGCTTCGTTCATGTCGCTGTAATAAATGCTGTGCACACCGCGTTTCTGCCATTCGGGCAGCACACCGTTAAGCAGCAGGTCGATGGTGTCGAAATGCTTCAGGGCATGTAGGATATGGTACCATCCGAAAGGGAAGAGCTTGCCGTTGGCCTTCTTATAGGCCTTAGTGAGATCGGGGATGCTGAGGCCGAAAGCCACCAGCTTATCGTTTTCGTCGACCACAAACTGGACGAAATCCAAGTTAACGAAGGGGAAATACTCGTCGATGTAGACCTTGATTTCCTTCTCGGTCATGGGCACAAAGTCGTAGAGGTCGGCAAAACTCTCGTTGATGGCGTGGAAGAACTGCCAAGCATAAGGAATGAGTTCCTTGCGGTGTTTCACCTTAACCAAATGCAGGTGGTACTTCTCCATGATGAGCTTGTTGAGGCGTGCCACCTTGTCGGGCACAGGCTGATTGGCCTGCATGGAGTATTGTTGCCATTTGCATTTGATTTCGTAGCCTGCACGTTCGATGAAACGCACATAATACTCAGGATTGTAAAGGGTGGAAGTATTCTGGCGGGCATCGAAGTTGTCGATGGCCCAGCATTCTTTATCCATGTCGGTGAATCCAAAAGGCCCTTCGATTTCTTCCATTCCGTTGCGACGACCATATTCCATCACCTTGTTGAGCAGGGCGGTGAAGACATCATAATCTTCGATAAAGTCGAACCATCCAAAGCGGACAGCCTTTTTGTGCCAGTGTTCGTTGACAGTGCGGTTGATGATAGCGGCCACGCGCCCAACCACTTTGCCATCGCGATAGGCCAAATAGAGTTCACGCGAACAATGCTCCAACGAGGGATTCTTGTCGGTGAGAAGGTTAATTTCGTCGAAATCAAGTGCAGGGATGTAGCTCGGTACATCCTTGAAAAGCTTGTTGGGGAAAGAAATGAACTTTCGCAGTTCGCGGCGATTCTCTACAGTTTTAACGGTAATCATAATACCTCTAATTTCTTGAAAGCCTTGTAAATCTTATCCACAGCAATGTCGATTTGCTCATGGGTGTGCGTAGCCATAAGGGCCACACGGATAAGGGTCTCGTCGCTGGGCACAGCAGGAGCAATGACTGGGGTGACGAAGACACCGTCGACCAGCAGGTCGTGGGTAATGGTGAAAGTCTTGTTGTTGTCGCGGATAAAGAGCGGAATGATGGGGGTCTGGGTGTTACCAACTTCAAATCCTAAATCCTTGAAGGCCTTGAAAGCATAGCGTTGGTTGTCCCAAAGACTGGCGTTGCGTTCGGGTTCACTGCGCATGATATGCAGTGCTTCGAGCACCGATGCGGTACTGGCCGGTGTGATACTGGCCGTGAAGATGTAGGGGCGCACGCTGTGTTTCATCCAGTTGATGGTCTCCTTGTCGGCAGCGATAAAACCTCCCACCGATGCGAGGCTCTTGCTAAAGGTGCCCATCACCAGTTCAACGTCTTTCAGCTTGCCATAATGGTCGCAGGTGCCACGTCCTTCGCGGCCAAAAACACCGAGACCGTGGGCCTCGTCGACCATCAGCGTGGCATTGTATTTATTGCAGATATCAACCATTTTGTCGACATGGGCCACGTCGCCTTCCATCGAAAAAACACCGTCGGTGACCACCAGCTTGGAGGCCTCGAGCGGTACCTTGGATAGCACACGCTCAAGGTCAACCATGTCGTTGTGCTTGTATTTCTGCGTGTTTGCGTAAGTGATAAGTTTGCCTTCCATGATAGAGGCATGGTCGCGCTCGTCGTAGAAGAGATAGTCACCACGCGAAACCACATCCGGAATGACTCCACTATTGGCCAAGAATCCTGCCGAGAAAAGCATTACACCATCTTTACCAAGGAATTCGGCCAGTTCATCCTGAAGTTGGATATGAATGTCAAGCGTACCATTAAGGAAGGGCGAACCGGCGCAACCGGTGCCATACTTGTCAATGGCTCTTTTTGCCGCCTCTTTCAGACGCGGGTCATTGGTAAGACCGAGATAACTGTTCGATCCGAACATCAGTATAGGATGTTCGAAACCTTTGACATAAACTTCGGTATTCTGTTCACTGCAGATAGGGGTAAAATAAGGATAAATTCCAGCGGCTTTCGCCTCTTGCGGAACCGTGTATTGGGCTAACTTTTGCTGTAGCGGTTTCATATATTTATTAATTTTTCAAACTGCAAAATAACAAAAAATTTCTTAAATCTTAAAAATTAATTTGTTAAAAGTGAAAACAAAGTCTCTGTCAATCTACTTGTACCTATTCTAAAATATTGTTTATCAATATAATATTCTCCAACAATTTTTTGTGCCAATTTTGCATATTCAGCCGCCTGTTCGGGTGTGGAAACTCCTCCAGCGGCTTTGAAACCGACTGTTCTTTTGTTAATTTTAACATAATCGGCTATCACATGAAGCATCACTTCGGCAGCTTCGAGTGTAGCACCGGTCGCAATCTTGCCAGTCGAAGTTTTGATAAAATCGGCACCGCCCTCGATGGCCAGTTCCGATGCCATGCGAATCAAAGTAGGGGAGGGGAGTTCTCCTGTTTCGAGGATGACTTTCAATGTGTGGCCCTGACAGGCCTCTTTCATCATGGCTACCTCGTCGCGTACTCGATTATAGTCGCCTTCCAACAACACCCCACGACTGAGTACCATATCGACCTCGTCGGCTCCTTTATCTACCGCATATTTCACCTCGTTCACCTTCAGCTCAATCGGCAACTGTCCGTGAGGGAAAGCACCTGCAACCGAAGCTACTTTTATTCCACTGTTACCCAATGTTTTCCTGGCACATTCTACAAACCTTGGATACACGCATACCGCTGCCACGGAAGGTTCGCCATACTCCAGTGCCCGACAGCAAAAAGAAACAACCGACTGTTCGGTATCAATATCGGTAAGGGTTGTATGATCGATACACAAAAACAGCCGTTTGGCCAATGAAATATCCATGGATTATAGTAATTGGCTTATCTTCTCGACACGCCGCTGGTGGCGACCGCCTTCGAACGGCGTGTCCAAAAACTCGTCAACAACCTTCAAAGCCGTATCGGTATCGATGAAACGAGCCGGAATCGATACAATGTTGCAGTCGTTGTGCTGACGACCAAGGTGTGCTATCTCGGGAGTCCAACTTAAAGCACAACGAACCTTAGGATATTTGTTCACTGTCATTTGCACACCGTTGCCGCTACCACAAATCACAATGCCACGCTTGAACTCACCTTTATTAATAGCCGAACCCACCTGATGGGCAAAATCAGGATAGTCACAACTTTCGGTACTGTTTGTACCACAGTCCTTTACTTCGAAGCCACGTTCATGCAGGTGCTCTATCACTTTCAATTTAAGTTCATACCCTGCATGGTCGCACGCGATAGGAATAATTTCTTGCATTTTGTCTATATGTTTATAACTTTTCCTTTTGCAAAAATACGATAAAAACGGAACACTCTTGTTTTGAATAATTAAAACTTTTCAACACCAGAGCCTATTCTTTCTATAAATCACATGTTTTCAATACATAGTAAAAAAATAAACAAAACATTGTTGAACATGATGTCAACTTCTGTCAGTTCTCTTGTTCAAAAATTCCCTTGGTTGAAAAACATCATTTTTTCAAAACCAGTTTCAACAAAATAAACCTTTCCTAACTGCTCCAAATAGTATTAACAATTAACTGTCGAAACACACTTTCAACAATGAGTTGAAAAAAACAGAAATAAATAATTTTCAACTTAATAAACTTGTAAAACATGTTGAAAACAAAATCAAAAATATAACATCAAAAAACACTTATTCAACTTATCAACAAATTAACAAGCATCAAAAAAAATAAAAATAAAAGAATAAGAAAAATTTATTTTTTTATTATCACCACCTGCATGGCTACTACATCGATACTACTCTGACCATTTTTAGCATTTATTAGATTGCCACGTCACATTAATATCGTCACACGGTCTGTTATTGTTTGGCAGCTGTTCTGCAGTTGTTTAGTTAATGACTGAACAACGACAGAACAAATGCTGAACAACAACAGAACAACGGACATGGAGGTTGCGGCAGGACAAACTTTTATGATACGATATTGTTTTTTTTCGTATCTTTGCACTTTCAAAACAACACAATAGAGGCTATGACCAACGAGCAATTGAAACAGGAAATCCTGCGACTGAAAAAAGAAAAGAATGCCGTGATATTAGGTCACTACTACCAACGGCATGAGATACAGGAACTCTCAGACTATGTGGGAGACAGCCTTGCCTTGGCACAGAAAGCACAAGAGGCCACGGCCGATATCATTGTCTTCTGCGGTGTGCACTTTATGGCCGAGACGGCCAAAATCCTCAATCCTCAATGTAAGGTGTTGCTGCCCGACATGGAGGCTTCCTGCTCGTTGGCCGAAAGTTGCAAAGCCGAGGATTTTTCCAAGTTCAAGGCCGAGCATCCCGACCACATGGTCATCTCCTATGTCAATTGTTCGGCAGAAATCAAAGCCCTGAGCGATCTTATCTGCACCAGTGGCAATGCCGAGAAGCTGGTGCGCTCGTTGCCTGAAGACCAAAAGATTATCTTTGCTCCAGATCGCAACCTCGGCGGCTACATCAATCAGGTTACCGGTCGTCAGATGCTGCTCTGGAACGGTGTATGCACCGTGCACGACGCTATGCAGGCCGAGGCTGTGCTGCAGCTGAAAGCCGAGCACCCCGACGCTCCCGTCATAGCACACCCCGAGTGCAACCCCGCACTCCTCAAAGTGGCCGACTTTATTGGTTCCACCAAGGCTATGCTCAACTATATCAAGTCAAGCCAGGCACAGAAATTCATCGTTGCTACCGAGACAGGCATCCTCTACGAAATGAAGCGAGAGAATCCTGAAAAGGAGTTCATCACCCTGCGCGACAACAAAAGCTGCGCCTGTGACGATTGCGCCTACATGAAGCTCAACACCCTTGAGAAGCTTTATAGCTGCCTGCGCGACGAGCAGCCCGAAATACTGATGAGTCCCGAGATGATCGAGGCCGCCAAGCGCCCCATTGTCCGCATGCTCGACATGAGCCGTCAGCTGGGCGTCATCAAATAGTGGGGGGCGATGAAGAAGGACGAAGATCTTCCTGTGGTGGAGGGATACGAGCCGCAAAAGAAGACAATAAGTATTCTGGTTGCAAACCTGCTGGGGGTCGTCCTGTTTGTGGTGGTTGGAGCGTTGTTGGGCATTCCTTTTTTTTACCTTTATGGCACCGAGGATTTGACATCATGGAACACTGTTTTCCCATGGTTTCTTCTTCTGTGTGTGGTTGGCATTGTGGTGCACGAGCTGGTGCACGGTATCACTTGGCTTCTCCTCACGCACAAAGAATTCAGCCACCTCAGTTTCGGCTTTCTTCCAGGCGCAGTGTATTGCCATATCGACGTACCTATGCCCAAGAGGCAGTATGTCATAGGAGCCTTGATGCCCCTGCTGTTGTTGGGTATAGTGCCCACGTTGGTGGCTTTCTGCGCTGGAAGCCTGCTGTGGCTGCTGTTGGGCATCGTATTCATCGTGTCGGCTGTTGGCGATATGATGATTGTATGGGTAATCAGGAAAGAACCTGCCGATGTGCTTGTTTACGACCACCCGTCGGAAGCGGGTTGCTATGTTTACCATAAAACTGCACAATCATGATTGGACAACCACAAGTATACGAAGCCCTTGAACGTATGGGCATCCCGTTCGACTACTACGAGCACCCCGAGGCACCCACCATCGAGATTGCCGCCCAGTTCTACCGTGGCGAAGGCACTACGCTTTGCAAGAACCTCTTCTTCCGCAACCACAAGGGCAACCGCCACTACCTGGTCATCATGGATAGCCGTTTTCCAATGGACATCCACGACATGGAGCACCGCCTGCACCAGGGCAAGCTCTCGTTTGCGAGCCCCGAGCGCATGATGCGCTACCTCGGTGTAAAGCCGGGCAGCGTCTCGCTCTTCACGTTGGTCAACGATGTGAACCATGAGGTAACTCTTTTTGTCGACCGAAACCTGTTGAATGCTGAGAAAGTGAGTTTTCATCCCAACGACAATCATGCTTCGCTGGTGATAACTCGCGACGATATGTTGAAGTTTATAACAGAGATAGGCAATCCTTATGAAATTGTTGATTTATACGACCCAAATTGTTAATAACGTAGTAAAATCATGTTTCACGTGAAACATTTCCGTGTGATTATCAATCTTTGATGATCACAAAGGAATTTCCTCTCACTTCGCCATCCATGCCGCCGCCGAAGATGTCGCCGTTGATGTGGATATGTCCGCGCAGCTGTACGTAGGTGTTGCCAATGATTTGTCCTTTAACCTCGTTGAGTACTCCTTTGCCGCCACCGAAGATATTCTTGTTCACTGTGCCATTATAGCCGAGCACCTTGAATTCATGACCTGTGGCATCATAGTTGGCCTCGTGCCCACCGCCGAACACATGGCCCCAAATGAATGGTTGTGTGGTGTGTCCGGCTGTTAGTGTGGTGGAGTCGCCGATGATGACATAAACATCGCCTGTCACCGAGGTGCCTACACCGAACCCGTCGCCGTGGTCGTTGTCCTGTCCGTCCTCGCCCACGGTGCCACCCAGGATGTTCACCTTCACCGGTCCGCTCACAGCTCCGCTGGAGTTGCTTCCGCCGTACACGCCACCGATGACGGTGCCGCCTGTCATCCGTATTTCCACTTGCTGGCCTTGTTGCTGATTGCTGCCGCCGAAGACCTTGCCGCCCACGGAACCCCCCAAGATATAGATGTCCGACCCGTGCCCTGTACCGGCATTCACATATCCATAGTTGCCGCCGCCATACACATCGCGTTCCACCATACAGTTATCAGCTATCACCACTTCAGAGTGATATACCTGCCCCACCGTAGTGCCGCCTTCTATCCCGCTGCCGGCACCGAAGATGTTGCCGCCGAGCGAAGAATTGATGGCTGTGTTGTTGTTATTGCTGTTGCACTGTGCGTCGCCACCGAAGTAAATATGGGTAGAACCGTACATTTTTCCACCGTCTGTTTTTGTCCCGTTGCAGCCACCGGCAATCCAGCCCTGGATGGTGCCGCCGGTGATGATGTATTGACGGTCTCCAGAAGCCCCGGCAAATGCAGCAGCCCCGTAGATGGAACCCCGTACAGTACCTCCTTTTATTCTCACGATGACAGCATTGCCGTTGTTCACCATATAGTTGGCGTAGTTTGCCCCATAGGCATTTACTCCACCTGCTATACTGGCTATTTCTCCACCTTCCATTGTCAGCATACGTTTACCTTGATAGCCTACAGCGTCATTGTTGTTACCGTCGCCAGTGTTGCCTAAGTAGATACACTCGTCAGCACTGGCATTGTTGATGATTTTTTCGGACTGCACTGTGCCACTTTTGATGGTGAAATTGTAACAGAGATTGTTTCGGTTTCCAGCATTGGAATAGGTATGTACACCGTTACCTCCATAGACAGCGCCCGACGGTGCCAGACTGAGCTTAGTGTTGTCTTCTTCCTCCCGGTCGTAGTCACTTCCAATCACTCCATGAATGGAAAGAGTGTTGCTGTGGCTCATTCTGTAGTGTGCGGTAAGATTGAAGTTGCCCCAGATGCCGCTTTCTATCCGCATGGTGAAGTTTGTCGATGATGTTATTCCGGCGTTCAGTCCATTGATGTATCTTGCACAATAGTCATTGTATGGAATAACACTTCGGCCGATGGTAAGGTTGTGACCGTTGGCACAAAGGTCTGCCGTTTCGGTCTCATTGAGAAGTGTAACATAAGAAGGATCCCAGTAGCTACCGATATTTGTTATTTGACCTGTGGCCTGTTGGTTGTCGTATGTTTGAATATCCATAAAATCGCCTATATACCATGAGCCTCCGCTTCGGTAAACATTGTATCGTTCATACATGTAACTTGCGGTTCCCTTTTGCATATACAGGTACTCAAATTTGGTGTCTTTGTTGGCTATGAAACTGGCGGTAACATATCTGTCGCGGTTCATCGTTCCGCTACCGTCGGGGTATAGTTGGCTGATGGTCACTGCCTTTTGATTGGCGTTGATGATGGCGTTGGACTGGGCCCCGTTTGTTATTACCACGAAATTGCGCTCATATCCGACAGTTGAGTTGAGGTTGTTGCTCTATATGGAACTGTTGAGGTTGTTGGCGCTATTGCAGTTGACCACGTAGGCCCTTGCCCAGACGGCCTCAAACTCCACGTTTATGTATTTGTTGCTGCCAGAGAGTTCGAAGGCCAACTCTTCGTCGGCGTCCACCATGTCGCCCGAGGTGACTTCGGTGCCTGCCGAGTTGTAGACTCTTCCTCCCGTGGGCGCACTCTTAAGACGCCATTTGTAGAAGCCGGTATAGTATTTCGTATTGCCAGACGTGAATGTAGGCCTCACACTGAAGGGATTGGAAATGGTGCGGTAGGGGCAGCGTCCTGTGCCGGTGGTGGCACCATCGGAACGCTCCAGGGTTTTGTAGCAGACGTAGACGCTTTCATTCTCGTTGACACCAACCTTTACTCCGCTGACTGCCGTCAGGGCACCGCTGGGGGGCGCGCTGGTGGACGAATAGCGTTGCCCGTTGCCATAGTAGGCAATACGGACATCTACGGGGTTGAGGCTGTGAATGGGGCTGGCTGCGGTATAGTAACTTCAGGAGTGAGGTTCCAGGTCGTTTAGGCGCACGGTGTCGCCTGTGCGGCTGGTGGCGAGGGAGTACCATGACTGTGGCCCTTGTGCCAGTGAGGTGCCTATGCTGGCCAATATCGCCAGCAACATAATGGGGATGCGTTTCATGTCCTTTTTGTTTTTTGTTTTTATTCTCAATACTCAAAAGGCATAAAAAAAATGAAACAAATATTCCGATAATTGTAGCAAAAATATTGCATTCTATCCAGATATTTCGGCAATTTATGTATTTTTGCATTTGGGAAAAAAATGTAGGAATAAGTATAATCGGTCTATACAGAGTGACTTAGTTGTCTTGTTGGTAATCTCGAATAAACAATCAATCGGTACATATAGTCCATGAAAAAACAAGAATATACCGTCGCTGAGCCGCAGGAGTTGCTCGCTTTTCTCATCGCCCGGATGCCCGATACCTCACGTTCGAAGGTGAAGGAGCTGTTGGCGCACAACGTATATGTTGACGGGAGGCGTACGTCACAGTTCAATTTTCCGCTGCAGAAAGGGATGAAGATTTCGATAGAGAAAGCCTCATTCCAAGACCGCCTGCGTCCACGTGACCTCGACATCGTCTACGAGGACCAGCACTTGTTCGTGGTCAACAAGCACGAAGGCCTCCTTTCCAACAGCAAGCATCCCAACGATAAAACCGTTATCACGGTGCTGAACCAGTACCTCGAAGCCACGCACCAGCGCTGCCACGCCCATATTGTGCACCGCCTCGACCGCGACACCTCCGGCCTGATGGTGGTTTCGAAGAGCAAGGAGGTGAGCCAGCGCTTCGAAGAGGACTGGAAGGGTATGGTGTTCGACCGCCGCTATGTAGCCGTGGCCTGGGGCCATCTGGACCAGAGCAGGGGAGAGATTCGCAGTTGGCTGACCGACGGCGAGTTCTGTGTCCTCTCGTCGCCCGTCGACAATGGTGGCAAGTTGGCCGTGACCCACTACGAAGTGAAACAGACCTCGCGTCGCTACAGCTTGGTGGAGCTCAAGCTCGACACCGGTCGCCGAAACCAGATTCGCGTCCATCTGCGCGAACTGAAACACCCCGTGGTTCACGACCCCATGTATGGCTACAAGGACGACGTGTCGCCCATCAACCGCCTCGCCCTCCATGCTTTCCGGCTCTGCTTCAAGCATCCCGTCACCGGCCGCCGTTTGCAGTTCGAGACACCTGTGCCGACCAGTTTTATGAAGCTGATGGAACTGTAGTGGCATGTTTTTTGCTGAAATCAATCATAATAAACCTTTAACCATCAAACATTAAAAATCATGAGTCAATTCAGAGATGACAAACAGACCGGCCGCTATATCCTTTGGGGTGTACTGGCAGTACTGGCATTGATTGTGTTCTTTTCCTCGTTCTACACCATCCGAAGCACCGAACGTGGCGTGCTGGCCACCTTCGGCAAGATGAGCGACGAGGTGGTCAGTGACGGCCTCCATTTCAAAGTGCCGTTCATCCAGACCATCAAGAAAGTGAACATCCAGCAGAAGAAGTTCGACGGCAAGGAGAACTCGTACACCCGCGATGTGCAGACCTCCGAGGTGGAGTACACCATCAACTACGAGCTTGTGCGCGAAAATGTAAGCCGCCTGATGAAAAACGTGGGCGATGATTACCACAACCGCATCGTGGTGCCCTTCATCCGTTCAGCCATGAAGGAGAGTTTTGGCAACTTCGCTGCCACCGAAATCGTGGAGAACCGCGATGCTGTGCGTCGCGAAATCGAGCGGACTTTGCGTCACACGCTTGACAGCAACTACTTCATGAACGTCCAGTTCCAGTTGGTCAACATCGACTTCGACGACGACTTCGAGAACGCCATCAAGGAGAAGCAGGTGGCCGAGCAGAACGCCCTGAAGGCCAAGAATGTGACCATCCAGGTCGAGGAGCAGGCCAAGCAGACCAAAATCAAGGCCGAGGCTGACGCCGAAGCCATGCGCATCAAGGCCAACGCCCTCGAACGCAACCCCAAGCTGGTCAACTACGAGGCCGTGCAGAAATGGGACGGCAAGCTGCCCGAGTACATGCTTGGCAACTCGGTGCCGTTTATCGACCTGAAATAAAACAGCTCTACATAGCGGGTAATTCTGTTGGTCGCCCGTTGTTCGATACTTGTTCAGTCGTTGTTCAGTGATTAAGTGAACAACGACTGAACAAGTATCAAACACATATTAAACAAGAATTTTATGTGTTCCTGCAATAAAAATAATATTTTCGCGTTAAATGGGGTATTATGTATAAAAAAGCAGCCATACTTTTGTTTGCTCTGATGCTGGGAATGACGGCATCGGCGCAATGGCGCTTCAGCGACGAGTCCGACACGGCCCGTTGGAGCTACCGTTTGTCGATGGGCACGTCGATGATGAGTGGCTATGGTCGTACTGCCGGGCTGTCGTGGGTGGCACCGCGTGTCGCTTTCCGCGCCACCGACCGCCTGACACTGCGCGGAGGCTTTGCCGTTGTCGGCAGCCTCACGGGTGGTTATGCCATTCAGGGCCGTGGACCGCAGACGATTTCGCTGCGCCGCACACATACGCAGTTGACGGCTGTCCATGCCTCGGCTGAGTACCGTATCGACGACCGGCTGAAGGTTTGGGCTACGATGGCGCATGCCGACGGGTGGGTCACACCCCTGTGGAGCGACATCGCCATGCCGGTCAACGCCACAGCTTTTAGTGGTGGTTTCCAGTACCGTTTTGACAGTGGCACGGCGTTCGAGATGCATGTCACCGTGATTCACGACCGTGCGGGTTCGCTGCCGGCGCTGTTCTACGATCGCCCCTGCTTCGGCTGCATGTACGACAATTTTATGTTTTAAGACTCTATTACAACGATTCTGATGGAATATAACACTCAACGCGAACATCTGAAAATCACTGACTACGGGCGTAACGTATGCAAGCTGATTGATTACGCCAAGACTATTGCCGACCGCGATGAACGCACCCAGATGGCCCACCTCATCGTCGAGGTGATGTCGCAGGTGAACCCCAAGGTGAAGGAGCGTACCGACTACCGCCACACACTGTGGGACCACCTGATGGAGATGTCGCGGTACGAACTTGATGTCGACAGCCCCTATCCCATCACCCGTGAGGAAGATGAAAAATTGAAACCCAACCGTCTGTCGTACAGCGACAGCAAGATACACTTCCGCCACTACGGCCGTGCCCTCGAGGACATGGTGCGTGCCGTGGCTGCAATGCCTGAGGGCGAGGAGAAGAGCCTGCTCTCGCAGCAGATTGCACACACGATGAAACGCCAGTATCTGCAGTGGAACCGCGATTCGGTTGACGACCAGCTGATTGTTGAGCAGCTGGCCGAACTCTCAGAGGGTCGCATCAAGCTGCCGGAGGGTTTCCAGTTCCACGATTCGAAGCTCTACATCGATGCTATGGCCGCCAAGAAAGATAGTGGCGCAAAGAAGAAAAAGAAAAAGAAGAACAAACAACAATGAGCAGTTTTGAGATAATAGGAGGCCGTAAGCTCAAAGGCGAGATTGTGCCGCAGGGGGCCAAGAACGAGGCACTGCAGGTGCTGTGCGCCGTGCTGCTTACCCCCGACAAGGTGCGCATAGAGCATGTGCCCGACATACGCGATGTCAACAAACTGATTGATTTGTTGAAATTGCTTGGTGTCAGCGTTCGACAGGACACTGCTGCCACTTGCGAGAGTGGCCGCACGTTTGAATTCCAAGCTGACCAGGTAAACCTCGATGTGCTGCAGAGTCCCGAATACCGCGATCAGGCTGGTGCCCTCCGCGGAAGCATCATGCTTGTGGGACCGCTGCTGTCGCGCTTTGGACGTGCCGTGGTGCCGCAACCCGGTGGCGACAAGATTGGACGTCGCCGACTGGACACCCACTTCATTGGCATGGAGCGCCTTGGTGCCACAGTGGAATACAAGCGTGGTGCCTACTATGTCAATGCCAAGCAACTGAAAGGCTGCTATATGCTGCTCGACGAGGCTTCTGTCACCGGTACGGCCAACATCATTATGACCGCCGTGCTCGCCCGTGGCACCACCACCATCATGAACGCCGCCTGTGAGCCTTACGTGTACCAACTTTGCAACATGCTGAACCGCATGGGTGCCAAAATCACGGGTGTAGGTTCGAATCTACTGACCATTTGTGGAGTGAAGGAGCTGCATGGCTGCGACCATTGTCTGCTTCCCGACATGATCGAGGTGGGCAGTTTTATCGGCATGGCCGCTATGACGCAAGGCGATATTACCATCAAAGATGTGCAGTTGCAGCACCTCGGACTGATACCTCAGGTGTTTCGCCGTTTGGGCATCGAGGTGTGGCAGAAGGGCGACGACCTGTATGTGCCCTCGCAAGAGCACTACGAGATTGAGCGCTTTATGGATGGCAGTATCATGACTGTGGCCGATGCTCCATGGCCCGGCTTTACACCCGACCTTATCAGTATTGCCCTTGTGGTGGCCACTCAGGCCAAGGGTAGTGTGCTGATTCATCAGAAGATGTTTGAAAGCCGCTTGTTCTTCGTCGACAAGCTTATCGACATGGGTGCCCAGATTATCCTGTGCGACCCACACCGTGCCACCGTTATCGGTCTCGACCGCGAACACAAGCTGCGTGGTGTGCGCATGACCTCGCCCGACATTCGTGCCGGTGTGGCGCTGCTGATTGCGGCTCTCAGTGCCGAAGGCAAGAGCCGTATCGACAATATTGAGCAGATTGACCGTGGCTACCAGCGCATCGATGAGCGTCTGCGCAAGCTGGGTGCCGATTTGAGAAGAGTGGAGAATTAAAGAACAAAATCACAATAAAACTATGGGAATACTTTCGCTCTTTAAAAAACAATATACCCCAAAGCCTATTTTCGAGGCATTGGGTACCGATATGCATTGCCACTTGATTCCGCGTGTGGACGATGGCTCCAAATGCATAGAGGAGAGTATAGAATGTCTGAACACCTTAAAAGCGGTGGGCTTTAAGAAGGTGATTATCACCCCTCACTTCCAGCATCCCCGTTTTAATAATGACGAAGATGACATTCGCCAACGCTACGAGGAGGTGAAGCGTCAGGCTGCTGAGGCCGGAGTGGAAATTGAGATTGCCGGTATCGGTGGCGAATACCGCATTGACAGCGGTTTCAAGAATCGCTTGGAAAACCCACGTTTCCTGAAAGTGGGAGGAAAATATGTGTTGGTTGAATTCTCGTTGCACCAGCAGATGATGGGTGTCGATGAGATGATATTCGACATGCAAATGAACGGTTACGAAGTGATTCTTGCCCACCCCGAGCGCTATCCCTATATGAATGTGCAGGGCGACCGCATGGAACAGTTGAAGAACCAGGGCGTTTTTTTCCAGATTAATGCCTTGTCGCTCGGTGGTTTCTATGGTGATGAAGCCCGTACCAAGGCTTATGAGATGCTCGAGCGCGGATGGGTCGAGTTTATGGGTACCGACACGCACAACACGATGTATGCCAAGGCATTGGTCGACCTCAGCAACAACCGCAAGGTGGCCAAGGTGCTCGAGAAGTACGAATTTATGAACAAAGAACTGTAAAGATATGAATGCTTTGAATGCAGTGTCGCCCATCGACGGGCGCTATCGCAGCAAATGCGAACCTTTGGCTCGCTACTATTCCGAGGGTGCGCTGATAAAATACCGTGTCCGTGTCGAGGTGGAGTACTTTATCGCCTTGGCCGAGCAGTTGAAGGGGCTTCGCCCGCAGCTGGCTTCGGTGGCTGCAAAGGCCGAAGCCTTGCGCGACATCTACCGTAACTTTGCCGACGACGATGCTTTGGCTATCAAGGAAATCGAGAAAACCACCAACCACGACGTGAAGGCGGTGGAATATTTCTTGAAAGGCAAGTTTGATGCTATGGGACTGTCGGAGCTGAAAGAGTTTATTCACTTTGGCCTTACCTCGCAGGATATCAATAACACCAGCGTCCCCCTGAGCATGAAGGACTGCCACAACGAGGTGTTGTTGCCTGCCTACAAGAACATTCTGAATATGCTCGACGAACGTTCCCGCGAATGGAAGGACATTCCGATGCTGGCCCATACCCATGGTCAGCCGGCTTCGCCCACCACACTGGGCAAGGAAATTGGGGTGTTTGCCTATCGTCTGCGTAAGCAGATTGAAGAGTTGGAGCGTCTGTCATTTACTGCCAAATTCGGTGGTGCTACGGGCAACTTCAACGCTCATTTGGCTGCTTTTCCGGAGATAGACTGGCGCAGATTTGGCAACGACTTTGTGGCCAATCACCTCGGCCTCGAGCGTCAGCAGCTCACCACACAGATTGAGAATTACGACACCATGGCCGAGTACTTCGATGCCTGCAAGCGCATCAATGTCATCTTGATTGACCTTTGCCGCGATGTGTGGACGTATGTCTCGATGGAGTATTTTAAACAGAAAATCAAAGCCGGCGAGGTTGGCTCCAGTGCCATGCCACACAAAGTGAACCCCATCGACTTCGAGAACGCCGAAGGCAACTTGGGACTGGCCAATGCCATCTTCGAGCACTTGAGCCACAAGCTTCCTATCAGCCGTATGCAACGCGACCTGACCGACAGTACTGTAAGCCGCAATATTGGTGTGCCGATTGCACATACGATGATATCACTTGCCTCGCTTGAAAAGGGATTGAACAAGCTGCTCCTTAACGAGCAGGCACTCTACAATGACCTCGACAATAACTGGGCTGTTGTAGCTGAAGCCATACAGACCATTTTGCGTAGCGTCGGCTACCCCAATCCATACGAGGCATTGAAGCAGCTTACCCGTACCAATGAAAAGGTTACGGCTAACACCATTGCCGCATTTGTCGAGACCCTTGATGTGGCTCCCGAAATCAAGGAACGCATCAAACGTATTACACCGCACAATTACATAGGGTACAGTCTGTGAACTTTACGCTCAAACACCTACGTCCATACAGCGCACGATGTGTGCTGTATGGCTTTTTAGTGGTGATGAGTGTTGTATTCACAATGGCTACTGCATTGTCGGTGGCCGACTTCCTGAAAATTCTTTTTGATACGGGCGACGAGACCATACCAGTGGGTGCTAACCTGGTGGCACAGTGGCTCGAAGGATTGTATGCCTGGCTTATCTCCTTCGGACGGCTCAATGCTCTGTTGCTTTTCTCGGGGCTTGTATTTGTGCTCTATGGCCTTAAGAATGTGTTCACCTATCTATCTGCCGTTGAGATTTCCGTAATTCGGACAAATGTAATACGTGACTTGCGCAATGCTCTTTTTCACAAGGCGATGCGTTTGCCGATGAGTTACTACGATCGCACACGCAAGGGCGATGTGCTGTCGCGTTTCAGTAGTGACATGGTGGAATACGAGGAGAATGTCCTCAACTCGGTGCAGCAATTGTTGGTGGCAGTTATCAGCATGGTGTTGTATTTAGCCATGCTATTCTACCTCAGCGTGAAATTGACGTTGTTTGTGATGTGTATGCTTCCGATTGTGGCTTTTGTCATCTCTGGATTGTCGCGCCGCTTGAAGCGTCAGTCGAAAGAGGTACAGGAGAAAAATTCTTTCCTGATTTCGCTTACAGATGAAACAATCGGTGGGTTGAAGGTCATTAAATCGTACACGGCCATAGATTTCTCCAACCGCCGTTTCCGTGAGTTCAACCGAGATTACACCCGTAAACACATTGCGATGGAGCGACGCATTTGTGCTGCCTCCCCAGTGAGCGATTTCCTGGGCAATGTTATTGTCATAGGTATCTTGTTGTTCGGTGCATGGCTTGTGTTTGCTGGCGATCAGGGGCTTTCGTCTGAATTGTTTATCTCCTATGTGATGCTGTTTGTGTTGATGATACCTCCAGCCAAGGAGCTTACAACCGCCATATCGCAAATAAAGAAAGGACGTGCTTGTGCCGACCGTATCGAGGCTTTTCTTGTTGAAGAAGAGGAGAAAAATCAGGTTATTGAGACTACTCAGGCTACTCAGACCGATAATGCTGTCGAGTTGAGGCATGTAGGCTTTGCTTATAAGCCTGGTGTGCCAGTACTGACGGATATTAATCTCAATATCCCTCGGGGAAGTACGGTAGCGTTGGTGGGCGGTTCGGGCAGCGGAAAATCGACCATTGTCGATCTTATTTGCCGTTATTACGATTATTCCGAAGGTGAAATACTTTTTGACGGGATGCCGATACGATCGATGTCGCTGGACAGCCTTCGGAGCTGTATCGGTGTGGTGGCACAGGATACGTTGTTATTCAACGATACAGTCCTTGGAAACATTGCTTTCGGACGACCTGATGCGACTGTCGATGAGATTAAAGAGGCTGCAAAAGCCGCTCAAGCACACGATTTTATCGTGCAGTTGCCCAATGGATACGATACAAACCTTGGCGAAGGAGGTAGTCTGATCTCGGGAGGCCAGCGGCAACGTATCAGCATCGCCCGTGCCCTGTTACGTAATCCTGAACTTCTGATTCTTGACGAAGCCACATCGGCACTCGACACCGAAGCCGAGCGTCTACTGCAGCAAACGCTCGACCATGTACTCGAAGGACGCACGGCTATTGTCATCGCTCATCGTCTCTCGACGGTGAGGAATGCCGACCGAATAGTGGTGCTCGATGCTGGCCATATTGTTGAATCAGGTACACATGACGAATTAATGGCCCTTGGTGGACGATATCGGCAATTGGTAACCCTTCAATCTTTTGACTAACAGTGATACGACATTTGCTTATAGTGTTGTTTCTCATGTTGTTGTCCTTTGCTTCATTTGGTCAGGATGTGGCTCCGGTGACCCATTATGTTGCCACGGTTGATTCGATGACACAGTGCATTGTGCTTAGATGGGATACCAGTGCCACGACCGGTGTGATAGGATACCATATCTGCTCTGGTAATCCCGATGACAGCGATTCCATCTGTTATACTTACGATACTATTTTCGCTCAGGACTCAACGATTTTGTATTGCATTGACCATTCTGTTTTCGAACGTCATTTCTATCGTATCAATGCATTTGCATTTGACAGTACGATTAATAGACCTATTTTCAGTGCCCTTACCGAGAAGTTCAGTCCAATGGTGCTGCATGCTGAGTTTCCCGAATGTGAAAGTGCAGTTCATGTCGAATGGACTCCTTATACGGGTATGCCTGGAGGGGTATGGCACTATTCTCTTTATATGTCCGATTCGTGTAATGTTGAGGTTGAACCTGTTATGATTTACACCACTGTGGCCAGTGGATCAAGGGAGTTTTCGTTCGAGATGGCCGATTATGCTGATTTCGACTGTCCGAGGCTGTGGGTTGAGGCTGTGGGCGTGGATTCGAAACTCAAGTCGCGTTCTAATATTGCAGGAATTCGTCGCCGAACGGCCGATACAGCAGCATTTATCACGATAGACAGTGCCTTTTATTATACCGACAACTCGGCAAATCTCGTTTTCCATTTAGACACAGCCTTTCCCGCCGACCACTATACGCTTTACCGCCGTTGCGACGATGGTCCTTGGCAAGTGTTGGTTACTCTCCACTCCGGCGAGGCGTATTTCTCGTACATTGACTATTCAATCAGTATCTACGATTCAATCTATTGCTACAAGCTGTCGGTGCTTGATGGCTGCGGTATTGACGAAAAATTCTCAAACGAAGCCTGTGTGCCAATGCCTGCGGTACCCGATATTGCGGTGGCCATACCCAACACCATCATTGTCGGCGATCCTGACAATGGTGTTTTCCTTCCACAATTCAGCGGTTTAAAGGGCGATATCTACGAAATGTATATCTATAACCGTGAAGGTTTTTTGGTGTTCCATACCACCGACTCCGAACAAGGTTGGCGACCTGAAGTGCCACAGGGTGCATACGTTTTTTTTATCCGTGTACGCTTTGTCGACAATCGAATCAAAACTTATACCGGTACGGTGACGGTAATAAAATGAAAAACTTAATATTATGAAAATAGCCTTATATCTGCGTAATATTGACACCTTGGCTCAGGATGCTTTGCATCGGTTGGTCGAGTCCTTGCACAAACGAGGCATCGGTACAGTAACTGTGTGTGACGGTGACAAGGTTGACGGATGCGACTATCTGTTCTCCATTGGCGGCGATGGTACACTGCTTAGCTCGGTGCAGTTTGTTCATATCGACAACCCTGCCGATTTCCCGCCCATTTTAGGCATCAATTTCGGTCATCTGGGCTTCCTTACGTCTGTTGGCAAGGAAAACCTCGACGGTATGGTCGATGACCTCGTAGAGGGCCGTTTTTCAATCGAAGAGCGCACATTGCTTTCGTTGCCTACTATGCACTCGCAGTTTGCCACTCCTTTTGCGCTGAACGAGGTATTCCTCCATCGAGCCGATGGTCTGTCCTTGCTGCGTACACGCGTATTTGTTGACGATGAATATGTGGCGACCTATGCGGGCGACGGTGTCATTGTTGCCACCCCCACAGGGTCGACGGCTTATTCGCTTAGTTGCGGTGGCCCAATCCTTACACCCACGTCTGGCTGTTTCGTCATCACTCCTATAGGAGCCCATACACTTACACTACGACCTATAATTGTGCCCGATTCGGCCCATTTGCGTTTGGTTGTCGAGGGCGAGATGCCCTTTACCATTGGTATGGATTCGCGTCGTGCCACGTTGGCTGGTGACACCGAAGTGAGTCTCGAAAGGGCCCCGTTCACCATCCGCCTGATTCGCATGAACACGCAAAATTTCTTCTCGGCCATACGCGACAAGCTGATGTGGGGCACCGAGGTGCGTCAATGAATCAAACCCATAGATTGTCCTCAATTGCCCCATACCATAATCATCCTATTTACTTTTTTGGATGGAGAAAGCTCGGAGTTGGTATGGAGATGATACTGACAAGTTGCTGTTTACATTACTGTAAAATCGCAGTGTTCTCTGCCCATATTTTTAGCATGTCTTCACTTACGAAGTCAATATATTCGTTTTCGGTGATGTTCCATTGTATTGAGTCTGCGATGTGGCGTTGCAATGGGATTATGTCGTCGGCACCTTCAGTGGTGGGTAGCAATCGCCAGCAGAAGCCTTCGCAACGCAGATGCCCTTCAAATATTTTTCCGAAGCGTCGGTAGGCGTAGTGAGTAAGGTAGACGGGACGCTGGTCAATGTTTTCCTTCATGAGGTATATGCTGGCATGGACACCTGTCATGTTGATGTTGTGCAGTTCGATATCGGTGCGACGACCTTCGACTTGTTGCAGATACCACAAGGGAAAAGTGTCGTTATCGCCCAACGAAAATAGCATAGCGCCATGGTCGCAGCTTTGCAGGTGGTTGAGGCTGATATCGTGTACAGTGTGGCTACGGTGTCGGTCGTGGTCGCTCCAGTTGCCTAAAGCTTCTGAAAGGGGTGCCAATGTGAGCAGGATAACCAGTAGCCATTGTTTGATTCGTCCGCTTTCGGCTAATGATTCGGCACCAATGCCTATCCAGATAGCAATGGCATAGAAACTAAGCACGTACACATAGTCGCGTTCACGTGGTTCGTAGCAGGGGTGATTGAGGTAGAGATTGAGTACAATTCCACCGAAGAGGAAAAGCAGCATGACAATCCAATAGTTGCTTCGCTTTCGGTGCCGGTGTTGCAACAATCCCCATAGTCCAATAAGGACAGGCAAGACAAATACTACAATGATACTCCACTTCAAGTTCATGCGGCCTATGTAGTTGTACATCAGGTAGCGGAAATACATGTAGCCTAACTGGTAGTTGAAACAGTAGACCGCATTGCCAACCACTCCGTCAAGGCTAAAGTTCCAGTCTTCATAGTTGGCGGTGTCTTTTTCGCGCCACATACGAGGGTAGAGCGGTGCTTTAGTGTATTGTTCACGGCGGATATAGCGCTCGAAGTTTTCAACGGTTGAGGGATTGCCTTCGTTGATGGGAGGATTGGCTGCCGCACGTATGGGGATAATAGCGTATGGTGTAATGCCTAACAGGAAGAAGAATAGGCATGTTGACAATAGCTTAAGCAGTCCTTTTCGTCGCCATGCTTTGTTTCGAATAAAGATAAGTAAAAGGACTGGTAAAGTGAGTAGTGTCATCAGATGCACCCCAGCCCCGAGGCCGACCAGCAGTGCGATGAGCAACAGTCGTCTGTCGTCCCCTTTACGCTCCCATCGCAGCATGAGCCACGCAGTAACAGCACAGAAAAGCATGGCCAGACTATACACTTCGCTTTCAGTTGCCGAGAACCACGCAGTGTCGCAAAACAGATAGCACAATGCACCAACCACAGCGGCCCATGAGGCGCGGCCCGAAGTGAAAGGCGAAAGCAGCCGTATGGTCCAATAGAGGAACATCACTGTCAAACCTCCTGCTATGGCCGATAAGGCGTTGCTCATCGGTGCCACCAACATGGGATTGCCTCCCGATAGCAGCATAAAACAGTGTGAAAGCAATTGATAGACAGGTGCTCCCGGAGGATGTCCTACCTGGAGAAGGTAGCCTGTAGCAATAAACTCGCCACAATCCCACCAGCTGGCGCTGCAATCCAGGGTGAGCAGGTAGACCAAGGTGCCGAAAGCCGCCAAGACCCAGCCTGTTACCAGTTCACGACGGCTTTGTTGAAGATATCTTCGCATAGCTCGGACACTATTTCGCTCATCAGGCCGCTCTCGACAGATGAGAAGTCTTGTGAGGCGGCATAGTCCCGGTAGCGCGAGAATTGCTGTTCAAAATCGGCTTCAGGGTCGATAGTGTTGACAAATTTCACCTTGATAGTGATGGTTAGGCGGTTCATCGATACCTCATCGCTGCTCGACAAGGCTGAGGCACGGGTTTCATAGCCTGTTATTTGTCCAGACACTTGCAAATCGCCTTCCCCGTCATTGAGCACGGAGAGTTGTGTCTGGCTCGAGAACATCTGTGTCAACTCGTCAGTCAGTTTTTGGCTCAGCTGGGGGTTGACATTCGTGGCATAGTTTGGGAAAGGGGTCACCGAGATAGTTTTCGCTCCGGGCGGTATGGATGCGCCGGTGAATGAGTATCCACCGGTACATGATATCAGCATCAGTACTGCCAACAGACTAATAATCGCGCGAGTCTTCATCGATGCGCTGTTCATCCTCCAGTTGCCAGAGCAGGAACCCCGACTCTTGCTGGATGTAGTTTAACACGGCTATTTTTGTTGTAAGGTCGTTGATTGCCGACACTTCGGAAATCAGACGGTCTATTTTCTCTTTGAATTCCAGGTTCATATCTTTCTGTTTATTTTATCCGTTGAGGCGGTTGTAATAGTGCCACCACAGTTCGGGAATTTCGTTTTCCATGGCACGTTGGTAGTCGCTGTAATTGCATGGTATCAAGGTGTGTCGCAGATAGCGTTCGCGGCGTTCGTCGTCACTGCAGGGTACCTCCATCCACCACCGATCGCTCTTCATGCTCTTGTAGAACACAATGTCTAAGCCGTTTTGGGGCATCTCGACGGTGAAACGCTTGTAATACTGTTTGTCGCGGTAGGGAAAGTCGTTCTGACGGTAATAGAAACCTTCGATGAAGTACCATACGGCGTGGGCCATCATGTGAGCCGTCTGTCCACGGTTATCGAACTTCGGATTCATTTCGAACAGACCGAAGCATGATGTTTTGTCACTCATGCCGGCGAAACGTGCAATCTGACACAATTGTTCACCATAGAAGCCATGGGGCGAGGGATTGGCGTTGGCGGGAGCATCGCTTTGGCGCACGGCACTTATGTCGGCCACCACCACGTCACTGTAGCGTACCAAGGGTTCGGCATGTTCCATACTGGCCTGTATCTCGCCCAGGCGATGTGTGCTGAATTTCAGTTCATCCATCAGTTTCACCATCTCGTTACCGACGAAATAAGTTTGGTAACCCATATTGACATAGTCGAACAGGTAGTTGGGCTGCTGCAGGATAATATGTTGCAGGTAGTTGCGTGAGTTTACTTCATCACCACCGTCAAGATTGAATTCCGAGTCGACCGCGCAGATATTGATGACGCGGCCAAGCAATTCGTAAGCTTTATAGATGGGAAACACTAAATCGTCGCCACCACCGAGCACCACCACAGTTAGGCCACGTTCAAGCAGTTGATCGAGGGCTTCGATGACGGCAAAGTGGGTGTCGCGTGGTTCTGCACCGGGGGTAATATTGCCAAGGTCGACCACTTTTATTTCTTCATGCGGCCGTGCCAGACGATAAAGATAGTGGCGAATCTGGTCGGGAGCAGCACCGCATCCGCGGTTGCCGATTGATAGCCGGTCGTCGGTCACACCCATCAGTACCACACTGGCATCGTCGACCTGTGGAAAGTGCCCCTTTTCTATATAGGCATCCACAGTGTCGCCTAACATAGGGTGAAACTCACTGCCTGCAAATCCCACGGCGGCGGTGTCGATAGGTTCAAAATAGGTACTCAGCTCCATATAGATGTCTTCTTTTCCCTTTATAACGTGAGGACATCTGTTTTATTGTATGGTTATCATAAAGGTATGAAAAAAGGAGCCTTGTGGGCTCCTTTCTTTCGATTTACCAGCGATTGTAGTGGATACGTGCTGGATCCCATTTGTCTTTGGGAGTGTTCTCGGTCGAAGGATAGCCGATGGGTACCACGGCGTAGGGTACCACCGAGGTAGGGAGACCAAGGCAGCGTTTCACGGGAGCCATGGTTTGCTCGTATGGGTAACAAGCTGTCCAGCAGGCACCGAGACCGTAAGACTCGACGGCAAGGAGGAGGTTCTCGGTGACGGCACCGAGGTCGTCACGCCAAAGAAGGTTGACCTGGGCCACATCAGGGCCGTCGGGGTTGTCGCGTGTCGGACCCATGTGGATGGTGTCGGCGCAAACAACGACGACAGCACCGCTCTCCTTGAACTTCTGCATATTGAAGTTGCCTTCGAAGATGCTGTCATATTGGCTCTTGTCGGTGAGAACGACGAAGCTCCAGGGGCGCCAGTCACGACCGCTGGGGGCAGCCATGGCGGCGCGCAGGATGTTTTCCATCACGTCAGCTGGAATAGTGTCGCCAGTGTAGGAGCGGACACTCTTACGGTTCAAGATGTTGTTCATTACGGCCTCGGCAGGGTCAGCTTGGGCGGTTTCTTGTTTGTTGCAGCATGCAGCACAGAACATGGCGGCAGTTGCCATCAAAAGGACTATCTTTTTCATTTATTAATAAATTAAATATTTTTCTCTGGTTTTCTTGAATTTGTCGAGGGCGGGCTGCCATGTGGCATGGATTTTTTCTTCGCTCGTGCCTTGTTCCAGTTGCTGGCGAAGTTCGCCAGTGCCAGCCAACTTCTCGAAGAAGTTGTTTTTGAGGAAGAACTTGCCCTTGGGGACGCGTTTGCACATCTCCATCAGATACTTGAGGCTAAAGGCCGTGGGAGCCGTTTCCTGTCGCAGGTCAAGGGTATCGGTACCATAGGTAACCCATTCGAAAGGGTAGTCGGTGCCACGTCCCACTCCGCAGTTGGTGCCCTCAAAGAGGCAAAGGCTTGGGTAGAGGGCTATGGCATGGGTATTGCGTAGATTGGGTGAAGGTGGCACAGGCAGCTCGTAGCCCACCGAGTCACGTCGGTAGCCTTGCATGGGTACCACCGTAAGGTTGCATGTGCCATTAATCCAGTGTTCACCGTTAATCATCTGCGCATATTCACCGATGGTCATACCATAAACCACTGGTACAGGGTGCATGCCGACGAAAGAACGGTAGTGTGCAGTGTCGAGCACTGGGCCGTCGACATAGTGGCAGTTAGGATTGGGGCGGTCGAGGACGATGAGGGCTGTGTTGTTCTCGGCACAAGCCTCCATCACATAGTGCAGTGTGGAGATGTAAGTATAGAAGCGGCACCCCACATCCTGAAGGTCAAAGATGACAACATCCACGTCTATTAGCTGTTCGGATGTGGGTTTCTTATTCTTGCCGTAGAGTGATATAATGGGAAGGCCGGTTTTGGCATCGACGCTATTTTCCACTTTTGCGCCTGCCGCTGCCGTGCCGCGGAAGCCGTGTTCGGGGCAGAATAACTTCACCACCTGCACTCCGCGTGCCAGCAAAGTGTCGACCAGATGAGTGGTGCCGACAACCGAGGTCTGGTTGCCCACAACAGCAATACGACCTGCTGGCAGTTGCTCCATCAGCATCTCTGCTCCCACACGCAGGCTGATATCCTTTGGCCCTGTGGGCTGTGCCTGGCAGCACGAGCAGAAAAGAAATGTGAAAAACGCACTTGCTATTAAAAGAAAACCCCTACGGGGTAGTCTTCTTGCACCGTAGGCGTTTCCTCCTAATAGATATCTGCGTTTCATTTCGTTTAGTTCTTTCCAGTGTGTCCGAATCCGCCGGTACCGCGCTCGGTGTCGGTGAGTTCTTCCACTTGAACCACTTCGGCCTGTTCGCATTTTGCGATGACCATCTGGGCGATGCGCTCGCCATCATTGATGATAAAGTCCTCCGGAGAGAGGTTAATTAATATCACGCATATCTCGCCGCGGTAGTCGGCATCGATGGTGCCGGGACTGTTAAGGACGGTGATGCCCTTCTTCAGTGCCAGGCCGCTGCGTGGACGCACCTGCGCCTCATAACCCTCGGGGAGTTCCATGAAGAGCCCCGTTTTTACCAGACCGCGTTGCATCGGCTTCAGTGTTATCGGTCCCTCGGGCAGGAAAGCACGCAAATCCATGCCGGCCGACTGCTGTGTCTCATATTTCGGCAGCGGATGGTGGCTGGTATTTTTCAGTTTGAGTATCATTTGTCTTAACTACTTCTTCATCAGCACTTCATCGATCATGCCGTACTGGAGGGCCTCCTCGGCGGTGAACCAATGGTCGCGGTCCGAGTCTTTCTCCACTTGCTCAAAGGGTTGACCACTGTGCTTGGCGATAATCTCGTACAGCTCTTTTTTCAGCTTGACAATCTCGCGGACAGTGATTTCCATGTCCGTGGCCTGACCGTCGGCACCGCCCATAGGCTGGTGAATCATCACACGCGAGTGGGGCAGGGCACTGCGGCGGCCTTTCTCGCCGGCGCAAAGCAGCACGCTGGCCATCGAGGCGGCCAAGCCGGTGCAGATGGTGGCCACCTTGGGCTGGATGAACTGGATGGTGTCGTAAATGCCCAGTCCGGCATACACCGAACCTCCCGGCGAGTTAATATAAATGGTGATTTCGCGCTCGGGGTCCATATTCTCGAGGAAGAGCAACTGGGCCTGGATGACGTTGGCCGTGTAGTCATCGATGGCGGTGCCGAGGAAGATGATGCGGTCCATCATCAGGCGGCTGAACACATCCATTTGTGCCACGTTCAACTGGCGCTCCTCAACGATGTAAGGGGTTAGCGAGTTGTTGATGGCCGAAGTGTACTTGGCCATGGTCGTACTGCTGATGCCACGGTGCCGCGTGGCGTATTTTTCGAATTCTGTCATATCTAAAAAATTGCGTTAATGTGTCAATGCGTTAATGTGTTAGCAAGTCAGGGCGGCGCTCTTTGGTGCGGGCGATAGCCTGCTCCATGCGCCATTGCTCGATTTTGGCATGGTTGCCGCTGAGGAGCACGTCGGGCACTTTCCAGCCGCGGAACTCGGGCGGACGGGTGTATTCGGGCGGAGCCACGAGGCCGTCCTGGAACGAATCGCCGAGGGCCGACTGCTCGTCGCCTATCACGCCGGGCACCAGCCGGATAATGGCGTCGCACATCACCGCCGCGGCCAGTTCGCCACCGGTCAGCACATAGTCGCCGATGCTGATTTCCTTGGTGATAAAATGCTCTCGCACACGCTCGTCCACTCCTTTGTAGTGGCCGCACAGCACCATCAGGTTGCCAGCCAGCGACAGCGTGTTGGCCATCGGCTGATTGAACATTTCGCCGTCGGGGGCGGTATAGATGACCTCGTCGTAGTGGCGCTCCTTTTGCAGCTCTTCTATGCAGTTGGCCAAGGGTTCCACGGCCATCACCATGCCGGCGGCACCGCCGTAAGGGTAGTCGTCGACCGACCCGTAGCGTGTCAGTGAATAGTCATGCAAATCGTGGAAATGCACCTCGACAAGCCCTTTCTTTTGGGCCCGCTTGAGGATGCTCTCCTCGAAGAACATGGTCATCATGTTCGGAAACAGGGTCAGTATGTCGAGCCTCATTTCACTTTCAGTTTTTGTCCCGGACGTATAATGCCGTTTTCGTTGATTCCGTTCAGCTGGCACAGTTTATTGACGCTGATGCCGTTGCGCTTGGCAATCTTGGAAAGGTTGTCGCCTTGGCGTACGGTGTAGGTGACAGCTCTTTGGCTGCTCTGTGTTTTTTGCGTGCCTTGTGTATTCTGTGCACCCTTGTTGTTCTGTGTCTTTTGTGCTTTTGCCACGCTGCCGCTCACCCGCAGGCGGTCGCCCGGGTGGAGGGTCTTGGTTTCCTTGATGCCGTTAAGCTGGCAGAGTTTGCGCACTGTGGTGCCGTTGCGGCGGGCTATCTTTTCGAGGGTGTCGCCGCTGCGCACACGATACCAGCCACCGCTGCCGCTACCCGACGATTTCACGCGCGAACCGCGGCCGTGCTTGGCCACCTTGCGGAACGAGTCGGAGGTGATGACCAGTTCGTCGTTGATAAGGTCGTGCGTCTCGCAGTCGATGACGTTTTCGGGGTTGAGGGCGTTGCCCTTGTATCGGATTTCGAAATGCAGGTGGCTGCCGAAGCTGCGGCCTGTGTTGCCGCAGAGGCCGATGATGTCGCCGCTCTTCACATGTTCGCCCACGGTGGCGAAACGCTTCGACATGTGGGCATAGTAGGTCTCGATGCCGTTGGCATGATGGATAATGACGAGGTTGCCGTAGCTGCGGTTGTACTTCGAGATGCGCACCACACCGTCGAAAGCGGCATAGATGGGTTCGCCGGTTGGCTGGGCAAGGTCGAGACCGTAGTGCCAGCGGCGGCGGCGCGGACCGTAGTGCGACGACGGACGGGCCGACCACGGTGTGGGCCAGGTGAACTTCTCGCCGGCGGACAAGTCGCGCAGGCGCACGGTGATAGGAGCCTCTATCTCGGCGGGATTGAGCTTGGGCAGGTGGATGGCTGCCGTGTCGAAACCTTCCAACAGGATTTCGTCCTCGCTCTCGGCACCGTCGTCGCTCAGGTTGAAGCCACGCGGCAGGTCCTCGTCCTCGTCGTCTTCGTCCTCGTCGGGCTCGTTGAGCAGGAAGGGGCTTTGGTAAAGGTAGTTCTCGGTCTCTTCGTTGTTGCGCTGGTCTATGACTACGCCTTTGTATTCTTCGTCTTCGTAGATAACATCAAGTTTATTGACTTTGATTTCCGATTTTTTCTGGGGGTCGTCGGTCTGTGCCGACACTATTGCAGGCAGTGCCAACAGTGCAAAAAACAGGGTAATACGAGCTATATCTTTCATTTGTATTAATTCCGATTATATACACAAAAAGTGTTGCAAAAGTACAAAAAATATCTCAACCCTGCATCATAAATTCTCTTAAAACACTATTTATATTTTTCCACCGCTGTCGTACCATGATATGCAACTGCTTGACTCCCATTGCATGTAAGCTGCCCCTTTGCCTGTTGGCCGCCCGTTGTTCAGCAGTTGTTCAGTCGTTGTTCAGTGTTTGACTGAACAACGACTGAACAACGACTGAACAACGGGTGACCAATGGCAGGAGGGGTTGCCGAGGGCACCGCGACAGCCCGTTTCCGGAGGGCGGAAAAAAGCGGATTGCAAATTTTTTTTTGTCAGATTGAGAAATTATCTTTATTTTTGCACCGCTTTTAATAGTGTAAAAGGCATAGAAAGACATGTTCGATTTTGAGACATCGGTAACAGGTATAGAGTTTAAAGTGAGGCAGTTGGCTGACGAGGTGACACGCCTGCGGAGCTTGGTGTCGCAACAGGAGGACGAGTGCCGTGAGCTAAAAGAAGCGTTGAAAAACAAAGATATATTAATAAATAGTTTAAACGAAGAGAACAAAATAATCAAATTAGGGAACAGGTTGTCGGAAAAAAACGACAGTGCTGAGATAAAACTCAAGATTAATCAGATGATTCGTGCCATTGACAGGAGTCTGGAGACGTTGAAAACAAATAGTTGAAAGAAATGGAGACAGTATCGGCATCGGTGAACATACTCGGACGGACATACAAGCTTCGCGTCGCCGCGGAGGATGAGGAGGCATTGCGCAAGGCGGCGGAGGCTATCGACAGTCAGGCCAAGAGCTATGGGCGGCAGTATGCCTACAACGATCACCAGGATTTGCTGGCAATGGTGGCATTGACACAGATTACTCAACTGACAAAGATACAGGGCTCGCTGCGATACAAGGACACCGACCTCGCACAGAGGTTGCAGACCATCGACAGCGTGTTGGAGCAAATCCTGCATCCGACCCAAAACAGTTTGTAAACTCAACACCATTTACAAACCGAGTCGGCTCAGGGGCGGGTAGGTTGTATGGCTGATACGCCCGGCGCTCAAATCCTATAGTTTCAGAGTTTACCATAACTCTTGGCGGGTCGGGATGCAGGATTTTTTATCAAGATACTACATGTCGTTGTTCGATGGCAGCTGCGGTTCCCACAAAAACACACACAATCACACACTATGGTAGCATTATGGATCATATTGGGCGTGGCCGTCGGCGCAGGTGCAGGCATCTGGCTGACCACGGGTGCGCTGCGTAACAAACTGCTCGCCAAGAGCCAACAGGTGCTGAAAGATGCCGAGGAGAAAGGCGAGATTATCAAGAAAGACAAAATCCTGCAGGCCAAGGAGCAGTATCTGCAGCTGAAGAGCGAACACGAGAAACGCGTCAACGAGCAGAACAACAAGATGCGCGATGCCGAGAACAAACTGAAGCAGCGCGAGCAGACCCTCGCCCAGAAAGTGGACGAGCTGCAGAAGAAGAACAACGAGCTGAAAGGCGTGAGCGACAACCTGAACAAGCAAATCGAGGCCCTGCACGTGCGTCAGGCCGAGGTCGAGAAGGTCTACAAGGAGAGCGTCGACAAACTGGAGCACATTGCCGGTATGACTGCCGACGAGGCCAAGCAGCAGCTGGTCGACACTATGACCGAGGAGGCCCGTGCCGAAGCCAGCACCATGATTATGGATATCGTCGAAGAGGCCAAAATCACGGCCAACGAGCAGGCAAAGAAGATTGTTATCCAGAGCATTCAGCGTACCGCCACGGAGAGCGCCATCGAGAACACGGTCAGCGTGTTCAACCTCGAGAACGAGGAGGTGAAAGGTCGCATCATCGGTCGTGAGGGCCGCAACATCCGCACCCTCGAAAGCCTGACCGGCGTGGAAATTATCATCGACGATTCGCCCGACGCTATTATCATCAGCGGCTTCGACCCCGTGCGCCGCGAGATTGCACGTCTGTCGCTGCACAAGCTGGTGACCGACGGCCGTATCCACCCTGCCCGCATCGAGGAGGTGGTGGCCAAGACCCGTCGCCAGATTGAACAGGAAATCAACGAGGTGGGTAAGCGTACTTGCATCGACCTCGGCATCTTGAACATGAACCATGAGCTGATGCGCATGGTGGGTCGCATGAAATACCGTTCCTCCTATGGCCAGAACCTGCTGCAGCACAGCCGCGAGGTGGCCAACCTGGCTGCCACGATGGCTTCGGAGCTGGGCTTGAATCCCAAGCTGGCCAAGCGTGCCGGTCTGCTGCACGACATCGGCAAGGTGCCCGAGACCGACCCCGAGCTGCCGCACGCCATTTTCGGTATGCAGCTGGCCGAGAAGTACAAGGAGCATCCCGATGTGTGCAACGCCATCGGTTCGCACCACGATGAAATGGAGATGACCAACCTCATCAGCCCCATCATCCAGGTGGCCGACGCTATCAGCGGTGCCCGCCCCGGTGCCCGTCGCGAGGTGGTGGAAGCCTACATCAACCGCTTGAACAAGCTCGAGGAAATGGCTATGTCATACCCCGGAGTGGTGAAGACCTACGCCATCCAGGCTGGCCGCGAACTGCGTGTCATCGTCGGTGCCGACAAGGTGAACGATGCCGAAGCCACCAAGCTCAGCTACGACCTCTCGCGCCAGATTCAGAGCGAGATGACCTATCCTGGCCAGATCAAGGTGACCGTTATCCGCGAGACCCGCGCGATTAATTATGCCAAGTAATAATGTTGATTAACGCAATACATTGGAACGTCGATCCCGTGATGCTGCATCTCGGGGTCTTCGATCTGCGCTACTATTCGCTTTGCTTCCTCATAGCATTCCTGCTGGGATACTGGATTATCTCGTGGATGTTCAAGCGCGAGAAGGTGCGCAGCAACTACCTCGACAGCCTGCTGGTCTACATCTTTTTGGCTGTGCTGGTGGGTGCCCGACTGGGCCATTGCCTATTCTACGAGCCCGACTATTTCCTTACCTCGGCCCACTGGACCGAGATTTTCTGGCCTTTCCATGGCGGACGCTTCGTTGGATTCCAGGGACTGGCCAGCCACGGTGCCGCTATCGGCATTGTGACGGCTTTGTGGCTCTATCAACGCAAGTATAATCTCAATGCCTGGTGGTTCCTCGACCGGCTGGTGATTGTGGTGGCCCTCGGCGGCGCTTTTGTTCGTCTGGGCAACCTGTTCAACAGCGAGATATACGGTGTCGAGACTACGCTGCCTTGGGGCTTTGTCTTCGAGCGCGAGGGAGAGACTGTGCCCAAGCATCCCACACAGCTCTACGAGTCGCTGGCCTACTTCCTCATCTTCGGATTCAGCCTGCTGTTCTATGTGCTGAAGAAAGGCAAGTTCCGCACCGGAAGCCTTTTTGGCTGGTGGCTGGTGGCATTGTTCGGCGCCCGGTTGCTGATCGAGTTTGTGAAAGACGACCAGGTCGATTTCGAGGCCGGCATGGCGCTCAACATGGGACAGCTGCTCAGCATCCCCTTCATCGTGGGCGGTTTGGTTATCGCCTACCTCGCCCGTAAAGAAAAATTCCCGCAGGGACCCTTCCCGCAGGGCGAGGTGAAGACTATCACCGCCAAGTGGGACGAGAAAGAGAAAAAAGAAAAAGAAAAGAAAAAACAAAAAAAATGAAGACATTAATTTTAGTACGCCATGGCGAAAGCGCATGGAATAAACTCAATCTTTTCACCGGCTGGACCGATGTCGACCTGACCGAGGCCGGCATCAAGGAGGCCTACGAGGCTGGCAAACTGCTCAAAGCCGAGGGCTACCGCCCCGAACTCTGCTTCACCTCCTACCTGAAACGTGCCGTCAAAACGCTTAATGAGATTCTCGATGCCATGGATATGGACTGGCTTCCGGTGCAGAAAAGCTGGCGCCTGAACGAGAAGAGCTACGGCGCCATCCAGGGATTGAACAAGGCCGACACCGCCGCCAAGTATGGCGATGAGCAGGTATTGCTCTGGCGCCGCTCGTTCGACGTGCAGCCCCCGGCACTCGACCTGCACGACGAGCGCAGCCCACGTATGGATCCGCGCTACAACGAGATTCCCGACAACCTCATCCCCCTCACCGAAAGCCTGAAAGACACCATCGAGCGCCTGATGCCCTACTACCGCGGCACCATCCTGCCTGCCTTCGAGAACCGCAACACCCTCATGGTGGTGGCCCACGGCAACTCGCTGCGCGGCATCGTCAAGGAACTCAAAGGCATGAGCAACGAGGAGATTATCAAGTTCAACCTGCCCACCGCCGTGCCTTATGTGTTCACCTTCGACGAGAAGATGAACCTTGTGGAGGACCGCTTCCTTGGCGACCCTGAGGTCATCGCCGCCAAGATGCAAAGCGTCGCCAACCAGGCGAAACGCAAATAACTATTGCCCTACTGGGCTTTGTCTTACGCCGCCGCAGGCCTTTCCCGCCTGCGGCGGCTAAGTTTTTGGGGGTGGTTTGAAAGCAATTATTCCGTTGTTCAGCAGTTGTTCGGTTGTTGTTCAGTCGTTGTTCAGTGTTTGACTGAACAACGAGTGAACAACGGCAGAACAGCGGGCGAGCGTCGGGGCGACGAGACCGGCAATGTCTCGGCTATTGAAAGAAAACGCCTAACGGCGTAAAAATGAGATTTGTGTTATAGGCACCTGCTATTGAAAGAAAACGCCAAACGGCGTAATTTGTTTTTCCCCGTAGGGGATATCTTTCAATAGAACCACCAACGAAATGAACCATCGGTTTTCCCCGTAGGGGATTTCCTTCAATAGCAAACGCCTAACGGCGTAATTTGTTTTTCCCCGTAGGGGATACCTTTCAATAGAACCACCAACGAAATGAACCATCGGATTTCCCCGTAGGGGATTTCCTTCAATAGCAAATGCCAAACGGCGTAATTTGTTTTTCCCCGTAGGGGATACCTTTCAATAGAACCGCCAACGAAATAAACCATCGAATTCCCCGTAGGGGATTTCTTTCAATAGCAAATGCCTAACAATCGGACGGCCACAAAAAATACCCCGTAGGGGATTTCTTTCAATAGCAAATGCCAAACGGCGTAATTTGTTTTTCCCCGTAAGGGATATCTTTCAATAGAACCGCCAACGAAATGAACCATCGGTTTTCCCCGTAGGGGATTTCCTTCAATAGCAAACGCCTAACGGCGTAATTGGTTTTCCCCGTAGGGGATATCTTTCAATAGCAAACGCCTAACAATCGGACGGCCACAAAAATACCCCGTAGGGGTTTTCTTTCAATATCAAATGCCAAACGGCGTAATTTGTTTTCCCCGTAGGGGATATCTTTCAATAGCAAACGGCAAAAAAACGACCATTCATCCGGCTCGGGCAGCAGTGTGTGAGAGTTTTTTTTCATTTGTTGTGTCTATTTCCGAAATTTTATGTATCTTTGCAGCGTCGTTTCGCCACCAAGGTGGCGGTCGGCAGACATATAAGAAAGACGTTGTAACGGCGTTTATCTGCGGCTTATCGAACTTCGCAACTTCTAATGACTACCGCAATGACGCAATGTTCATCGTCCATGGGTTGGTATACGAGCAGTATATCAATATGCGTGGGCTTCGGCATTGCTTATTCTGTAGTCAAAGGCAATGCGAAGGCCAGATAAGCGGGATAAGCAAATCGACTTGACCCGCGCTTCTTTTTTATGTGTTTATTGAACGGAAATATTAACATTTTAACAATAAACATCATGAAGAAAAAACTATTCCTTTTATTTGCCGCCTTAATGGCGATGGGGCAGAATGCTTTTGCCTATGATTTCTCGGCAATAGCGCCGTCGGGTCAGACATTGTATTATACAATTATTGATCCGGTCAACCATTATGTAAAGGTCACTTATCCAAATGATGCACTAATTGGAGATGAACCATGGTTTGACCCAAGGTCTGCAATCGATTCATGGGGTACTAACCCATTGCCCATGGGAGCATTGGTGTTACCTGACACTGTGTTGTTTAATGAAACAAATTATATACTACGAGCTGTGGGCTCTTATGCTTTTTCTGGTTGTCCAATTACTTCTGTTGTAATGCCCAATACTGTAGACAGTATAGGAGGTTGTGCTTTTCAGAATTGCACATATTTATTAAGCGTTACTTTCTCAAACTCGCTACGATTTATTGGACCTTACGCACTAAGCGGATGTTGTTTGGGTGATGTTGTGCTACCACCCTCTGTTCAACGGATAGAATATGGTGCATTACGTTCATCCAACATCACTAATATTACCTTGAATGACTCCATTCAACACCTTGGGGAAGGATGTTTGGGCGGTAACCCATTTACGTCATTATTTATTCCTGCATCTGTAAACGATATAAGTGGCATATATGGTACTGCTGGCATATGTTCAGGTGGTTCTCTAACATCCATTGTCGTTGATCCAAATAATCCGTATTATGATAGTCGCGACAACTGCAATGCTATTATTAACAATATGGGAGTAGTAATTCAGGGTTGTAATAACACCATCCTCCCTGAAGGTGTTTTGAAAATAGGATCCAGTGCCTTTGCAGGATGTGATTTTAATACATTTGTTGTGCCAAGTTCTGTTATTGAGTTTGGAGATGGTTTATGTCACTGTAATAAATTGATAATTAATTCGACAACGATATTGGGTGCAGGTCCTTTTGGAGACCCTTACGGACCATTTTGGGATACTGTTCAATTAACCAGCGAGGTTCCTCCGACTATGATTAATTCCTATTCACCCGATCCTTGTATTTTAAACACGATTATTATTGTGCCCTGTAATTCATTAGCCGCCTATCAAGCGTCAAGTTTTTGGAGTCAGTTCACAAACTTGAGTGCACTTGGTACTCCGCAAATTACGGTGAATGCCGAACACGGCATTGCTACCGTAGATACCTATCCCACTTGCGGCAACAACACGGCCACCGTCAGCGCCACTGCCACCGAGGAGCATTACCACTTTGTCCGCTGGAGCAATGGCAGCACGCAGAACCCCTACACGCTGGTGCTGAACGGCAATACAACGCTCACCGCCATCTTTGCCATCGACAGCTTCACAGTCACTGCCACAGCCGCCAACGCCATGGGTTCTGTATTGGGTGGCAACACGGTCCCCTATGGTACTACGGCCACCATTACAGCCATTCCATCAGGAAATAATATCTTCCTCAGCTGGAGCAATGGTGTGACTGACAACCCCTATACTCTCACCGTCACCTCCGACACTGTGCTACAGGCTTTGTTCACCTTACAAGACACCGTTGTGCTGTATGATACTTTGTATGTCGATGTGCACGACACCACCTATATCGACGTTCATGACACCACCTACGTGCCGGTCCACGATACCACTTATATTAATGTGTATGTCCACGATACAACCTATGTCCCTGTTCACGATACCACTTATGTGGATGTTCATGATACCACCTATGTTCCGGTCCACGATACCACTTATACCAATGTATATGTCCACGATACCACTTATGTAGATGTCTTTGTGCCAGTTCACGATACCACCTATATCAGCGTACATGATACAACGGTGATACTCGACACCTTGACGCTGACCGAATACGTGCATGACACAACTGTGGTGCTCGATACCTTGACAATGACCGAGTATGTTCACGATACAACGGTGATAGTTGATACACTGACGCTATACGATACAATGGTTGTAAATAATTATATTTATGATACCACAACGGTGTACGACACGGTGACCCTGACGGAATACGTCCACGACACCACCATCATCGCCGCCGACACGCTGTACCTGACCGAGTATGTGCACGACACGACGGTGGTGGACAACTACATCTACGACACCATCGTTAATACGGAGTATGTCTATCAGACCGACACCGTCGTTGTGGACAACTACATCTATGACACAACGGTGTTAATCCAGACCGACACCGTTGTGGTCGACAACTATATCACCGACACGTTGACCGTGACGGATACGATTGTGGTGGACAACTACCTGACCGACACGCTCTACCTGTGGGATACGCTCTATCTGACCGATACCGTCTATATCCATGATACCGTCTATATCCACGACAGCGTGGGTGTGGACGACGTGGCGACGGTAAGCTACACAGTCTATGCCACGGGGTCGCAGATTGTAGTGGAGGGTGATTTCGACGGCCAGGTGGCGCTGTACGACGTGAACGGACGCGTGCTGGCCGTGAAGAGGAACGACCTGGGCACGATAAGGTTCGACGTGGCGTCCTCGGGTGCCTACCTGATCAAGGTGGGTAACCATCCGGCAAGGAAGATTGTGGTGGTGAGATAGCCTCTACGAGACACTATAAACTTTGGCAGCAGGAGGTTATCTCCTGCTGCCTTTTTTCGTCGATGCGAGGTTGAGGTAAACTCCACGAAAAAACTTTTTTTCGCCTCAGGAGGGATGTAAGTGAAGATGAAAAACAGGAACCGAAGACTTGATAGTTGGAATAAAAAATACACACAAAATGCTGACAACCAATTTCAAATTTGATTTTTCGTTTTTTAATTTGAAAAAAATTTTGCCAGTTTGGAAAATGTTTGTAATTTTGCACCGCTTTTCGAGAGAGAAAAAGCAGCGCTTTTAGTCAAATCGAAAACCACGGAGAGGTGGGTGAGTGGCTGAAACCAACAGTTTGCTAAACTGTCGTACTCGATTAGGGTACCGGGGGTTCGAATCCCCCCTTCTCCGCCAAAAGACGCCCCGCAAGGCGTCTTTTTTAATGATAACCCACGGGGCATAGCGAAGCCCGGTTATCGCGCCTGCTTTGGGAGCAGGAGATCCCCAGTTCGAATCTGGGTGCCCCGACCAGAGATGGCCCCGTAGCTCAGCTGGATAGAGCAACTGCCTTCTAAGCAGTAGGTCCTGCGTTCGAATCGCAGCAGGGTCACACCCAGACGACGGGTGGCAAGGAAATGCCACCCGTCACTTTTTTCTCGCCATGTGAATAAAAATTCGTATCTTTGCCCCGATTTTTTGAATAATAATTAATTAAAATAACATGAGAAAATTTAACAGAATCATTGCAGTGGGACTGTTTGCCGCAGCCCTGACCGTCGGCTCGGTGGCCGATGCCTGCACCAATTTCCTTTTCACCAAGGGCGCTACCAAGGACGGCAGCACCATGATTACCTATGCCGCCGACAGCCACACGCTGTACGGCGAGCTCTACTACCGCAAGGCGGCCGAGTATCCTGCCGGCACTATGTTCCAGGTGGTTGATTGGGACAGCGGTACCAAGCTTATCCAGATTCCGCAGGTGGCCCGCACCTACAGCGTGGTGGGCAACATGAACGAGCACCAGCTGGCTATCGGCGAGACGACCTATGGCGGCCGCGAGGAGCTGGCCAAGGAGATTGAGGGTGGTATCGACTACGGCAGCTATATCTACCTCACCCTGCAGCGTGCCAAGAACGCCCGCGAGGCCATCCAGGTATTGGCTGGTTTCATGAAGGATTATCCCTACCACAGTGAGGGTGAGAGCTTCAGCATCTGCGACCCCAACGAGGTGTGGATTCTTGAACTTATCGGCAAACGCCCCGGCACAGTGAAGGAAGACTTGGCCAAGAAGCTGAAATACAAATATACCGACGGTGCCGTGTGGGTGGCTCGCCGCATTCCCGACGGCTATGTGAGCGGCCATGCCAATCAGGCCCGTATCACCCAGTTCCCCCAGGAGGACAAGAAGTTCAAGAAGGCTAAAGGCAAGGGTCTGCACAAGACTATCAGCAGCGCCCACCTCGACTACCTGTTCGAGCCCGAAGTGGAGTGCGTCTACAGCAGCGAAGTGATTACCTATGCCCGCGCTTGCGGTTGGTATGATGGTACGGATGCCGACTTCTCGTTTGCCGACACCTATGCTCCGCTTACTTTCAGCGGTCTGCGTGGTTGCGATGCCCGCGTCTATGCCATGTTCAACCGCGTGGCTTCGGGTATGCAGCGCTACGAGAAATATGCCATGGGCGATGCCAAAGCCGAGCGCATGCCCCTTTGGATACAGCCCGACCACAAAATCGATGTGCACGAGGCTATGAATCTGATGCGTGACCACTATGAGGGTACCAGCATGGACATGAGCAAAGACCTTGGTGGCGGTCCCTTTAACTGCCCCTACCGTTGGCGTCCGATGGGATTCGAGGTGGATGGCCATACCTATATCCACGAGCGTGCCACCTCGACTCAACAGACCGGCTTCTCGTTTGTGGCCCAATGCCGCAGCTGGCTGCCTGCCAAGGTTGGTGGAATACTCTGGTTTGGTGTTGACGACACCTACTCGACCGTCTATTGCCCCATGTATTGCGGTATTACTGAAATCCCCGTCTGTTTCCGTCAAGGCAACGGCGATATGCTGACTTACAGCGAGACCGCCGCTTTCTGGCTCTTCAACCGTGTGACCAACTTCGTCTACAGCCGCTACAGCGACATGATCAAGGACCTCCAGAAAGTGCAGAACAAGCTGGAAGAGACCTATATCAGCGATGTGCAGAAGTTCGACCAGCGTGCCAAGCAGAGCGAAGGCGAGGCTTTGACCCGTCAACTCAACGATTTCAGTAATCGTGCCGCAGAACGCATGATGAAGGAGTGGACCAACCTCGACCACTACCTGCTGGTCAAATATATGGACGGCAACGTCAAGAAGGAGAAGAATGGCAAGTTCGAGCGCACTGCTACCGGTCAGGCCGTTTTCCCGATGCAGCCCAAGTATCGCGACGAGTGGCTCCGCATGATTGTGAAGGACCATGGCAATATAATCCGCGAGAAGTAATTTTTTCATAAAGTTTATTTAGGTGGGACGCGGACCCTTGCACGGGGTTCGCGTCCTTTTTTTGTTGTCTTATTAAGATAGTTTATTAAAAAAGGGACCAATGGTTCGGCTTTTTTTTGTATTTTTGCAGTTTCAATCAGGCATGATGAAACTGAAGGAATGGATATTATCGTTCTGTAAACCAGAACATAAAAACAGTACAACGACCGAAACAGACGACCCGATGGCGAAATATCTGATAGTGGGACTGGGCAATGTGGGTTCCGAATATGAGGGGACACGCCACAATGCGGGTTTTATGGTGGTTGATGCGTTGGCCAAAGAGGGAGAGGCCTGTTGGAGTCTTGAGCGCCATGCCTACCGCACCGAGGTGCGCTACAAAGGCCGCACGCTGGTGCTTATCAAACCTACCACCTATATGAACCTCAGCGGCAAGGCTGTAAAGTATTGGCTTCAGGCCGAGAAGATTGAGCTGCAGAATCTATTGGTGGTAGTCGACGATATTGCTTTGGAAGTGGGTACCATGCGGATGAAGAAGCAGGGTTCGGGCGGAGGCCATAATGGCTTGGGCGACATTGAGGCTATGCTCGGCACGCAGAATTATTGCCGTCTGCGTGTCGGCGTGGGTAGTCATTTCAGCCGTGGTCACCAGATTGACTATGTGCTCGGTCAGTTTACGGCCGAGGAGACGTCGTTGCTTGAACCAGTTATCAATGATGCATGCGAGATGGTGCGTTGCTTTGCCACGCAAGGCCCCGACCGCGCGATGAATATGTTCAACAAGAAGGGTAATGCCCACAAGGAGGAGACAAAAGAATGAACCTGACGTTGGACATAGGGAATACAGCTGTGAAATGGGCTACCTTTGAAGGCCGCACGATGCTTGAACATGGTTACGATCTGCCTACCGACAAGCTGACCGAGGCAGAGGCTGTGTTGGCCTGTGTCAGCGGTGCGTTGCCCGACACGGTGTATGACATTCCGTTGATTACGGCCGATACTTCGCTCCCAATACGTCTTGATTACAAGACACCTGCCACGCTGGGTGCCGACCGTATAGCGGCAGCCTGCGGTGCTTGGTCGCTTTATGGAGGAAAGCCTTGTTTGATTGTCGATGCCGGTACCTGCATCACTGTCGACTTTCTCGATGCCGAGGGAGTTTATCACGGCGGGGCTATCATGCCGGGTTTGCAGATGAATTTACAAGCATTGCATACTTTTACGGCGAAACTTCCGTTAATAGATATCAGAGGGGTAAATAAAGCCCCAGTGCTTGGACGTACTACCGAGGAGAGCATCCTTGCCGGTACGTTGGGTGCCACCATGCTGGCCTTGGGCGGTTTTGTGGCGTTGTATAAACAGAAAGCGCCTGGATTGGTGGTGACACTGACCGGTGGCGATGCCGACCGTTTGACTGCAGCCGGTGCTTCGGGTTGGGAATTGCAGCCCAACTTGACTATGATTGGTTTGAACGAGATAATGATAAACAATGAGAAATAAGAGACTGATAATAGTTTTAGCAGGTTTGATAGGTTTGCTGAATCTGAATGCCGAGGCACAGAACGGTTTCAATATGCCGCTTTCGCAATTCGGTGTCGGTAGCAGCGAACTGCCATTCAATATGCCGATGGCTACTCGTATGGGAGGAGCGGTATATACCATGGCAGGCAATAATTATGTCAATCCCTTCAACCCTGCTTCGTATGCATCTGTCCAGATGGAGAGTTTTGTGTTCGACATGGGTATGAACATTCAGGTAAGCCGTCTTCGTGCCGGTAATGAGAAACAGTCCGATGCCGATGGTAATCTTGGCTATTTGGCAGTGGCCATGCCGGTGACTCGTTGGTGGAAGGTGGCTGCAGGTTTGATGCCTTACAGCCAAGTTGACTATGAGTCGGTATCGCAGCAGACGGGCGATGATTTCGGTACGGTGAAGACTATTTATGATGGCACAGGTGGAGTGAGCCAAGTGTTTTTTGGAAGCGCTTTTAATCTGATTGGCAATGGCAAAGAAGGACAGCGTCTGCAGGCCGGTTTCAATATAAATTACCTGACCGGCCGTGTGCAGCGTGCCATTTCGTATAAGTTTATGGGAAATGATTCCACGTTCTACATGAACAAACGCCGCTACAAACAGACCTCGGTACATAATTTAGTGTTTGATTTGGGAGTGCAGTACTGGCAACCGATAGGTGAAAAGTACACGATGGTGGCAGGCTTGGTGTATAAGCCTTACCGTTCCATGGATGTGGACGACCTTGCCATGATTTATACCTACCATTCGAGTGACGAAAGTTTGGTCGACACCGTGTTCCCTTTGCCGGGCGAAGATCCAGAGTTTGAAAGCAACCTTAAGTTGTCGCACACTTTTGGCATTGGTCTTAGCTTTGAACGCAACAATCAGTGGAAAGTGGCGGTTGATGCCACGTTTGCAAAATGGAACGATATCAAATACACCGAGAATCCACTTCATTCGATTTTCGGTGCATCTGCACTCAGTTATGGACCCTATAGCCGTTATGCTGTCGGATTCGAGAAGATAGGCAATATGGATGCAGCCAAATATGTTGGACGCATTAGTTGGAGCGTGGGAGCTCACATGCAAAATGGTGTAACTTACTTGCATCTGAACGGACTGGAACACAGAATGGACGAGTGGGGTATAGGAGCAGGAATGACTTTGCCGATGCGTAAAGGCCGTTCGCTGCTTACTCTTAGTGTGGGTTATAGCAGTCTGGGTACGACCGATGTGGTGCAGCGCAACAGTGTGACATTCGGTATAGCTGTGAGTAGCTGTGAGCGTTGGTTTGTAAAACGCAAATACAATTAATAGCAAGAAAAACGCTTTTTGGAGCACTAAACTAACAGATAACAAAAAAAAATAATTATAGCAATGAAAACAATCAAAACACTCACCATGGGAATCTGCCTGACGGCGATGAGTTTCGCTGCTACGGCACAAACACGCGATTGGGGATGCGACGACGATGTGATGCAGGCCACGCTGGAATCGGTGTCGCTCTATCAGGAAGATGTCAAACAGTGGAAGGCTTCGAAAGATAGCCGCTATTTGGAAGAAGCTTATCCTTACTGGAAGACTATCGTTTCCAACTGTCCTCGCCAGAGTAAAAACCTCTACATCAACGGTGCCAACATTCTGAAGACTAAAATTTCGAAGGCCCAGACTGCTGCCGAGCGCGACACTTTGATTGCTGAGTTGATGCACATGTATGATATCCGTATTGCCAATTATGGCGAGGCGGCCAAGTTCACTGCTACTAAGGCAATGGAGTTGGAAAACCTGAAGAAAGACGAGGGTCTGAAAGATTATTATGCTCTTTATTCAGAGGCTGTAAACATGGGTGATGAGCTTGAGGCAGGCTATCTTGTGAAATATATGGAAGCTACTATCAACTATGTTCGTGCCGGTTTTGCCGAGCCCACTTTGGTGGTCGACAACTATGACATTGCCAGCGACAAGTTGGAGGCTGAGCTTCAGAAGAATGCTGCTGACAGCGTGAAGGCCGCTACCATACGTGGCTATATTGCCGGTGTCGAGGCTGCATTCTCACCCTATGCAAGTTGCGAACAGTTGGTGGACATCTATGGCAAGAAGTTCGATGCAGACCCCGAGAATGTTGACCTGCTGAAAAAAATTACCGGTATCATGAAGCGTAAACGCTGCACCGACCAGCCTTTGTTCTTCCAGGCCACAGAGAACCTCTACCGCTTGGAGCCTAGTGCCTCCACTGCCATGCTGATGGGTCAGATGTGCCTCTCGAAGAAGCAGTACTCGAAAGCTGTTGAGTACCTAAGCGATGCAGTCAAGGGAGTGTCGGCTAAGGATAAATATATTGCTTATCTCTATCTTGGTCACGCTTACAACGGAATGAAGAGCTACAGTGCAGCACGTTCGGCATACAACAATGCTGCTGAGGCCGATATGACCAAAGGTGAGCCTTACCGCATGATTGCCATGCTCTACGCATCCAGCACCGGTTCGGCATCGGAGGACAATGTGGGTGGCCGTAGTGCCTATTGGGCAGCTGTAGACAAACTGCAGCGCTCCAAGAGTGTCGATCCTTCGCCCGAAAATGTTGAGGCTTGCAACAGCCTTATCGGTAGATACTCGGCTCATTTCCCCAAACAAGAGGATGCCTTCATGGCTGGACTGGTAAACGGACAGCGTTTCACCATTCCGGGTTGGATTGGAGAATCAACCACTGTCAGAACAAGATAAGTGGTATAGGGTGAATTCCCGAACACAAAGAATTACAACAGGGTATAGAGGCACAAGAGTGTGTGCCTCTATACTTCTGTTTTTTTTCGTTGCATCGTGCAGTAACGATATGGAGTCTATCGACCGGTTTAGCAAGAAAAATCAGCCTGACCAGCAACTGACAGAAGCTTATATTCGTCGAAGCGAATATGGAAAGTTGCAGTTGGAGCTGAAATCCCCAATGATACTACAATATCATAAGCCCGAAACTAAAACGGTGTATCCCAAAGGAGCAAAATTATGTTTCTTTGATGACGATGGCAAAGTCAGGACTTCAATAGAAGCGAGATATGCCATTTCGTTCGACGATAGAAACATAATGAAGGCCCGCGATAGTGTGGTGGTGATAGATTATGTTCATGGAGATACAATTTACCTAAAAGATATCACTTGGAAATCGGACGAAGATTTAATATTCAGTAATCATCCAGTGCGTTCGGTTAATGGGCAACGAATAACATACGGCGATGGATTTGTGAGTGACCAACGATTGGAAAATTTGCACATCACACGGCAACGTGGAACAATTGAATTTCAAGAATAGGACATGCAATATACAGCGAAAGAGCTTGCTCGATTGGTTAAAGGTACCGTCGAAGGCAATGAGAATGTTAAAGTATGGAAACCTTGCAAAATCGAGGAAGGAGAAGAGGGTGGAATCACTTTCTTAGGCAATCCGAAATATACCCATTATATTTATGAGCGTGAAGCCTCGGTTGTTATAGTGCGCAATGATTTCATGCCAGAACATCCAGTCAATTCGACACTTATACGTGTGGAGAACCCCTATATGGCAGTGGCTCGCCTGCTTCATTTCTTCAACGAGCGAAGCAAACCACCTAAAGGTCGTTCATGGAAGAGTCATGTAGGGCGTGGCTCGAAGGTGGGCAAGGACTGCTATATCGGACAATATGCCGTTATAGGTCGACACTCTCAGATTGGCAACAACGTGAAGATTTATCCCAATGTATATATCGGTGATAATTGTAAGATTGGGGACGACACAATTCTGTATGCTGGAGTGAAGGTGTATGAGGGTGTTGAAATCGGTCGTAATTGTATTTTGCATGCTGGTGCTGTAATTGGGGCTGATGGATTCGGTTTTGCCCCTGCCGGAGATGGAAAATGGGATAAAATTGACCAGATTGGTAATGTGGTGCTTGAGGACAATGTCGAAGTGGGTGCCAATACCTGCGTCGACCGTGCAACGATGGGTTCAACAATTCTTCGTCAAGGTGTGAAGGTGGATAATCTCTGTCAAGTGGCTCACAATGTGGTGATAGGACAGAATACGGCTATGGCAGCCCAAGTTGGTGTTGCTGGAAGTTGCCATATTGGAGAAGAATGTATCATTGCTGGCCAGGCTGGAATCGTTGGACATATTAATATTGGCGACCATGTTACAATAGGAGCACAGAGTGGAGTGACCCGCTCTTTTCCATCGAACTCAGTCATTTTTGGAACACCAGCTTCGGAATCCAATAAACGTAAGAAGATTGAGATTCTGTTACGAAACATCGATCAAATTGTTAAACGCATCGATGCTTTAGAAAAGAAATGAAGCCCCGCAGTGTTGTACTGTTTTTGGCCATAGTTTTGGGATTGTTACTTATTATAGGAGTAGCATTTCCAAAGGATGGTATTTCTATAGGAAAGATACATTTGCGTTTTCCTCAACTACATTCGCTTATTGAAAAGCCAGAGCACAAAAACATTGATTTGGAAACGACTACCGAGTCGCAGGAGATGCTTCAGTTGAGGGATTCGATTGCATGGTATCAGTTTTTGGTCGATAGTAGCGAGTTGAGGTTTTGGTTACCAAAAGAGGACTATTTTGATCCCTTTTGGATTGAAGCCGAAAATGCACGTGAATCCCACCAGACGGTACGTGTAGTGCATTACGGTGATTCGCAGATTGAAATGGACCGTATTTCATCACAGTTACGTAGCTATATGCAGGAGACATTTGGCGGTGGTGGTCCAGGTTTGATACCGTTCAGGACTATCATCCCGACATACGCTGTAAGTCAATACTGTACAGGTAACTTGACGCACCTGTCTTCATTTGGTGATAGCACGGTGGTGCGTAGTAGTGGTAACTACGGCCCGATGATGCAGAGTTTTAGACTGCATGGACAAGCTACAGTAAGCATCAAGGCTGCCACTCAAAGTTGGGTTGATGACCGTGTAAAGCATTTTTCAAAGATAGGTGTGCTTTACAATAGGTTGGGTGACACCATGGACATTTCTTTGATGGATGTTAAGGCTGGAACTACGTTTTTACCACATTTCGATGGCACGGGTAGGTCGAAGGCAATGTTCTTCACTGACTCAACCACAGAATCGATACGGCTGAAGGTTAATGGATATGCTGATATGTATGGCATCATGGTTGACGATGGCGACGGTGTGGCGGTAGACAATGTACCCATGCGTGGTTGTTCGGGTCAGCAGTTCACATTAGTAAATGAAGAGTTGTTAATAAGAGCATACACTGACATGAATGTTGGATTGATTATTATGCAGTTCGGTGGAAATTCGGTGCCATACCTCCATCCGGGACAATCTATTTCTGCCTATTGCAATTCTATTGGTAAGCAGATTGACCATTTGCATCAGTGTTGTCCCAAGGCGCGAATATTATTCATTGGGCCGTCGGACATGAGTACGCGCATCAATGGAGAGATGCGGACTTATCCAGTAATACCAGAGTTGATAGATAGTTTGGCTGTTACAGCCCTAAAGCATCATGCTGCATACTGGAGTATTTACCATGCTATGGGAGGACTCAATTCAATGCCAGAATGGAACCGTCAAGGATTGGCAGGTCAGGACTATATACATTTTTCGCAGCGTGGAGCAGACTTGATGGGGGACCGTTTGGCAACTGCTTTCCAGAATAGTTATAGTCTGTATTGTTTGAAGAAAAAAATGAAAATGAACAAGGAGGAGAAAGAATGAGGAGATTTCCGATTTTGCTGATTGCTATTTCAATTTTTTTACCTGGTTTTGCCCAATTAAAGCCGATAGAATTACCACAGTACGATTTTATCAAATATGAATATAATGTGTTGCATTTTGATAGCACTTCGCTGACTATGAAGCGACTGTTTGAAAAGTGGCATCGTATTGAAAAAACACACCAAGGGAACTTGAATATTGTTCATATAGGTAGTTCGCACGTACAGGCGGGCTCCTTGCCGAATACAATTCGGTGCAATATCCTGACTTCATATCCGCAGCTGGTAGCTAATCGAGGTATGGTTTTTCCGTATTCGGCTGCAGCAAAATGCAATAATCCGGCTGATTATAAGATTCATTGTCCTCAGAAAGTGCGTCTTACGAGAAATGTTTTCAAGGAACTTGATTGCACTCTCGGTCTTTGTGGCATTGCTGTGACAGCCTTTGACACTGTGACGGAGGTGCAGGTGGTGATGAATGAGCCAAGGGTTGATTATGCGACTCAAAGGGTAGTGATTATTGGCTCATCTCCGCAGAAAGTTGTACCTCGAATTTCTTTGGATGGTCTTGTAAGAGAGCCTTCATATATTGACCGTTATAGTGAACGCTATGTATTCAATCTTGAACGTCCGACCGATTCTTTTTCGATACTGATTCCATGCGAGATAAACCAAAGTTTTACAATTAATGGCATCTATCTTGGGAATGGTCATTCCGGGTTCAGCTATCATTCCATTGGGGTGAATGGCGCTTCGTTGGCTGACTATTTGAAATGTACTCATTTTACACGTGATTTGCGGCTGTTACACCCCGATTTGGTAGTGTTTGGCATTGGAATCAATGATGCGGTCCCCACTGATTTTGATACTGTGGCATTCCGTCAAAAATATCTTCAATTGGTTGATTCGGTTCGCTCGGTCAATCCTGACTGTGCATTTCTTTTCATTACAAACAACGATAGCTATATTCGTAAAAGTCGTAGGAAGTATGTGGTTAATCCTAATGGTGCCGTTGTACGCGAAGTATTCTACCGAATGGCCAAGGAGACCGATGGTGCGGTTTGGGATCAATTTGAAGTGATGGGTGGCCTGAAGTCGATGGACAAATGGAGAAAGGCCAAGTTGGCACAAACCGATCGTGTGCATTTTACAGCAGCAGGTTACCGTCTGATTGGCAATCTGCTTACAAATGCCTTATTTGATGCGGTTAATAAGTATAAACCCTATAATCCTGAGCAACAAAGCGGTGGAAGATATCAGTACATATCTTATTAGTCTGTTCTCGTTCGACAGCTCACGGCCCCTGCTGTTCACACAGATTCATTTCTGGGTGTTCTTTTTCATTGTATTTCTTTTCTATGCCTTGATAGTCCCGAACAGAAAGAAAACTCATAATGGGATGAGCCCCAAGAAACGTGTTTTCCGTAATGGGTATCTTTTTTTCGTCAGTTTGTTGTTTTATTATAAAACTTCGGGATTGTTTGTCCTGTTACTTGTTTTTTCCACGATTTTAGGTTATATTCTGGGTATCCGTATGGATCACACCTTATCCTCCTCTCGCCGTAAAATGCAAATGGCACTGGGGGTTGTGCTGAATCTGGGCGTGCTTTGCTATTTTAAATATGCATACTTTTTTACTGATATCTACAATGCCACTTTCAATACCGATATTCATGTAATCAATCATCTGGCGCAATGGGGAAACAGCATATTCCACACCACCCGTTTCGATGCCTCGGTTATTTTACTTCCTGTGGGTATCTCATTCTTTACCTTCCAAAACATTAGTTATATTGTTGATGTCTACAAGCGGAAGATATCTCATGTGAGTAATGTACTCGATTTCGGCTTCTACACCGCCTTTTTTCCGCAATTGGTGGCTGGACCTATCTTACGTGCCGACCAGTTCGTACCGCAGCTCTATAAGCCCTTTTTTCTTGGCCGTAGGCAATTTGGTGTTGCCGTGTTTTGGATACTGAACGGCTTAGTGAAAAAGCTTGTTTTGAGCGACTATCTGGCTGTGAATTTTGTTGACCGTATTTTCGACAATCCGTTGCTTTACACTCCTTTCGAGAATTTCTCGGCATTGATGCTCTATTCTTTGCAGGTGTATGCCGACTTCTCAGGCTATACCGATATCGCTATTGGCGTGGCTATGCTCATGGGGTTCTACTTGCCAGTTAACTTTAACTCACCGTACAAGGCGACTAATCCTACTGATTTTTGGCGTCGTTGGCACATGTCCCTTTCTCGCTGGCTGCGCGATTATCTATATATCCCCTTGGGCGGCAACCGTACTTCTGGATGGCCCTCATACATCATTTTAACGGCCATTTTGGCCATCGCAGCCTTCCGGTTGAAGAATATGTGGTTCGCTATCGTTGCGTGCGCTATAATGGTGTTTATTGCTCTTTTTTATTTGTTGCGTCCGGCTCATCGCCGCAATCTTGGTACAAATGTCAACAATATGGACACTATGTTGCTTGGAGGCTTGTGGCATGGAGCATCATTTAACTTCATCACGTGGGGTGGCTTGAATGGCCTCGGTATCTTGGTCTATAAGTGGTGGTCACGCCGTCCTCGTCACATCCGTCTTATTGTGTTAACGCTGGTTACAGCCGCCATGCTTGCTTTGGTGCAGTTCTATCCTGTGCCGGTACTTAAGATGCTTTCCTTTATGCTGTTAGTAATGCTGGTTGGATTTACAATTTTGTATTTGTTGCCGCAGGAATGGAATATTGCCGAACGTATATCCACTGTGTGGAGTGTGTTGCTAACTTTTGTTTTCATCAGTTTCACCCGACTGTTTTTCCGTAGCGGGTCCAACCTAAATCCTGCTGAGGCCAATGAAGCAGCTTGGCAAACGGCAAGCCGTATGGTCAATCAAATTGGCTCTGAATGGAATCTTTCACAGATACCTGATATCCTGTCCCATTATTGGCAAGTGTTTGCCCTCTTTGCTGTCGGTATGGTCATCCATTGGCTTCCGGTCCGTTTTAAACGGCGTTATCGTTTATGGTTTGCAAAAATGCCATTGTGGTGTCTTGCACTCGTTTGCGTACTGGTGGTATTTATGCTCTACCAGTTTATCACGGCCGACTTACAGCCATTTATTTATTTTCAATTTTAATCATTCGTTCTATGAAAATCAAGTCTTCAGCATTCAGTAATCTTTTTGCGGTACTTGCCAATTTGCTTTTGGCATATATCGTATATATGATTACTCGTGTGGCTTATGTATGGGAGAATTGGTCGCTTTTTTCAGCTGGGTGGTCCGAGTTGTCTTTGGGGAGCTTGCTTGTCGGAAGCCTTCGTTTCGATACCTCGGCTATCTTCTATACCAATTCGTTGTACATTGTTCTGATGCTGTTGCCGCTACAATACAAGGAGCGCCCTTGGTGGCACACGATGTGCAAGGCAATTTTCGTCACGGTCAATTCAATATGCATGGCAGCCAATTTGGCCGATGCCGTCTATTCGCAGTTCACAGGCCGCCGAACCACTTGGTCATTCTTCAGCGAGTTTGCCAATGAGGGTAATCTTGGTAACATTTTCTTTACTGAACTACTCAACCATTGGTATTTTGTTCTGCTTGGAGCATTGCTGATTGTGGCAATGATTTTCCTCTACGTCAAGCCTTGCACGGCTCCGCAGTCTCGTCGGTCACATTATTACATTGTCAACGCTGTCGCTCTTCTGCTTTTCATTCCGCTATCAGTGGCCGCTATGCGTGGTGGTTTTACCAAGGCCATCCGTCCCATAGCCAACAGCAATGCCAACCAGTATGTGAACACCCCGGCCGAGGCCGCCATCGTCCTTAACACCCCTTTCTCCATGCTGCGCACTTCGGGCAAGAAACCTTTCGTTGACCCACATTATTATACTCCTGAGCAGCTCGACGAGCTCTATTCGCCTGTGGTTGTGCCAACCGACAGCACAGTTCTCTCAGGCAAGAACGTCGTTGTGCTGATTCTTGAAAGCTTCGGGCGCGAATATTTTGGCTACTATAACAAGTCTCTCGATAATGGTACTTATCATGGCTATACGCCATTTCTTGATTCGTTGCTCGACCATTCTCTTACTTTCGATTACACCTTTGCCAATGGTCGTAAGAGTATCGATGCCATGCCATCGATTCTCTCTTCCATTCCCATGTTTGTTGAGCCGTTCTTTGTCTCGACCACATCGCTCAACGATGTAGATGGAATTGCCGCTTGTCTCGACCGCAAAGGTTACACCACAGCTTTTTTCCATGGGGCTGACAATGGCTCTATGGGTTTCCAGGCTTTTGCACGCACAACAGGCTTTCAAACCTACTACGGCCGTACCGAATACGAGGCCGATTCACGTTTCGGCGGCAGTGCCGATTTCGACGGCACATGGGCTATCTGGGACGAACCGTTCCTTCAGTTCTTTGCCCTCAAAATGTCCGAACTGCAGCAACCCTTCATGACTTCGGTATTTACAGCCTCATCCCACCATCCATTTGCCATTCCTGAGCAATACCGTGGTGTCTACCACGAAGGCCAGCATCCGATTCACAAGTGCATCCTTTATTCCGACAATGCCCTGCGTCGCTTTTTCGCAACGGCCAAGCAACAACCCTGGTACGACAACACCATCTTTGTGCTCACTGCCGACCATACCAACCACAGCAACCATGATGTCTATCTCACTTCGCTGGGTGCTTTCAGTGTGCCCATTATCTTCTTCGACCCATCGGGCTCGCTGCCGCGCGAAAAACGTAACGGTGTAGCTGCACAAATCGACATCATGCCTACCATCCTCGGTCTGCTTGGTTACGACGAGCCTTACATTGCTTTCGGCAAAGATTTGCTTTCAGGCAATACCCCCACATGGACAGTCAACTATTCCAACGGCATCTACCAGTATGTCGACGGTCCGCTGGTGCTTCTCTTCGATGGTGAACGCCAGACTGCTCTCTACAACTACGTTGACGACCCCTTGCAGCAACATAACCTGATGGGTACGCAGCCCGAGCATGAGCACCAGATGCTTACCCGCCTCAAGGCAATCATCCAGTCGTATATGATTCGTATGACCACCAATAACCTTACCGTGAAAATTCCTCAACAATGATAGCTTCAGGAATCCATGGGGATTACTTCTTCCAGATAACCAGCAGCAAGTAGCCAATCAGCACCAACATTCCGAGCGACATCAGTAAGGGCGAGATGGCCGAAACCAGCATTACACCTGCGATAATCATCAGTAGGCGGGTGGCAAGTTGTTTCTTTGGTGGCATGGCCTGCCAGTTGCTGCGGTATTTGTCAGTGAATTTGCGCCAGCGGTCGCGCAGGCCGCCGAGCCATTGTTGTGGTTTGCCGATTGTGCGCCCTTTCGAATCGACAGTTTCAGCATGTGTCAGCGGTAGCTCTGTCACTTTCACCTTAATAGTTTTCGAGTAGTCTTTCCCATTCACCCATGCGGTAATTGTCAGCCGTGTACGCCCTTTCGAACGGTTCAGGCGGAAACGCTTCTCTCCGTTCACTTCCAACGGAATGATGGTTGCTTTGTATCCGTTGTCAATGGTCAGCTCTGTGCGCTCGGCACTTTTGCAGTCCCAGTTTATCGTAATTACCTCACCCTCGGTCAACGAGGTGCGGTCGGTTGTGAATATCATCTTTTCCATACCTTCATTCCAGCAAAATCTGTGCCAACCGGCAATAAAAAAGAATCGCCACGGCGATTCTCCTTTATTGTGGAGTAGATGGGACTCGAACCCACTACCTTTTGATTGCGAACCAAATGCTCTACCAGATGAGCTACTACCCCTTTCATTAAAAAAGGTCTCTCTCGAGACCTCTTCTGTGGAGTATATGAGAGTCGAACTCATGACCTTTTGACTGCCAGTCAAACGCTCTAGCCACCTGAGCTAATACCCCAGCTGATTTTCTTTCAAATCGGGTGCAAAAGTACAACTATTTTTCGATATGGCAAAATATTTTTTCTAATATATTTTTATTTTGCTATAAATCAATTCATTTATTTTGTATTCTTCTGGTTTAGCATTGATAGAATCATGTTGTCAACCTTATTTATTAATCTTTTTTGGACCAAATCTGGAATAAATTTTGTCTGTATTTTATTGAGTTGACTCGGATGTGATGAGGAGATTATGCTTAGGATTTATACATTCCAATTGAACCCGTCGAAAGGGTGTTGGCGGTCAAAATTCTGCTCGTGGGTGCGCTCCTGCAGGCGTTTGATGCGTCGCAGGCCCCAACGCCAGAGTTTTACATCGAAGTAGATAAAAACCAATGTCAGTACACCGCTTACCAAAGCCGTGTTGCCGCCCAAGGCATCGTTCACCATCAGCAGTGCATCATAGGTTCCATGTAGCAGGGCAGGGAAGAGGAAGGCTTTCAGCAGGTGAGAGGGGCGTTTTTCTGGGTCGAACTTGGCAATCGACAGGTAGTAGCCCATTGTCACAGCAAAAAGGAAGTGGGCCGGTACGGCCAGCAGTCCACGCATAAAGGCTGTTCCCATCGGGTCGGTCGAACCGAACACATACATCACGTTCTCGACGCAGGCAAAACCAAGCGAGAGGTAGGTGGCATAGACAATGCCGTCGAAATATTCGTCGAAATGTCGGCTGCGCCAGATAACCAGCATCAGCAATAGCAGTTTCCATAGCTCTTCGCTCAGGCCGGCCACCACGTAACCGTCGTAGATAGCACCTAAGATGGGGTGTTCTGGTTGGTAGGCCGACAGCATCTGCTCCATCAGGCCTGCCGGCACCACACTCATGCAGCCCACAAAGAAAGTTAGCAAAAGTTTGCCGATGGGCTCTTTGGCATATTTGTCTTTATGGTAAATGAAAATCAGTAGCACCACTATCGGTAGCAGTGCAGTAATGAGGATGATATTCATGGTGTTTGTTTTTTGTATCTTGATCCTTGTTGGCTGCCGCGCCGCTGCAGTTCGGCATCGACCAGGGTAGGCAGCTCCTCGTTTCGCATCAGGCGGCCGTCGGCACGGCGGAAACTCCGTTCGGGGCAAGCCTGGTAGCGCGGTGGCACTTCGCCGGCCACCCGCTCCACCACCATGTCGGGCCGCAACCGCTCCAGCATGTCGCACACCAATGCGACGTATTCTTCCAACGTCAGTTGCATCAGGCTTGCACGGAAATTCTCATCGGCATACTGCCGTTCCATCTCGGTGTCTTTCAGTATCTGAAGTTGGTGGAATTTGACCGAAGTGAGCGGCAGGGCGTTCAGCAGTGTGGTCTCGTTCACAATGTCGTCGCGACTTTCACCGGGCAGGCCGATAATCAAGTGCCCTCCCACAGCCAGTCCGCGCCGTGCTGTCATCTCCACTGCATGCTGCGTGCAGACAAAGTCGTGCCCACGGTTGATAGCCTGCAACGTGTGGTCATAGCAGCTTTCGATACCGTATTCCACGGCCACATAGTACCGCTCGGCCAATTCTTCGAGAAGATCCAGCTTTGCCTCGTCTATGCAGTCAGGGCGGGTGCCCACCACGATGCCTATCACCCCGTCGTGGCGCAGCGCCTCTTCATAGCGTTTACGCAGTACCTCCACAGGGGCGTAGGTATTGGAATAGGCTTGGAAATAGGCCAGATATTTCGGTGCTTTTCGGTATCGGTGGCGATGAAAGGCGATGCCTTCATCGAGCTGGGCAGTGATGGTGTCCACGCGGCGGCAATACGATGGGTTGAAGGCTTCGTTGCGGCAGAAAGTGCAACCACCACTACCGACACTTCCGTCACGGTTGGGACAGCTGAAGCCTCCGTCAACCGAAAGTTTCTGGATACGCGAACCGAATTTCTCGCGGAAATAGTCTGCATACGTGCGGTAAAGCATACCCTTCCCCCTTATTCTTTTTTAGTTGGTGGTGGCATGGCCGCACGGCTTTGATTCACAACCCATACTCCAGTGAACACCAGCATTGCGGCGAGAATTTTGGTGAATGTCAAACGGTCCATGCCAGTCCAGATTGCCACCGCGATGGCGATAATGGGCTGCAGATAGCCGTACATGCTGACCAGCGTCGGACGGATACGCTTCTGGCCTACTGGGATGAGGTAGTAGGCAATGAAGGTCGAGAAGATAATCATGAACCCAATTTCCCACCACACATAGCTTGGTACAGCCATAAAGTCGGTCGAAGGCAGGTGTGGCACAGTGAAGGGAATCGAAATGATGAACGACACTAAAAACATCCACTTCATGCTTGTCACCACCGAGTAGCGTGCAATCAATTTGCGACATGTGCCAAGATAGAGAGCAAACACGATATAGTTGGCAAAGCAGAAGGCGATGCCAATGGGTTCGGTTTCAGACGCGCCGTTGCCGCCGAAAGTGCTCTGCAGGATGAGCCACAGTATGCCACCAAAGCTGAGTGCCACACCAAAGGCCTTCTTCCATGTGATAGGTTCTTTAAGGAAGATGGCCGCCACGAACATCGTGAAAATCGGGGTCGTGGTGCTCATCACCGATAGGTCGACAGGCGTAGTGTGTGCTATGGCATGCAGGAACGTCAATTGAGGCATAAAAAGCCCCAAGAAACCTGCTCCGGCCAGGCGCAGCAGGTCCTTCCATGGCACCTTCTCTTTTTTCGTAAAAAGCGAAGCCAACCAAAATAATGCACCAGCCACCAGCGCACGCATCGAAAACAGCACTATCGGTGCAATTCCGCCGTCGGTGGCAATGTCGCGGCACACCACCACATTAATGCCGAAAATTACGTATGCTGCAGCACACGCCAAGTGTCCTATAGCAATTTGATTCTTCATTTCGCCCATTCAAATTCGGCTGCAAAGATACGAATAAAAAATGACATAGGGAAAAAAGAAGAGAGCCTCCAAACGGAGGCTCTCTTCGATGTAGAGTGTTAGTCTGTCAGTCTTGGTTACTTGACGACGAGGACGCGCTTGGCGGGGGCGTCGCCGACCTTGACGAGATAGACACCAGTGTTGGACATCGGGAACTCGACCGTCTCAGGGGCGTTGGCCTGGCTGCAGATGCTGCGGCCGTTGACGTCGTAGACATTCACGTCGCGGTTCTCGGCGCCCTTGACAATGATCTTGCTGTCGGCGCTGTAGATGACCACGTTGTCCTCGTCAACATCGTCGATGGCGATGATCGGGCGGAAGTTGGCGGTGAGGGTGATGTCGTTGGTC
>JAFSLX010000071.1 GCA_017448185.1 Bacteroidales bacterium
TGTTCAGTCGTTGTTCAGTCAAACACTGAACAACGACTGAACAACGACCGAACAACAAGCGAACATGGAAGAGCCCCCAAAAAGAAGGGTACAAGATACAGCACAGATTCACAAACTATTAGTATATAAATAAAAAATATTTTGCACGTTTTTTTTATTATATGAAAAACATTTTGTATCTTTGCAGGCACTTATCGAAGAGACAACAAATTGGATTATTAATCTTATAACATTAAAATTATGGCATTTAAAGGACAAATCATCATCGATACCGAGCGCTGCAAAGGCTGCGGAGTCTGCGTACCCGTGTGCCCGATGAAGTGCATCGCGTTGTCGAAAAATGTAAACGGCAAGGGTTACAACTACACCGAGACCGTGAATGACAGTTGCATTGGCTGCGCCAGCTGCGCCATGGTGTGCCCCGACGGCGTGATCTCCGTTTACAAGAAAAAAATCTAAACGAAAAAGAAAGAAAGGAATACTATGGCAAGAGAACTTCAACTGATGAAGGGCAATGAAGCAATTGCCCGCGCAATGATTGCCAGCGGTACGGACGGCTACTTCGGCTATCCTATCACTCCGCAGTCGGAAGTAATGGAAACCCTGATGGCCGAGAAACCGTGGGAGACCACCGGAATGACCGTGCTGCAGGCCGAGAGCGAGGTTGCCTCGATCAACATGGTCTACGGCGGCGCCGCTACCGGTAAGAAAGTCGCCACCTCGAGCTCCAGCCCCGGAATCTCGCTGATGCAGGAAGGTCTGACCTACCTCGCCGGCGCCGAAATCCCCTGCTTGGTGGTCAACGTGATGCGTGGCGGTCCCGGTCTGGGCACCATCCAGCCCTCGCAGAGCGACTATTTCCAGAGCGTGAAGGGCGGCGGTCACGGCGACTACCAGCTCTACACCCTGGCCCCCGCCTCGGTGCAGGAGATGTACGACTTTGTGTTCGACGCTTGGGACATCGCCTTCAAGTATCGCAACCCCGTCCTCATCCTCTCCGACGGTGCCATCGGACAGTGCATGGAGAAGCTCTACACCCGCGACTATGTGCCTCGTTGGACCGAGGAGGAGCGCCGCAAGAACGCCCCGTGGGGCACCTGGGGCAAACCCGCCAACCGTCCGCACAACATCATCACCAGCCTTGAGCTCGACAGCGCCCGTCAGGAAGTCTTCAACCTGAAGCTCCAGAAGAAGTACGCCGAGATGAAAGAGAAAGAGGTCCGCTACGAGATGCTGAACTGCGAGGATGCCGACTACATCATCGTCGCCTACGGCAGCAGCAGCCGTATCGCCATGAAGGCCATGCAGATGGCCCGCGAGAAAGGTATCAAGGTGGGTCTGTTCCGCCTGATCACCCTCTTCCCCTTCCCGACCAAACAGCTGGCCGAGGTTGCCGCCCACGTGAAGGGTATCCTTTGCGTCGAGATGAGCGCCGGCCAGATGATCGAGGACGTGAAGCTGGCCACCCAGTGCGGTGTGAAGACCGAGCACTTCGGCCGCTTCGGCGGTATCATCCCCACTCCCGGCGAGGTCCTGGAGGCTCTTGAAAACAAGATTATCAAATAAAGAAAGGAACAACAATGAATCAAGATATTGAAGCTCGCAAGCAAGAGCTGCTGAAAGAGGGTTACGAGGAGGTTTACACCCGTACCAAGGTGCTGACCGACGCCGTCATGCACTACTGCCCCGGCTGCGGCCACGGCACCACCCACCGTCTTGTCGCCGAAGTGATCGACGAGATGGGCATCCAGGACAAGGTCGTCGGCGTTTCGCCCGTCGGATGCTCCGTTCTGGCCTACAATTATTTCGATGTCGACTTCCAGGAGGCTGCCCACGGTCGCGCTCCAGCGCTGGCTACCGCCATCAAGCGCCTCAACCCCGACACCTTCGTGTTCACCTATCAGGGCGACGGTGACCTGGCCGCTATCGGCACCGCCGAGACCATCCACGCCGCCAACCGTGGCGAGAACATCACCATGATCTTCGTCAACAACGGTATCTACGGTATGACCGGTGGCCAGATGGCCCCCACGACCCTGGTCGGCATGCGCAGCGCCACCACTCCCTACGGCCGCCGCGTCGACCTGAACGGTTATCCCCTCCGCATGACGGAGCTCCTCTCCACCCTGCCCGGCACCTACTATGTGACCCGTCAGAGCGTGCAGAACCCCGCCGCCGTGCGCAAGGCCAAAGCCGCTATCCGCAAAGCCTTCGAGAACCAGAAACTGAAAAAAGGACTCAGCTTCGTCGAGATTCTCTCCAACTGCAACTCGGGTTGGAAGATGACCCCCGTGGCCGCCAACAAGTGGATGGAAGACAACATGATGCCCAACTATCCTATCGGCGACATCAAAGTCGACGGCAAGATTGTCGAGGGCATCGATGCCAACCGTCTGGTTCTGGATCACCCGCTGACCGTTATGCAATAATTAACAATTAAAAACAAGCAAAGAAATGACTGAAGAAATCATCATAGCCGGTTTCGGTGGACAGGGTGTCCTCTCGATGGGTAAGATCCTTGCCTATTCCGGTGTCATGCAGAACAAAGAGGTCAGCTGGATGCCCAGCTACGGCCCCGAGATGCGTGGCGGCACCGCCAACGTCTCCGTCATCATCAGCGACGAGCGCATCAGCTCGCCCATCATCAACCAGTTCGACACTGCTATCATCCTCAACCAGCAGTCGCTCGACAAATTTGAGCACAGTGTGAAGCCCGGCGGTCTGCTTATCTACGACCCCAATGGCATCACCCACGAGCCCACCCGCAAGGACATCAACATCTACAAGATCGCCGCTACCGCCAAAGCTCAGGAGCTCGGCATCAGCAAGGTCTTCAACATGGTGGTCCTCGGTGGCTTCCTCAAACTGAAACCCATTGTCGACAAGCAGTACATCCACGAAGGTCTGGAGCACTCGCTGCCCCAGCGCCACTGGAACCTCATTCCCCAGAACGAGGAAGCTATCGAAATCGGCAAGGGCCTCATCGAAGCCGTCCAGACGCTGTAAGCGTTTATCGCATTACATTGGAACGAAGCACCCCGACCAAAAGGTTGGGGTGCTTTATTATTACCTATATTGTTGATGCTTTGATAGCACCCATACAATGTATCCTGACCACACGGTTGGTGTCGGTTTCGGCAAGGGTGCGCAACTGTTCGAGGTATGGTTCTACGTATTCCGGCCTGCGCTTACCGATAACACGGAACATCTCGGGAGCTTCCATCCTTACCCTATCGTCGAGGTCACGCAGCAGCTCGGCGTATAGCGGCATATAGTCCTTGTATGGGTCGGGCGTTTGGGCGGCGATATTTTCCGATGCCCAAATAAAGGCCAGTCTGACGCTTGCCTCTTCATCATGGGCAAGACAAAACAACTCGAGCCAATATGGCTCAATTGATTGATAACAGCCTCGGCCAATACGACCAAGGGCATTTGCAGCACGCTCACGCAAAAATGGTTCAGTATTGGAAAGAAAAGAGGCAATCGATGGTACACAATCCTTGATAGAGAGTGGGAACACAAGTCCCATTTCGCCAAGCAGCCAAAGTGACTTTGCCTTTATTTTCATAGATTCGGAGACCAATAACGATGCAACATAAGGAATGTTTTCCTCCCATCGTTTTTTGTCTTTTGTCAGCACACCGAGGTTCTTGTATAGTTCACTCTCATCCATGGCTAAATCTCTTCAAGGACGGAATAAATCCATGGTGATGTCGGGAGCAGACGGATGCGACATCTGCAAGGAATTGTATGGGTATTACGGTCGGGATTCCACAGATAAACCTTCAGCCTTGCATGCTTCAAATGAGAGCGGTGCTTGATGGTGCCCTCAACCCGCACTGGCAGCAAGACGCTGGAAACGCTGTCGGCAATGGTGGGGACAAGGGTAACACTTCGCCAGTCGAGCGGATGGTCTCTATACAACAGCTCGGTGACCAGACAGATTGGTTTCGACTCCTCATTCCATGTGGAATCCATGAATTGCACATTGCTTTCAACACAGACAAAACGGCTATCAACAATGTCACCCAATATTGTATCAAGGATGACGAAATACTCATCGTCAAAGACTTGCAATGGTTGCTCATAAGTCCTGTAGGCAAGGCTGTCGACGCATATTGCCTCACTCGAAGGCTGGCGACCGAACAGGCATATCTCCGACACAACACATTGTTTCGCACGTAACAAAAAGGGATAGTGGCGATTGACGACGGCCGACATCGAAGGGTCTTGAATGCCAGAGCAAATCAAATAAGGTTGCGGGCATCGAGCCAGTGCACTATCAAGACGGGAGGCTTCGGAAGCCAACTCCTGTGGCATAAGATTTAGCGTGCTATCATAATAAGCCACCTTACAAGGCGAAAGATTGAAAAGACAGGCCACATTGTCGCTACCATATTTAAGTGTGGCATCCTTGGCCTCGTGGACCGAAGCTTCAATCCATTCTTTGCTGAGCATTGTGTAGTGGTGGCGAGTAACGAAAAGAGTGGTAACCATTGCGATGACATAGACACCGGTAAACACTATGAGCAAGGTATGACGCCGGTCGTCGATACAAGCAGCAAAGGAAAGCAGAAGAAATGGAAAAGAGAAGATTAGCACTGAGAACTGCAATACAGGACTGACGGTGACGGAATAAACGTATCCGATAATCAAAGGCAACAGACCAATGACAAGCGATGCAACCAACACCGACTTATTCTTCCGCACTGCATGAAAACTGAATAACAACAAGAATGCAACAAGGCAAACTATTGCAGCCAAAAGAGAATGATGGGTCAGATAGCGAAAATACTCAAGTGCGAAAAATGGCGTTGGTTTTCCAAGCCACCCACCAACACCTTTAAGCTCAAAAAGCTGGTAGAGCGTTATCTTAATGTGCGGAACAAACAGAAGCGCCGCTCCAATACAGGCTACCAGATATGATAATATATGACGGCGGTCGATGAAAAAGAGGGCAGCAAAAGCCATTAGCACAGCCGTCAACATACAAAAGTAATGAGTATAGGCACAACATGCCTCAAAGACGGCAAACAGGACCAATCGCCACACAGTGTAGCGACGATCTGTAATCATACAAGTAAGCATGTAGAGTGCACAGAGGATAAAAAAAAGACCCACACAGTAAGGCCTGGCGATATCGGAATAGTAGACAGTGTATTGGCTCACAGCAATAGCTGCGGTAGGGAGCAATGAACTCCACCGACCATACCAACGTCGGGCGATGCCATAGATAAGTGGCACCGAGAAAATGCCCATTAGCATAAACGGGATGCGTATAGCCACTGCTGACTGACCAAAAAGCTGCACCCACAACCACATAAAAACCTCAACACCGGCTGGATGACCATCCGGTTTAACACCATTAGCCAACAGGTCGGAGAAATTATCAAACTGGAGTCGACAAATAGCACTTAACTCATCGTGAGTCAACGGAGAGAACAGACCGCCTATCCTGAGTGCAGCTCCTATGACAATTAGAACGGCAAGGATAATAGTAGGACCTTTTGAGGATAAGTTTTGAGATTGCATTCTTAAGCCATTAGTTTTCCGACTATTCAACTGGTTTATAAAGACAAAACAACATCTTATCAGATTGTTTCATCACTGCAAAGGTACACATTATTTTTCATTCTGCAAATCTTGTCAACCTATTCTTTAAACTTATTTTACATCTTTTTTTTGTCATTCCAAATATTCTTTGTAATTTTGCACATTATTTTAATACATAATAATATGTGTGGAATTGTAGGTTACATTGGTGAGCAGGAAGCTTACCCCATTTTGATAAAGGGTCTTCATCGATTGGAATATCGCGGCTACGACTCAGCCGGCGTTAGTATGATTAATGCCAAGGGCGACCTCAACGTCTATAAAGCCACCGGCAAAGTGTCGGCTCTTGAAGACAAGTGCAACAATAAGGATATCAGTGGTTCTATCGGAATCGCCCATACCCGTTGGGCCACCCACGGTGAACCCAATACCATCAACGCACATCCTCATCTGAGCCAAAGCGGCAACCTGTCGCTTGTCCACAATGGCATCATCGAAAACTACAAGACGTTGCGTGCCATGCTGGAGAAGGAAGGTTATAATTTTTGCTCTGATACCGACACCGAAGTGCTGGTTCAGTTCATCGAATTCACACAAAAATCGGAGCGTTGCGACCTTTTCACTGCTGTGCAACGTGCACTTAAGAGCGTCATCGGCGCTTACGCAATTGCCATCCTCCAGAAAGACCATCCTGACCAATTGATTTGTGCCCGCAAGGGATCACCACTGGTCATCGGCGTAGGTACCGATGCCCGGGGCAAGAAAGAGTTTTACCTCGGCAGCGATGCCACTCCCATTGTGGAATACACCAAGCAGGTAGTCTACCTCAAGGACGAGGAAATCGCTTATATGGACCGTAGTGGCAAAATCGACATCGTTAATCTCGCCAATGTCCACCAGACTCCCGAAATGCACACGCTCAGCCTCTCGCTCGACGAGTTGGAAAAGGGTGGTTTCCCCCACTTCATGCTCAAGGAGATTTGGGAACAGCCCAACGCCTTGCGCACCTGCATCAAAGGCCGTCTGCACCACACCCGCAAGGACATCACCCTGAGCGGTATTATCGAGCATAAAGACAAGTTTATCAACGCTCGCCGTATCATTATCTGCGCTTGCGGCACCTCTTGGCACTCGGCCCTCATCGGCAAATATTTCATCGAAGAGGCGGCACAGATACCTGTCGAAGTGGAATATGCTTCCGAATTCCGTTACCGCAACCCCGTCATCTATCCCGACGATGTGGTTATCGCTGTATCGCAGAGCGGCGAAACGGCCGACACCCTGGCCGCTATCCAGCTGGCCGAGCAGAAGGGGGCTTTCCTCTACGGCATCTGCAACGTCATTGGTTCCAGCATTGCACGTGCAACCCATAGTGGCACCTACCTACATGTGGGTCCTGAAATCGGCGTGGCCTCCACCAAGGCTTTCACCGGCCAAGTCATCACCCTCTGCTTGCTGGGTTTGGCCATAGCCAAAGAGAAACACACCCTCAGCGACGATATGTTCCACATGTTGGTCGACGAGCTCTACATGATTCCGGACAAGATGCAGTGGACACTTGAGAACAACAAGAATATCGACCAGTTCGCCCAAATGTTCACCTACTGCCGCAACTTCATCTTCCTCGGCCGTGGCTACAACTACCCTGTGGCCCTCGAAGGTGCACTGAAGCTGAAAGAAATCTCATATCTCCACGCCGAAGGTTATCCCGCCGCCGAAATGAAACACGGCCCCATTGCCCTCGTCGACGAAGAGATGCCCGTCGTCTTTATCGCACCCAAGCGCGGTATGTACGACAAGATTGTCAGCAACATCCAGGAAATCAAGAGCCGCAAGGGAAAGATAATCTCGGTCGTCACCGAAGGCGACACCACGGTGAAGAACATGAGCGACTACGTCTTCACCATCCCCGACACACGCGACTGCTTCGTGCCGTTGCTCTCGGTCATTCCACTGCAGCTGCTGGCCTACTACATCGCCACCGCCAAGGGCCGCAATGTCGACCAGCCCCGCAACCTTGCAAAATCAGTTACTGTTGAATAAACAAGAAGCCCGCCGATTGGCGGGCTTCTTTTATTTTGCAGCTTTCAGCACCTGTTCAACCACCCCAATCTTATACCCCTCGCTATGGTATAAGATATGTCCATCTTTATTGATAAGGGCAACAATAGGATAGTGACCATTGCCACGGACAGCCTCATGGATACGCTGTTCCAACTGGCCTTTCTTATAAGCGAAATCGGTATTTACAAGTCCCCACGAGGGCATTCCAATATTTGCAGGGCCAACCATAAAGGTCATGCCGCCCCACTGTTTCATCTCTTTCTGGTGTTGTTTCAGTTCCACAATGAGATGCTTCGACGGCTCGCTGTAGTCGCCAAGGTTGACATACAGCATACCTGCGTCGCCCGCATAGTCCCATAGTTCGACACCGTCGAAGAGTTCCAGGTTCTTGTCCACCATGCCCAACTCGTCGGTGCGTGCCAACAGGGGCAAGATGACAATCTCCTTGGTCATCTTTTCTCCGAACTTTACCTCGAAGAACTCCAGGCGCGAACGAACAGCTCCATCGGGATAGCGGTTGCCGGTGCTGAGACAGTAGACGCCGGGCTCCAACTCAATGGTGGCGGGGAAGGACTCCATGCGCGCATCATCCTCGAAGTCGAAGATGCGCAGGTCACCGTTCTCCAGCTTGGCGAGGGTGAAGTGCGGCCAGTAGACGGGCTTGGCAGGCTCCTTGCCATGATAGGTGAGGGTGAGGATTGCCACGTTGGGCAGTCCGTCGTCAGCCTTTTCGGCAAATCCTATCGTGCGCCAGACCTTTCCGTCACCGCTGTAGTGTATGATATTTGTAGCGTTATCCAGATATGCAGGGATACCTGCGGCGCGGCAGGCGGCCACGAAGAAGATGTCGCGGCTATGGCGGTCGGCGCGACGCAGTTTGTAGACGCCTACGGGCGAGATCGGACAATTATAGTAATTACTGCTATCGTCGACCACGACGCTGTCCATCACCCAACGGCGTATCTCCTCGGCCGTCATACCCTTGAAGCAAGCCAGTTCCTCACGGTAGGGACGCACCATCTCGTTGCTGATGCGGGCAGGCATGATGCCTCGCTTATAGACGTCGTAGGTGTAGGGACGGTCGGTGCAGGTGCCATTGGCGTGGTTCATCCAGTCGAAGTCGGTCTCGTGAGCTTTGAGCACTTCGGCAGTGATGTCGCGGAGGTCTTTGTCAGAGTAGGATTTGAGGTAGTCGTAGATATGCTCGCCCGAACGGTATTGGGCAGGCCAGTGTCCAAAGTATTTGTATATCTCGGCATAGTTGCCTTCGGATTTCTGGACGATTTCCCACACTTGGGCATCAGAGAACAAAGCCTGATGCCAAAGCCAGTCTTTGGGTAGGTAGCTCTTGTAGTTGTCTTTGGTTGGGAATGTGGCGGTGTAGGCGTTGCGCAGCGAGTCCTCGTAGGCCAGGCGCTTGGCGTTGGCGGCGGTCTCCTCGTCGGTGGCCGTCACCTTGGGCTCGCCGACTGCGGGAGGAACCATCTCGTAATCGAGAATTGGGAGTTGAGAATTGAGAGTTGAAGGGATGGTCAAGGTCAAGGTACTGTCCTGGCGCACATCTATCTTGTCGAAGGCATAGCGGATTTCCATGCGCGAAGCTCTTTGAGCCGCGCTCGGTTGTTCCACTGGAGCAACCGCCCATATCAGCAGATCGCCGAGACCGGTGGTCAGCATAGCCTTGCCGTCGACATCGGTGGTCATGTCTGCAAGGGTATAATACTCAGCATAGTTGTAGAGCTTGAACTTCACCTGAGCTTTAACGGGGAACCCGTTCTCATCCTGCACAGTGACGGTGACCTTGCGTGTGGGAGCATAATGCGAGAGCAGATTAAGCTCACTATAGAGCGAGGTGCGCTTCACCACCTCTTCGTCGCCTTTATACTTGCCGAAGGCCTTGGTGTGTACCATCATGCAGCGCGTGCTGGGCACGGAGAACCAGCCCATGTCGAGCCGTGGGTCAGGCTCACAGGCACCGAGGAACTTCCACTCGCCATTGACAAATACTTCTACCCACGCGTGATTATCGTCGCAGTGCGCCCAGCGCGGTGTGTAGCACTGGCGGGCAGGGATGCCCACGGCGCGCAAGGCCGTGACAGCGAAGGTGCTCTCCTCGCCGCAGCGGCCCAGCGAGGTGCGCATGGTGGCCAGCGGGGCGCTGGTGCGGCTGTCGCTGGCGCGGTACGCCACATGCTCGTGGCACCAGTGGTTCACCTCCAGCGCGGCCTCCTCGATATTCATGCCTTTCACGCGGTCTTTCAGCTCGCGGTAGAAGACCATACGGGCGGTGTCGAGGTTCTCGTTGTTGACACGATACACCAGCACGAAATGGCGGAACACGTCCTCGGGAACCGCCTTGCCCCACGGCATCTCCTCGCGGGCCTTGAAAGCGTAGCGCACCTGCTGCAGGTAGAACTGCGGCTCGTAGTCGGCCAGGTCGCTCAGCGGCATATAGGCATAGAGAAACTCCATAGCCTCGCGCTCGGCGCGACTTAGGGTGTCGAGCTGCACCTGCAGCATCGGAAACTCCGCCATACGGGCCTCGAAGTCCTGTTGCACCTCATTCCTATAATTCTTATCGGTGATGAAATGCGGATCGCGGTGACAGGCAGCAAGCGTCAGCACCGCTGCGCAAAGTATCAATACCTTCTTCATATTCTATTAACATTATCAATCAATTGGCGTACCTTGAGGGCGTCGGTCTGCACCCTGCCGTCAGGCAGGGTAATCTTGCAACTGCCATGCACCTCGCCCACCCCGGTCAATCCTATCAGTTCGCAGACATTCGCAGGTGTCACCCCACTGCCTGCAAGTATCGTAACACTCGTGGCACCCACCAGCCGCCGTATCACCGCGGCACCCTCCATGGCAGTGGGAGCCTGTCCGGAGGTAAGCAGACGGTGGCAACCGCAGGCGGCAACAGCCTTCAGGGCCTCCATCGGATCCTGCCGAGCCTCGTCGAAAGCACGGTGGAAAGTCACCTCCAACGGAGCGGCCAGCTGCACCGCCTTACGCGTAAGTATCTCATCGATACGACCTTCCCGATTCAGAAAACCCACCACCACGGCAGCGGCACCCAGTCGCTTGCACCGCTCGATGGTCTGCCAAATCTCGTCCAACTCGTCGGCCGAATAACAGAAATCGCCCGGCCGCGGACGCACCAGCACATGGGTGCGCAACCCGAGGGTGCGGACACAGTATTCGATGTCGTCGTCGCTCGGGGTGAGGCCACCGCAGGCAAGGTCGCGACACAGCTCAACACGCTGAGCGCCACCAACCTTAGCCGCCTCGGCCGATGCTCGCGACGGGGTACAAATCTCAACCTGTATCATGCTGCAAAAATACACTTTTTTTGTCACATGGCACATGCTTTTCATCAGCCCATCGTCAGCCCGGAAACCAACGCATTCATTTCCAGCACCCCCACACAATCCTCTCATGCCGTTGTTCGGCCGTTGTTCAGTCGTTGTTCAGTCGTTGTTCAGTCAAACACTGAACAACGACTGAACAA
>JAFSLX010000072.1 GCA_017448185.1 Bacteroidales bacterium
GTTGTTCAGTCAAACACTGAACAACGACTGAACAACGACTGAACAACAACCGAACATCTGTATCAGTTGCATCTTTTTACACAAAAAACGAATTTGAATTTTTTGCCAGGTGAAAAAAAAAGTGTAATTTTGCCGAAATAATGAGCATGTCAATTAACATACGCGAAGCAAGAAAGACTCTGTCTATCAGCCAAAGCCAATTCTCGGAAATGTCGGGGATACCTCAGCACAAACTTTCGATGCTTGAGTTGGGGAAAGATTTTCCCAGTGAAGGAGAGGCACGCATGATTGAGGAAACACTTTCCCAGATACGCGAAGGACGGTTGAATGTCAGACGGAAAAGAGCCTCCCATTCCACCTTGCCTTTTTGGTCAATTTCCTCCCAGAAATATCTTTCAGTTGAAAAAATTCGTCCGCTACAATCGTCGGAATCTATTGGACGATAACCCAAATCACCACAAAATTGTTTCATGGCAATCAGGGCATTGTTCGATAAACTAAATCCATTTTGAACAATTAATTCATAGAAGGCCGTGGCTGTTGTAAAGAAAAGTTGGTCGTTTGTTGGATGGATATTGTTGCATTGTTTAACAGAAACGCCAATTGTACGAGCCGAGTCCTCGTTTTTAATGACGACTATTATGTCACTTTTGCTACTATTGATAGCTTTGCCTTCCACAATCAGTGTTTTGTCGCCACATTCCGCCGTTGCCAATCCTCCGGTGCAGTATGCTTTGATGAAAGTGCATTTTTTCCAGCCAAGGTATTGAAGCAGTTTGTTTACAAGTATTTCTTGTGGTTTGCCATGTTTGAGATAGCCTTTGGTCTCGTCTGTGATAGAGAATGGAGTTGGAAAAGCGTTGATTGCTTCAGATAATTTTGTTTCATAGGAATGGCCTCGTTTACGTCCGAGTGTGCCCGCTTTTCGTTGTTTGGCGATGTTGTTCTTCATGATGGGATTTAATAGTCAAATAGTTCTTTTAAGGAAATATTTAATCCTTTTGCAATCTTAATGATAGTATGGAGTGATGGGGTTTTTTCGCCTCTTTCGACAGCTCCCATATATGTTCTGTTAACCTCGCTTCGAAAAAACAGTTGCTCTTGTGTAATGCCAAGTTGGTGTCGTAATACGACTACTCTTTCTCCAAAGCGTTTGTTTTCAGTTGTTTTTTCAGTTCCATTTTAATAAAATTATTTTGCAAAAGTAGTTTATTGGTGGATTTTGTGCAACCGCCTATAGGCGGTATTGGGCGTTTGTTTAAAATACCACAAGAAAAGAAAAAGTTTTTTTTCGTTGGTTCGTTTTTTTTTTGTATCTTTGCGGGCAGTTAAATAAATCATTAATATATTAAAAAACTAACTATCATGAATATAGATTGGCAAAACCTTCCGTTTGGTTACGTAAAAACGGACTACAATGTGCGTTGCTACTTCCGCAACGGCGAGTGGGGCGAGATTGAAGTTTCGAGCTCTGAGCATATCGAGATGCACATGGCTGCCTCGAGCCTGCACTACGGTCAGGAAGCTTTCGAGGGTTTGAAAGCCTACCGCTGCAAAGACGGCAAAATCCGCATCTTCCGTCCCGAGGCCAATGCCGAGCGCCTGCAGAGCACCTGCCGTGGCATTATGATGCCCGAGCTGCCTACCGAGAAGTTTGTCGAGATGTGCAAAAAAGTCATCAAGATGAACGAACGCTTCATTCCTCCCTATGGCACCGGAGCCAGCCTCTACCTGCGTCCGCTGCTGATTGGTACCGGTATCACTGTTGGTGTGAAACCCGCCGACGAGTACCTGTTCCTCATTTTTGTCACCCCTGTAGGACCTTACTTCAAGGGCGGCTTCAAAGCCAACCCCTATGTCATCACCCGCAAGTACGACCGCAGTGCCCCGCTCGGCACCGGTATCTACAAAGTCGGTGGTAACTATGCGGCTTCGCTGAAGGCCCACGTTGAGGCTTGCCACGGTGGCCAGTACGCCTGCGAGTTCTATCTGGACGCCAAGGAGAAGAAGTATGTCGACGAGGCTGGTGCAGCCAACTTCTTCGGTATCAAGGACGGTGCCTACATCACCCCGAAGAGCACCTCGATTCTGCCCTCCATCACCAACAAGAGCCTGATGCAGTTGGCCGAGGATATGGGTATGAAGGTCGAGCGTCGTCCCATCAATGTTGAGGAACTGGCCGACTTCCAAGAGGCCGGTGCCTGCGGTACCGCCGCCGTTATCAGCCCCATCGAGCGTCTTGACGACCCCGAGACTGGCAAGAGCTATGTTTTCGGCAAGGAGCCTGGTCCCTACAGCACCAAGCTTTACAATGCTCTCCGCGCCATCCAGCTCGGCGAGGCTGAAGACAAGCACAATTGGAACACCATCATGGACTAAGTCCTATGGCAAAAAAAAAGCCGCTCATTTGAGCGGCTTTTTTTTTGTTTCCTAAAAATAAATTAGGCACCGATTTTGGCTTTGTAGGCCTCGGCATCCATCAGGTTGTTGATATCGGCCATGTTCTCGGGACGGATCTTGATAATCCAGCCGTTGCCGTAAGGATCGGCATTGATGGCGGAAGCATCCTCGAGAGTGGCGTTGAACTCAACGACCTCGCCTTTAACAGGCATCAGCAGATCGGCTACGGTCTTGACAGCCTCGACGCTACCGAAAGCCTCGCCGGCCTCGACGGTATCGCCTTCGCAAGTGACATCGACGAACACAATGTCGCCAAGCTCGTGCTGAGCGTAATCGGTAATACCAACGAAAGCAAATTCGCCTTCAATACGCACCCATTCGTCGTCCTGGGTGTACTTCAGATTTGCAGGAATGTTCATATTTCTACGTGTTTATGTGTTTAATAATCTTTTATTAAGATGTTGCAAAAGTACGCATTTTTTTCGGATGTGAGAAAAAAAGATGAAAAAAAAGAATCATTTTTTTCATCAATTGAAAAAAAAGCACTATTTTTGCATCGTCAAAAAAATGACAGTGTGGTGGAATGATAGAGTTTTGATATTGAAAATCAGATTGTTTTGATTTTTGTCGAATTCAACCTACCTGAATCAGGAATCAATTGTAACGTATGTATAGTAAAACCGAACTAACTGCGAAAGCCCATATCGAACTGATTGATATTGCAAAAGAGATGGGTATTTCGAAAGCCTCGCGGCTCGAACCACAAGAATTAGTCTATAAAATCCTCGATCACCAAGCTTCCAATCCCGTGAAAGGCGCTGAAAAGCCTGACGAAAATGAGCAGCAGAAATCGCGCAAGCGTCAACACATGAAGCCGAAACTGCTGGCAGAATCGTCGATGAAAAACCCTGAAGTTCATTCGCGTAAGCAAAAAATTGAACCGGTTAAGAAAGAGGAAACTGTTGAACAACACGAAATTCCGACCCTCAATCTGCAAATATCCGACCTGGAAATGCCTACGGTGCCCACGGTGCCTGAAATACTAAGCCCGTCGGGACGATTGTTGTTAAGAGTCGACGAGTCGAAAAATCAAAAAGTTGAAGAGTCGAAAAATGCTCAAAAAACAGAAGAACCAAAAAATGAGAATGTAGAGCAGCCTGCAAAACGCAAGCGCGGCCGTCCGAAGAAGAACGTCCAAGCCGAACAGAAAAAAGCAGAGAGCGACACGCCCCAGGCCACCCAAAAGGAAGAGGGAGTGGAAGAGCCTAAGCAGCAACAGCACCCCAAACCACAGCAACAACCCAAGCCTCAGCAGCCTCAACCAAAAGCAGAACCTGCAGAGGTGAAAAAAGTTGAGTCGAAAAAGGAATATAATTTTGAGCGTGAAGGCGTGATTGAGGCCGAGGGAGTGCTCGAAATGGTGCCCGACGGCTATGGTTTTTTGCGTTCGTCGGACTACAATTATCTATCCTCACCCGACGATATTTATATTTCGCCGATGCAAATCCGCAATTATGGTTTGAAGACTGGCGATACTGTACGCGGCATGGTTCGTCCACCAAAAGAAGGAGACAAGTTCTTCCCTATGGTGAAAATCAAAGAAATCAATGGCCTTACCCCCGATCGTGTGCGCGACCGTATTCCTTTTGAATCGTTGACACCGCTGTTTCCTAACCAGAAATTCAAGCTCACTGGCCATCCGCAGGAAACCCTTTCAACACGTATCATCGACCTTTTTACTCCCATAGGAAAAGGACAGCGCGGACTGATTGTGGCCCAGCCCAAAACTGGTAAAACGACCCTCTTGAAGGAAGTCGCCAATGCCATTGCATTCAACCACCCTGAGGTGTACCTTATGGTGCTTCTTATCGACGAGCGTCCTGAAGAGGTGACCGACATGCAGCGTTCGGTGAAGGCAGAAGTTATTGCATCGACTTTTGACGAACCGGCTGACCGTCATGTACGCATTGCCAATATAGTGCTCGAGAAGGCGAAGCGCTTGACCGAGTGTGGGCACGATGTGATGATTGTGCTCGATTCGATCACCCGTTTGGCCCGTGCATACAACACCGTGCAGCCTGCTTCGGGTAAGGTGCTCTCTGGTGGTGTTGAAGCCAACGCTCTACAGAAACCCAAGCGTTTCTTCGGTGCTGCCCGAAAGATTGAGAACGGAGGTTCGCTGACTATTATCGCCACCGCCTTGACCGAGACAGGTAGTAAGATGGACGATGTGATTTTCGAAGAGTTCAAAGGAACCGGAAATATGGAATTGCAACTTGACCGCAAACTGTCGAACAAGCGCATCTATCCTGCCATCGATCTCACTGCTTCGTCGACACGCCGCGACGACCTGCTTGTGCAGCCCGACATTTTGAGCCGCAGTGTGGTGCTTCGCAACCATTTGATAGACCTTACGCCTATCGAAGCCATGGAATTTCTGCAGAAACAGATGGTAAACACAAGAAATAACGAGGAGTTCCTCTATACGATGGATAAATAACTATGAAACGCGGATTTGGTAGCGATAACCATTCGGGCATCAGCCCCGAAATAATGCAGGCCATAGCCGATGCCAATGTCGATCATGCATTGGCTTATGGCGATGACGAATGGTGCCAGCGCACGGAAGAATTGTTTCGTGATTATTTTGGCCCGCAGGCAAAAGTGTATTTTGTTTTTAATGGCACTGGCGCTAACGTGTTGAACATCGACTTGATGTGCCATTCGCACGAAGCGGTGGTATGCGCCGAGACGGCCCACATCAACGTGGATGAGTGCGGTGCACCACAGCGAGTAGTGGGTTGTCGACTTTTGACGGTTGACACTCCTGACGGCAAGTTGACACCGGAACTTGTCAAAACACGTCTGCATGGCTTTGGTTTTGAACACCATTCGCAGCCTCGAGCCATCAGCATCACGCAAAGCACTGAACTGGGTACACTCTACACACTCGACGAAATTCGTGCATTGGCGGGTCTTGCACATTCATATAATATGTTCTTGCACATGGATGGAGCACGTCTGGCTAATGCAGCGGTAGCCCTTGGTTGTTCATTCAAGGAAATGACAACCGACTGCGGGGTCGACTGCCTTTCCTTTGGAGGCACCAAGAATGGTATGCTGATGGGGGAAAGTGTGGTGCTGCTTAATCCAGCACTTGACGTGGATGTCAAATATCGCCGTAAACAGATGACGCAGCTGAGTAGCAAAATGCGCTTTGTCGCAGCACAGTTTGAGGCTTATCTTGCCACAAGTTTATGGAAACGCAATGCTGAGCACAGTAACAATATGGCACAATTGCTGTATCAGGAAGTTAGCCGGATTGAGGGTGTTCGGGTAATGTATCCCGTTCATGTGAACAGTGTGTTTGCTCAGTTGCCCACCGAAGTGTGGCATTCATTGCAACAGGAGTATTTCTTTTACGATTGGGATGAAGCAAACGACGTAGTAAGATGGATGTGCTCTTTTGACACTACGGAGCAAGATATCCGCGATTTCGCCAATGTCCTAAGGCGACTGATGAAATAAAAAAAAACAGCCGAGTTTTTACCCGGCTGTTTTTTTATTAGGTTTATGCCATATTGTGGAACACGTTGACAACATCGTCATCATTTTCGAGACGTTCAAGCAGGCCGTTGACATCTTCTTGTTCTTCCTCTGAGAGTTCGCGTACAGTAAGAGGTATGCGTTCGAATTTGAAACTCTTTATCTCAAGACCTTTGTCCTCAAGGAATTTCGAGATGGGACCGTAGTTGGCGAAATCGGCATAGATGAGGATTTCGTCTTCGTCGCGGAAGACTTCGTCGATGTCGCAGTCGATAAGTTCGAGCTCAAGTTCGTCCATGTCGATATCGTCGCGCCAGGCGACTACGAAGGAACACTTGCGTTCGAAGAGGAAGTCGTTCATGCCCATAGTACCAAGTTCGCCTTTACCACGGACAAAGGCGGCACGGAGGTTTGCAACTGTACGGGTAGGATTGTCGGTAGCGGTTTCGACGACGACAGCAACACCGTGAGGACCTTTACCGTCATAAACAACCTCTTTGTAGGCTGATTTGTCTTTTTCGGTGGCACGTTTGATGGCGCGTTCGACATTTTCCTTGGGCATCGACTCGCTTTTGGCGGTCTGCATAAGGAGTCGAAGGCGAAGGTTGGACGATGGATCGGGACCGCCAGCAAGGACGGCCAGTTCGATTTCTTTACCAATTTTGGTGAATGTACGGGCCATATGACCCCACCGCTTGAGCTTGCGTGCTTTGCGGTATTCAAATGCTCTTCCCATAGTATATTATTTTTCAATTTGTTTTCGTAAATATTCAGTACAATCCTCGAACGTCTTGAATGTGTGCTCTTCGGGGACGACTTCAGGAATTAGTTTCATATTCTTCAACATATACATTGGCTGCGGCTGGATTATTGTCATTAGGACTTGCGCTCCACGTGCTTGAATGTCTTTGATTGCTTCTTCCATAGCATAGAGGCCAGATTGGTCCATAAAGGAGACAAGTCTCATGCGGACGATAACTATCTTGGCATCTGCTGGTACTGTTTGCATTACTTCTTTGAATTTATTAATAGTACCGAAGAATATAGGACCATTTAAGCGCTGGATGTAAATCTTATGCACCACGGTATCAGGCATGCCGTGTTCGTCGTCCCAGGGGCTTTCTTTATCGAAATTTGTCATTTCTTGACTCGAATAGCCACCCTCGACAAGGTCGGAAGCTCGTTTCATGAAGAGTACACAGGCAATGACCATGCCGATACCAACGGCGGTCAGCAGATCGACAAAAACGGTGACGAGGAAAACGACGATGAGCACTACGGCATCGGCACGAGGAATCTTGGGCAGGTCACGGAAGCCTTTGAAGTCGATTATGCCCCAGCCGACAGTGATAAGGATACCTGCGAGGACCGAGAGGGGTACGTATTTTACTAAACTACCGAGGCCAAGCATGATAGCAAGGAGAAGGAGAGCGTGGGTCATACCGCTGAGCTGTGTGCGACCACCGCTTTTGACATTAACGACAGTACGCATGGTGGCACCTGCACCGGGCAAGCCACAGAAGAGGCCCGCAATAGCGTTGCCGATACCTTGTCCGATAAGTTCACGGTTGCTGTTATGCTTGGTTTTTGTAATGTTGTCGGCCACGACAGAGGTGAGCAACGTGTCAATGCTACCAAGTCCGGCAAGAGTCAATCCTGGGATGATGGCTGCCATCAAGATGGTGCCCCAGTCGAGCCCAGCAAGAGTCACGTTGCTATTGGCAAAGAAGGGCATGGGAAGTCCCGAGGGAATCTCGCCGATGGTGGGCACTTCGGAGGTGAATAACGAAATGACAGTCATTACTATCAGTGCTACCAGCGTTGAGGGAACCTTTTTGGTAAGCAGTGGGAAAAGATATATGATAGCTACGGTTCCGAAACCGAGCAAAAGTGCTGTCAATGACATTGATCCAACAGCTTTGGGTATTCCAACCAGCAGGTCAATCATCGAACCACTACCACTTTGACCAAACAAAGGATAAATCTGCTGCAGGATGATGATGACACCGATACCGCTCATGAAGCCAGAGAGTACGGGGTAGGGGATGTAGCGTACATATTTTCCAATCTTAATGACACCGAAAAGGATTTGGAACAAACCACAGAAAATAGCCGCAAGTGCCATGGTGATAAGTACGGTAGAGAAGTCTCCTCCCGAGGCGGTGCCGGCAACACCGCCAACAAGGGTGGCTGTGATGACGGTCATAGGACCAGTAGGGCCAGAGATTTGGCTGTGGGTTCCACCGAATAAAGCGGCGAAAAAGCCAAGAAGCGTGGCTCCAGTGAGACCCACATAAGCACCCAATGAAGCGCCGCCAGGGACGGCACCGAAAGCTTGAATACCAAAGGCCAATGCCAATGGCAGTGCGACTATACCAGCGGTGATGCCGCCAAAAAGATCGCCTTTGAGGTTGTTAAACTTTATCATATCGTTCTTTTTTTATTTCAATCCAAAACCCAATAGACCAATGTGGTACTCAAAATTCCCAATCCTGCACCAGCCAATACGTCGCCAGCCCAATGGCGGTTGTTATAGATGCGCATCATTCCCACAATGGTTGCTACAGTATATCCAGCCACTGCAATCCAGGGATATTCTTCGCCATATTCGCGACGGAGAACTTCAGCACCGGTAAATGCTGTAAATGTGTGTCCACTGGGAAAGCTGTTTTTGGTGGAATTATCGGGACGTTCAATACCGATACCATATTTGAATGCATTGAGCCAACCGATACCCAAAAGGTAGCTACCACCTTCGAGTAATGCCAACCGTTTGAAATCGTGCTTCCCCTTTAATCCACAAATATTCAGCACCACAGGGGTGAGGGCTGGAAGGTATTGCAACTGGTTGTCGAAGGTAAGCTTCGGAAAGTTTTGATGCACCACCTCGTCACGAAGGCTGACAGCCAAACGGTTGACATCGGGCTGAAAAGTTGCCAAAGTTCCCAATGCCATCAATCCGATGGAGGTCGAAGACATGGTGATATTTTCGCATAGAGAAGTTGTGCGACCTGTGGTATCCCACTGTGAATAAACGGGATGAACTACGACAATGAAAAGCAGCAGTATGAACGTCAGTCTTTTCATAGTGTCAGTATCCCATTTTTGAGCATAGGGACAACGGGGCAAGTATCCATTTTAAATGCAAATTGAACATCGGCATCTGCTCCGAGCCGATGCAAACGATGAACATGGGTGCAGCGTTTGCAGTAATCAAAAGGATCCTCTTTGGCCATTTGCCACAAAGCCAGTGCCATCTGGGCAGCGTCATTGATGGCAGGAGCCTCAGTAAGTCTTTCAATAATTGCACCGGCAACAAGTGTGTCTTCAATACAGAAGTCATTTTGCCAACCAGAACAAAGTATTACCACATCGCGACCATCGGCTTTCAAACGGTCACATAAGGCACTGATATTGGCGAAAGAGCCGGCAAGTGTCAATTCGGCATCGGCGGCACGGAGTATGCTAATGGTACCGTTCGTAGTACTATAGGCAAGCCTCTTGCCAGTCATATCGTGGCGAAGGTATTCGGTAGGGGAATTGCCGTATTCCGCATCGCCCACCTTACTGCCACCCCGTTCGGCTGCAATCTGGTATCCCATAGAGCGGTAATGGGGAAGTTCGTCAAGACTATTTAGCGGCACAACGCTGCTGCACCCTGCTTGAAAAGCAGCACATACGGCTGTAGTGGCACGCAATAGGTCTATTGCCACAGTGGTGTGGTGCTGGGTCAATGTGCGGAATGGGTAGAGGGCAGGGGATAACGATACCTCGATGTTCATAGTTCAGGATTGTTCAGCATTTCCACGCTTCCATCTTTTTTGATGCGCAGATAGAAAAACTCTGGATGAGAAGAAATGTATCGCTCGGTTTTATGCTGACGGGCACGTTTGCCTGTCGGCAAGTCTTTCAATACGAAATTATTGAGGGTTTCAACCAAACGGCATCGTTGTGCAGTCTCAAGATCGCAACCGAACTTCTCTGCAAAATCAATATCCTCTGGCAACGGCTGTGGATTGCCTTTATAGTCTGTAATCAGGTGCTTCGTTGCATTGACATGCACATTCATCAGTTCCGAGTTGGAGTGAGTGGAGCGAAGGATATATTCAACCTCAACGGTCCAGGCATTGGTCGTCTGGGTCCATCCCACAAGGTCGATAAACAAAATGGCATCGATTCCAAGATCAGTGTAATAGTCGTTGATATTGTCGGAACGCAATTGTTTTCCCGTACGGGTTTCCGAGGCGGCTATCTGGGCCGAAACCAATGGACCGGGCACATAATAACCGTTGACCGTTAATGGAGCGGCCGCCGTCAGGTATAGTTGCATGGCGGCAGTGCTGACAGAGTTGTTGTACAGCGAATCATCCATTTCACGCATGATATGGCGCATGGCAAAATCGTTGAGCGGAGCAATATAGATGGTTGCAGGTTGCTCCTGATAGATAGCGCTGTATTGGGTGAGCTTGGTTTCGCTCTTGCACGACAGCAGTAATATTCCCGCTGTCATTATGGTAAATAAAACACGGCTTTTCATTTGAACTACTGCTGATTGGTTTGTGTGCTGTCGACCGCGGCTGCTTTTTCAGCCTCTCGCTGTTGCCTCAGGGCTTCTTGTTCTGCGGCACGCTGTTGTTTCTGCAATTCGCGTTCGGCTTCTCGTTGCTTTTTCTGGGCTTCCTGCTCTGCTGCACGTTGCTGCTTCTGCAATTCACGTTCAGCCTCTCGTTGTTTCTTCAAAGCTTCCTGTTCTGCGGCACGTTGTTGTTTCTGCAATTCGCGTTCGGCTTCTCGCTGCTTTTTCTGGGCTTCTTGTTCTGCAGCACGTTGCTTTTTGGCTTCATTCTGTTGGGCAGCGCGCTGTTGCTTTTCTTCCTCACGCTTTTTCTCCCTTTCTTCGGCAATGCGAATTTTCTCTTTATCGGCTTCTTTCTTGGCTTTTTCTTTGGCTTTAGCAGCCTCTTTTCTCTGTGCTTTGGCTTTCTTCTTTTCAGCAGCTTGGGCTTTCTTGACATCAGCTATCGAATCAATTCTGGCCTGCTTTTGTCGTTCGGCTTCGGCTTGTTCGTAAGCCAACTTTTCTCGTTTCTGATTGGCGGTAAGTTTGATTGGCATTTGGATCGAGTCAACCGGGTTCTGTTGGCGTATACGGGCAGTATCTGTGCTGTCGATAATTGAGGCAGCGTTGGGAATGAAGCGTGCTGCTTCGTTCGGTACGAGAGCCCATGCACTTAATTGCTGCATGTCGATGGTGTCGCGTGGTGGCACATAATCGTTGTACTGCATCACGGGAAGTAACTTCTTCTTGATTCGCTCCACCGTACCCTTGCTCTCCGGGAAAGCTGCCATTTCGGTGTTAAGCATATAGCAGGCTTCCTTCTCATGCCCCAATAGAGCCAGTGCAACGCCATAGTCGGCATACATGCCAGGATGCAATGTGTCAGCCCGGAGTGCATTGTTGATAGTTTGTGCATAGGCGGTGGCAAGGGTGTAAAGGTTCCCATAAGTGGGTGTTGTCTGATACCGTAGCACCTGTTCGCTTGGCAGACCGACATATCGTCCCGAACAACCGGTAAGCACCACCAAGGCAAAAACGTATAGCGTGTTTCTCATTTTCTTCATTTTCCAATATTTTTTAAAAGAAAAATGGCGAGGACCTGTAAGCCGGGTTCTGTCATGTTCTATCATTAATCTACTGCCGCCGTCGCCGACGGCCTCTATCAACCTACCCCCCGACATTGGGCGAGCCTGCCCTTGACAGTCGGTATATTTGGTCTTTCAGCCCATGAGGCTTGCCATCAGTGCTGTTGCCAGTCACCGTCGTGAGCTCTTACCTCGCGTTTTCACCCTTGCCGTGCAAAGTCACCCTTGCCTTAGGCGGTTTGTTTTCTGCGGCGCTTGCTATAACTGCTGGGTTTCCCGTTGCAGTCTCTTCCCGTTAGGAAGCATGGTGGCTCGTGCTGCCCGGACTTTCCTCCCGGCATCGCTGCCCGGCGATAGAATAGTCCTCGCTATTTTTCCGATTGCAAAAATACAAACTTTTTTACAAATCCAATATAAAAAAAACACTTGCATTTTATTGTATAATGCAAGTGTTTGATTACCAGTTTTTACTTTTCTTTTCGCATCTCACCTCACCACTATGACTGTGCCTCGTTGTTGCTGAGCCACCCCATCCGAATCGCGGTATTTCACGGTCCATACGTATGCCCCTTGGGGCACTCGCGCACCGTTGTGAGTACCGTTCCAACGGAAATTCGGGTCGTTGCTGCTGTACACCTGTACGCCGCGACGGTTGAATATTCTGACAGTGAATTCAGTGATTGGTGAGGCACTTACAAGCTTGAAATAGCGGTTCTCGTCCCGGTCGCCATCCGGCACAATGGCATTGGGGGCCCACAAGGGGGTTACCGTCGGCGAAGTTGCCTGTGCAGGAACAGGGGGCTTGTTTTCGTTCGACGGCTCGGCAATGGGTTCAACTGCAATTTCCTTTTGCTCTTCAACCTTAGTGGCACTGTGTTGTCTCACTGCCGGTATGGTGGCGATTTTGCTTGTCGAAACCGGTACAGAACCGTCCACAGGTTCGGCTACAGGTTGTGGAATTGCCGTGCCGACGGGCAATAATTCTTCAAGGTCTTCCTTGCTCTTTGTGGTTGTTTCTTTTGGCACTACAACCGGCTTAGGTTCAGTTATTTTCGTGTTCTCCAAAGTCTCCGAAGGCGCTGCCGTTGCCATGGGCACTTCCGTCGCGGCAACAAGTTTGGGCTCTGCTTCTGGCGGGGTCAGTACCGATACTCCAATCACCGTTGCCACGGCAACGACGCTCACTATAACAACACTTGCAGTGGCTATGCGACGCATTCGGCGCACTTTCAGCCGGTGCTGTATCTTGTCGAACAGTTGCTCGTCGGGTTTCACTTTATAATCTCTCAAGTCCATATTATCTGTTTTTTATTTTGCTCAATTGTTCGCGCAACATCTGTTTGGCACGGCTCAGCAGCGAACGCACGTTCACTTGGCTGCAATGCAACCGTTGGGCCGTCTCCTCATAGCTGTAACCTTCCACCTCGCACATATTGAACACTATGCGCTGTTGAGGGGGCAGTTGCTGCAAGGCGTCCACAATGTCGTCGAGGGCGTAAGGGTCGTAATTGATGCTCACTCCCAACGCCTCATCCTCGTCGGTCAGCACAATCCGATGCGTGTTCCGCAAGGTCTGGATGCAGTTGTTCACCATAATACGTGCCACCCATGCCTGCAGGCTTTCCGATTCCTTCAACATGTGGATTTTCTCGAATACTCGGATATAACCTTCCTGCAGCATGTCTTCGGCATCGGCGCGGTTGCGTGCATATCGCATACAAATACCCATCGCCAACGACGACGTGGCATCGTAGAGTGCACGCTGAGCCTTGGTATTGTGCCGTTTGCATCCATCGACTATTTGTGCATTGTCCATGCTCATCGACATATAGACGCTAATTGTTGGCGTTTTGTTGTCAAGAAGGTGAATTTTTCTTTGCGAGGCCGACCACAAAAAGCTGATTGCCGTCCACTCGGAAGCGTACTTCCCAGTGGCCGAACAGCATGGCATATATTCGTTCGGGGTCGTTCTGGTAGTGGGGCCGTGGGTCTTGCCTCAAGGTTGCCGTCAGCGCATCACGCTCGTTGTCGGGCAGATGCTCAATGAACCCCTCTTGGTCGACTACCTGCAGGTTTGGCTTGGGTGCCTCCTGCGCAAAACCCGCCTTTGCCTCCGGATGGCTGTCCGCGTAGGGGATATAAGGCTTGATGTCATAAATCGGGGTGCCGTCGACAAGGTCGGGAGCGGCCACCACCAGCACAGGTCCCGGCTCGATGCGCAGCAGGCGCACCGACGAAAGCCCTATCGGATTCGGTCGGAACGGACTGCGGGTGGCGAACACCCCCATCCGCACATTGCCTCCCAAACGCGGCGGCCTCACCGTCGGGCTCCACTCTTTGCGCTCGGCAAGGTGAAACTTCCAAATCAGCCATACATAGTCGAATTCTTCCAAACCTCGTACCGCTTCGGGCACACGGTATTCCGGCTCGAACACCACGCGAGCCTCATACTCAACCAAACCCGCCTGCCGCGGAACGCCGAATTTTTCTTTGAACGGACTCTCTATATGTGCAATCTGCTTCATTTACGAGCCGCCCACACTTTGTCGAAGTCTTCCTTGTTTTTGACAAGCAGGTTGGGAATGTCGAGGCCATAGGGGCAACGCGTCTTGCAGAGGTCGCAGTGCACACAGTCGTCGATTTTGTCCATCTCTCGGCGCCAATCGTCTGTAACATATACGCTGTGAGGTGCACGCTGCAGGAAGAGACTCATGCGGTTGCAGTCCTGAATCTGGATGCCGACGGTGCAGGGCTGGCAATAGCCGCAACCACGGCAGAAGTTGCCGCTCAGTTCACAACGGTCCTTCTCAATCTGGCCGCGCATCTCGTCGGTCAGCGTCGGCGGATTGTCCTGATACGAAAGCCATTCGTCCAGCTCGCTCTCTTTCTGTATGCCCCAGATGGGTGCCACCTCGTACTGCGCAAGCCAGGCGTAGGCCGTGGCCGAATGGGTGATAAGGCCGCCGCTCAGGCCTTTCATGCAGATGAAACCCATGTCGGCCTCAAGCGTGCGCCGCACAATGTCGTGGTCGGCCTCCGATGCGAGGTAGGAGAAGGGGTACTGCAATGTCTCATAGAGACCGCTTTCGATGGCTTCGATGGCCACGCGCTGGCGGTGGTTGGTGATACCGATGTGGCGCACCTTGCCCTGACGCACAGCCTCCTGCATTGCCTCGTACAAGCCCGTACCATCTCCCGGCTTGGGGCAGAACGAAGGATTGTGGAACTGGTACAGGTCCACATAGTCGGTGCGCAGCAGCCGCAGGCTGGTCTCCAGGTCCTTCCAGAATCCTTCGGCAGTGGTGGCACCCGTCTTGGTGCTGATAATCACTTCGTTGCGTCGCCCTTCGAGGGCCACGCCGAGCTTCTCCTCACTGTCCGTGTAGAAACGGGCAGTGTCGAAGTAATACATGCCGCCGTCGAGGGCACGGTGGATAAGGCGGACCGCTGCGTCGAGCGGAATGCGTTGTATGGGCAAGGCTCCGAAACCGTTGCGCGGCACCACAAGACCGGTGCGTCCAAGCGTTACTTTTTCCATCTGAATTCAGTGTTTGTTTGAAAATGCAAAGATACAAAATAAATTCAATGGCAAGGCGAAAAATGAATAATGAAATAATACATCACATGCAACTTCGTCATAATCAACATATCGTCCTATTCCTCTCCCTCCGTCGTCCAGTCGTTGTTCAGTCGTTGTTCAGTCGTTGTTCAGTCGTTGTTCAGTCAAACACTGAACAACGAC
>JAFSLX010000073.1 GCA_017448185.1 Bacteroidales bacterium
GTTGTTCAGTGTTTGACTGAACAACGACTGAACAACGACTGAACATTGGCCGACCATTTTTTCTTGCATTTGTGCCGAATATTTCGTATATTTGCAGTAGTGAAAATGATGAGTGATGTTTGTTATTGACGTAGAATCAGCATAATAAATAATAGCCAAGCATGAAAAAGTATTTATTCCCCCTTGTGATGCTTTCCGCTCTGCTGCCCTGCACAGCGCAGGACACCGTGATGTGGGATGACCCGTGGTATCTGTTCAACCAGAAACCGTTGCATTCTCGTGCGATGGGCTGGGCGCATTCTATTTGTGGTAATCTTGATTCGTCTTATAGTATGCCAGCATTCGGATCAATACTTCGGTAAATAATTATTTACCGAAGTATTGTAACCTAAAAGGGAGTTAAAATGGGAGTGTCCAACTTTAAATCCCACTTTAACTCCAAAATATTGTTCCCACCGATGCAATAATAATCATTATGTTGCGTTTTAAAAGAAAAAAAAGATATTATGGCAACATTGACAATGAATCAGCTGTGGTCTTTCATCGAGGGGCTTTCGCTCTCGCAGCAAGACCGCGATTGGTTGGTGAGCAAACTGATTGAACCGTCCTTCCGTGTCGATCCGTATGAAATCAGCCCTTCGGGCGACAGTTTCTTTGCCGACAGCCGTAACGTTGAAGCAGTCAACAGGGATGTCGAAGCTGCCCACCGCCCCGGAGCCAAGTTCACACGCCTTTCGAGCAGGGAAGATGTCATGCGTATGATTGAAGCTCTTTGAACCATGGCCTACGTAGTTATTCTCTCCGAACAGGCCATATCCGAGCTTGCCGTCATTAAGAAGAGCGGCGACAAGCCCACGCTGAAGAAGATTGCCAACATGCTTGTTGAGCTCCAGGAGCATCCGCGTACAGGCACGGGGCAGGTGGAACACTTGAAACTCTTTGTGTTTGAAGAGACCTGGTCGCGCCGCATCAACAAACAATACCGCATGATTTATGAAATCCACGATACCGAGGTGTTTGTCTCGGTCATCTCGCTACGCTCACATTACGGCGAAAAGAGAGCCTTATCTTCCCGTAAAACAGTTGCATCTTATATAACTTTTCGTCTGTGCTTGCACGGGTGAATTACTGTTAAAACAAAGACAACCATGAACATCACCCAATTTCGTAACAGCTACCTTATCGACAAGGCTTACCGGCTGACGCTGGTGAGCGTGACGCTGACGGCATTGGCGCCGCTTATCGCCACGTTGGTCGACGGCCTTTTCTCGAGCAACCTGTTGGGCAACGATGCTTTCATCGCGGTGAGTGTGGCGCTGCCTCTGGTCAACGCGGTGAGCGTGCTGACGATGATATGCGAACGCGGCGGGTCGGTGCTTGCGGCGGGGCAGCTGGCCAAGGGCAACCGCGACAAGGCCAACCGCATCTACACTGTGGCTTTCGCCTCGGCGGTGCTGGTGGCGGTAGCGGCGGCTGTGGGCATCTGGACGAACCTCGACAGCATCGCCTTGGGGCTGACCGGCAGGCCCGAGAGCGCAGCGTATGCCCGCGAATACCTGCAGGTCATCGTGATCTACCTGCTCATCCTGCCGCTGAACAACACGTTCAACGACTTTGCCACGCAGGAGGGCTTTCCGCAGCTGGCCACCCGGGCCGTGGCTGCGGGCAGCGCGGCCAATGTGGTGTTCGACATCCTTTTCATCGGTGTCCTGGGCATGGGCATCAGGGGTGCGGCATGGGGCACGGTCACTTCGGGGCTCATCAACCTGGCGCTCATCGCGCCCTATTTCCTCAGGGGCAAGAGCCAGTGCCGACTGGCGCGGCCGCAGGGCGACCTCGGTGCCAACCTCGGCGAGAACCTCAAGCATGGCTTCGGCTTCAACGTGTTCTTTATCGTGGTGAACGCCTTTATGCTGCTGGGCAACGCACTGGTGCTGAAGGTGGCGGGACACGACGGGCTGACGCTCTTCGATGTGTGTCTGCAGATACAGTCGGCCACATTCTCGGTCGTTGTCGGCCTCTGTATTGTCGGGATCTCGCACATCACCTACATGCGTGCCAGCGGCGACAGCGACGGACTGCAACGCATCATGAAGAACACAGCCCGCATCGTGGTGGGGTTCTACGGCGTGCTGCTGCTGTTGCTGGTGGCTGTGCCGCAGCTTTTCCTGTGGTGCTTCGGTCTCAGCGGCAGCATCGATCTTGCCTTGGCACGAAGGGTGTTCACCTGCTTTGGCATCTACTACTTCTGTTTCTGCGTGGTGTCGGTGTATGTCACTGTCGTGCTGCAGCTGGCAGGTCATGTGGCGGCCAAGATAGTGCTGGTGTTCACCATGGGAGTCCTGGCCTATCTGGGCATGCTTGGCCTTTCGAAGGTTAGTGTCGATGCCATGTGGCTGGGAATGATTGTGGGAGGTGTGCCCATCCTTGTAGCCAGTCTGGCCAACGGTTACTGGGAACATCGCAAGCACCCGTTCTATACCAAGTTCTCGTTGGTCGACAAGCTACCGTCGTGCATCAAGTTCGAATGCTCGTTAGATTACGAAGAACACAATCTTGACGAGATGAAAAAGTTGATGAAGCTGTTTGCCGACACCTGCGAGATGAATGACGAGGTGAGTGCCAAGATGTTGGCTACCATCCAGGCACTCGTCAACAATGCCCGGGAGCGCAGAAGCCGTCAGCTTAAATATCTCGACGTCTCGCTCACCGAACTGGACGACGGCATTCAGATGACCATCAAAGACTGCGGCCGCCCCTACGACCCGGTCCACAACGGCATGGAAGCCGCATCGGTAGGCGCCCGCACGGCCACATACCGCTACATGTTCATCATGAATGTAACAACGATAGTGTGGAATAAAAAATAAATGGGGAGTTAAAATGGGAGTAGAAAACAGTTACATCTTATATGACTCTTCATCTGTGCTTGTACGGGTGAATTATTGTTTGTGTTTTTGCAATCGAAAAAGTTAAAACATAAACCCACAATGAAGAAAATGGTGCCGCGGGGCGACACATCGTTCACCGTCACGGGGCTGAAGAACGGCTACCCGTACGCGGTGTGGGTGAAGAGAGGCTGCCGCTATGCCCCCGGTGGGTACGACACGGTGGTGTGGGGCGACTGGGGCCGGTACACGAGCCTCTACCTACCGCCCGACACGACGGGCATCCTTGCTGCCGACGAGAGCGGCGAGCTGAAGGTGTACCCCAACCCGGCGCACGGGGTGCTGACGGTTGATTTGAGCGAGGTGAACGATGACGTTGCGGAGCTGACGCTCAGCGACCTCGGCGGCCGCGAGGTGCTGAGGACGAAGGCGGAGCGTCCGCTGACGAAGGTGGACGTGGGCGCGTTGCCTGCGGGACTTTACCTGCTGCAGGCCGCATCGCCCGGCAAGGTGTACCGTCGCCGCGTGGCGGTGGAGTGAGGGCCGAGCCTACAGAATTTTTCTTTTCGTGTATATACAATAAAAAATATCAAGTGTCGTTTATGTTTTTATTATGGATAAAAACGAAACGATACAGCCGGATACCCGGCAGGAGATGGAACGCGAGATAGCAGTGTGCCGCACGCTTTTCGAGAAGAAGACGCGCGACTACGGCACCTCGTGGCGCATCCTGCGCCTGCCGTCGTTGACGGACCAGATATTTATCAAGGCCAACCGCATACGCAGCATTCAGGAGAGCGGCGAGAACCGTGTGGGCGACGATGTGCGTGGCGAGTTTGTGGCCATGGTGAACTATGCCACCATGGCACTGATTCAGCAGGAATTACCGCCCGATGGTACAGAATTGCCGTTGGAGGAGGCTGTGCGCCTGTATGACAAGCATATAGGTCGCACTATCGACTTGATGCTGGACAAGAATCACGACTACGGCGAGGCTTGGCGGCAGATGCGCGTGAGCTCGATGGTGGACTTGATTCTGATGAAGTTGCGCCGCATCAAGCAGATTGAGGACAACGACGGCCGCACGCTGGTGAGCGAAGGCGTAGAAGGCGGATACATGGACATTATCAACTACTCGCTGTTCTGTCTGGTGAGACTGAGGGAAAATGAAAAATAAAAATGTTATTATGGTTAAGGATACAAGATTGAACTACACGTTGAACGTGATTGCCCGCTGGTTTGTGGGTTTGGTGTTCCTGTTTTCGGCATTCGTGAAGGGTGTCGACCCGATGGGCACCACGTTTAAGATACAAGAGTATATGACGGCCTGGAGCATAGGCAGCCTGACTTTCGAATGGGCGTTGCCGCTGGCCGGGGTGCTGTCGGTGGCGTTGATTTGCGCCGAGTTCCTTGTGGGTGTGATGTTGGTGACCAACAGCTACCGCCAGCTGTCGGCTTGGTTGCTGGCACTGATGATGCTGTTCTTCACGGTCACTACGCTGATCGATGCCATCACCAATAAGGTGACTGACTGCGGCTGCTTCGGCGACGCGGTGAAGTTGACCAACTGGCAGACTTTCTGGAAGAATGTGGTTCTCGATGTGCCGACGGTGTGGATTGTGCTGACGCGCAACCTGCACTACCGTCGCCGTTTTGAGCGCGACGGCATCATCTTCCTGATTGGCTTGTCGGCTATGCTGATTTTCAGTATCTATAATATCACCCACGAGCCTGTTATCGACTTCAGGGCCTGGAAGATTGGCAACAAGATGATGGACCTCGAGGCCGACCAGTCGCCGAAGAGCTACCTGACCTATCGCAACACTGCCACAGGCGAGACCATTGAGTTTGAATCGGCCAAGCTGATGGAATACATGCAGGACCCTGCATGGGTCGAGCAATGGGAGTGGGAGGCCAGTCGTGTTGAGAGCCCCTACGACATCAAGGCCCCGGGATTCTCGATGATGGACATGGAGGGTGAGGACCGTGCTGCTGACTTGCTGCCGGCCGAGGACGGTATGCTTATCGTCACGGTGCACCACCTCGACAAGGTGAAAGAGAAGGGTGTACGTGAGATACGCTTCGCCTTGCGTCAGGCCGAGGACAGCGGCACCCGCATCGTGATGCTCACCTCGGCTCTGCCCGAAGAGGTGCAAGCTTGGATGGCCGACAACGAGATTAGCGGCCTCGACTACCTGTTTGCCGATGCCACCGCCATCGAGACCATGATGCGCGGCAACCCCGGCTTCATGTATGTGAAGGATGCTACCGTAATTGACAAAGGACGTAAATTCAGCGATTTAAAGATAGACTTATGATTCAACGTATTCAAACTCTGTGGCTGATCCTGGCCGCTTTCTGCATGGCGCTGTGCCTGCTTTTCCCCGTGGCAAAATATCATGCTGACATGACTACTACCGGCCAGCAACTCGAGGCCGAACTCGACTTGATTGCCAAGGATAATCCCGAAATGATGAACCAGATGGTGAACATGGAACCTGTGGTGAATTACAGTCAGAAAATGAGTGGGTTCAAGACGTGGCCGCTTGTCGCCATGGTGGCTGTGTGCGGCGTAATGGCTCTGTGTGCCATGTTCATGTACAAGAACCGCATGCGCCAGCTGCTGCTGGTTTCGATTGCATTTATTATCAACGTGGTGTATGTGTTTCTGGTTTTCTTCTGGGCCGTTGACTCGTATGCCGACACCTTCCAGCAGGCAATGGGCGTGAAGGAATCGGTGATTTCGTGGCAGGCTGGAGCCTATATGCCACTGGCATCGCTCATCTTCTTTGTACTGGCCCAGCGTGGCATCAAGAAAGATGAGGCCAAAGTGCGTGCAGCTGACAGATTGAGGTAAAATGAGAATCGAAATTGCAGGGATAGGACAGTTGCCCGAAGTGGCACGGAAATTGCTGGAGGTATTTCCAGACGAGCGCTTTTTCGCTTTCTTCGGCAAGATGGGCGTTGGCAAAACCACGCTTATCAAGGAGATATGTGCAGCTTTGGGGGTCGAGGATGTGGTGTGCAGCCCCACATTCGCCATCGTCAATGAGTATCATACCCAGGAAGACGAGCCCGTCTACCACTTCGATTTCTACCGGATGAACAGCGTCCGCGAGGCCTACGACATCGGCTACGAGGAGTATTTCTACAGCGGATGTTACTGCTTCACAGAATGGACGGAGAAGATAGAGGAGATACTGCCAGAACGGTATGTCAAAGTGGAAATTACGGAGAATGATGGCAGAAGAACACTTGAAGCGAATATAATAGGATAGAATGAACAATAAAGAATCTGAAGTATTGGCGCGCCTTGCCGCGCAAGCCCTCGACTCGAAGAAGGGCGAAGATATACGCATACTCGACCTGCGCAAGGTGCATGGTGCACCGGCCGAGTATTTCGTCATTGTCTCGGGCAATGTGCCGTCGCATGTCAGTGCATTGAGCGACACGGTATTTGAAGTGGTGAAGAAAGCCACAGGCCTGAATCCCCACAAGGTGGAGGGCTATCAGAATGCCGAGTGGATATTGATGGACTATTTCGACGTGGTGGTGCATATTTTCCAGAAGGCAAAACGTGAATTCTTCCGGCTCGACGAACTGTGGAGCGATGGTGAGGAGTTATCTATCTCAACTAAATAACGCATTATGGCAGAGCAACAAAATAATCAGCCGAGACAACCGAATAAGCGGCCGGGCAACGGTGGAAAACGCAAGGGGTCGACAGTCTTGTATATCATCTACGGTGTAATCATGCTGGCATTGTTATTCTCCTTTTTCGGAGGTGACGGCAGCCAGTCGAAGCACCAGATTACTTGGGAACGGCTGGAACCGATACTTGAGAAACACGACTATAAGTCCATTACCGTTGTCAACCAAGAGGTGGCAGAGATACGTATCAAACCCGAGGTGGTGAAAAACGACACTGTGACCTATGGCGACCTTATCACACGTACGCTGACCGGTGGTACTGGTCCGACGGGCTACTATACCTATAATATTGGCAACCTTGAACACTTTGACAAAGAACTTGCCATCGTCGAGGAACGTACAGGTGAACATATCAGCTACAATATTGAAAAGCATAGCAATGCATGGCGAGAACTGCTTGTTTGGTTTGGCCCACTGCTGATGTTGCTTTTCTTTTTCTGGTTGATGAGTTTCATTGGTCGTCGACAGATGGGTGGCGATGGTGCAGGTGGCGGTTTCAGCATGTTTGGCTTCGGCCGTAGTAACGCCAAGCAGTATGATGCTACCAAGCAGAACAACGTCACATTCAAGGATGTGGCTGGATTGGAAGGTGCGAAGGAAGAGGTGATGGAGGTTGTTGACTTCCTGAAGAACCCCAAGCACTACACTGAATTGGGTGGCAAGATTCCCAAGGGTGTCTTGCTTGTAGGCCCTCCGGGTACAGGTAAAACACTTTTGGCCAAGGCTGTGGCAGGTGAAGCAGGAGTTCCGTTCTTCTCCATGTCGGGTTCCGATTTTGTAGAAATGTTTGTTGGTGTGGGAGCATCGCGTGTACGTGGCTTGTTTGAGGAGGCCAAGAAGAAATCCCCCTGCATTGTTTTTATCGACGAGATTGATGCAGTGGGTCGTGCCCGAGGAAAAGCAGGCATCACTGGTGGTAATGACGAACGTGAAAGTACGCTGAACCAGTTGCTTACCGAAATGGATGGTTTCTCGAGTACTACCAATGTCATTGTGCTTGCGGCCACCAACCGTGCCGATGTGCTCGACAAGGCGTTGCTGCGTGCAGGACGTTTCGACCGTCAGATATATGTCGAACTGCCCGACCTTGAGGAACGCAAGGCTATCTTCGCTGTCCACATGAAGAATTTGAAACTCAATGCCAACAAAGATAGCGAGGGATATGTCGACCGTGAATTCTTGGCCAAACAGACTCCTGGTTTCTCGGGAGCCGACATCGCCAATGTGTGTAATGAGGCTGCCCTTTGTGCTGCCCGTAAGAATAAGAAGCAGATTGATAAACAGGACTTCCTCGATGCAGTAGATCGCATTGTGGGAGGCTTGGAAAAGAGAAGCAAAGTGCTGAGCGATCAAGAGAAGCACACGATTGCCTATCACGAGTCGGGTCATGCGTCGGTCAGTTGGCTGCTGCGCTGGGCCAATCCGTTGGTCAAGGTGACCATTGTGCCGCGTGGCAAAGCACTTGGCGCAGCCTGGTACCTGCCAGAGGAACGCCAGATTACCACCTATGAACAAATGTTCGACGAGATGACCAGCCTGATGGCTGGACGTGCGTCGGAGGAGATAGTGTTTGGCAAAATCAGTACAGGTGCTCTCAACGACATTGAACGTGCCACCAAGATGGCTCAAGCACTGGTGACTTATTACGGTATGAGTCCCGAAGTGGGCAACATCAGCTTCTACGACTCGACGGGACAAAGCGAATATGCTTTTGCCAAACCTTTTAGCGAGAAGACTGCAGAAACTATTGATCGTGAGGTGCGTCGAATGGTTGAAGAAGCCTACGCTAAAGCAAAGGAACTGCTGATGAGTCACCGCGAACAGCTTGACGAACTGGCTTCGCAGCTTTACGATAAAGAGGTGCTTTTCCGTGAAGACTTGGAACGCATTTATGGACCTCGTCCGTGGGAACAGGAGGCGACCCCTTCGGTTACTGAGAATGCTGAAACCATTGTTGAACCAGATAAAACCGACAACAAATGAAAACATTCTGGATACGTACAGCCAGTGCTGTAGTCTATGCACTGCTTTTTCTCGGAACGATGTATAGTGGTCTGATTTTAGGCAACACCACGCTTGGTACCATTCTCTTTACCGCATTTCTCCTCTTTGTTACCATTGGTGGTACCTTCGAATTTTTCCGCATGGTAAAGCGGCAAGGCGGCGCTCCACTCGAAGTGCTGGGTTATATCTATGCTATTTGTACGCTGCTTGCCTTAACGCTTCCCTCTCTGATGGGAGCAAAGAGTGGTTTCACTATGGCTATTACATCTTTCACCCTCTTTCCATGCCTCTTCGGCATTACTGCCATCTGCCAGCTTTGGAGAAACAGTGAACAACCATTCCGCGAAGTGGCATACACCATGGTGCCCATGTTTTATGTAGCGCTTCCGTTGGCGCTTATGGTGGCAATTCTGGGTGACAAGGGGCCCAATGTGCTCATGATGATAGTGGCTTTGGTGTGGGTCAACGATTCGGCTGCTTATATGGGTGGCTCATGGTTTGGAAAGCACAAAATGTGGCCTCGCCATTCTCCAGGCAAGACTTGGGAAGGGACGGTCATTGGCGTGGTTGTTACTATATTGTTGGCTATCTTTGTTGGTCCGCTGTTCAATAATACTATTGCTTGGTACCATTGGGCGATGCTTGGTGTGATTTGCAGTGTGATTGACACACTTGGCGACCTTGTCGAGAGCATGCTTAAACGCTCGGTCGGACTAAAAGACAGCGGTAATATTATGCCGGGACACGGCGGGTTCCTCGACCGTTTTGACAGTCTGCTCATCATTACCCCGTTTGCATTTGTTTATTTAATATTATTTGCTGCCTTATGAGAATACATCGCGAAGGAAAGAAAATTATCCTTTTGACACTTGGAATCTCGGCCTTGATTTATTTGGCCATGCTTTTCACAGTGCATCATTGGACTTTTTTCCACCACTTTTTCATAACGGCCATGTTGGTGTTTGACCTCGCCATCATCGCATTTTTCCGTATTCCCCGACGTATTTTCACCGAGAGCGAAAACGAGTTGATTTCCCCTGCAGACGGTACCATTGTCACCATTGAACAGGTGTACGAAAAAAACTATATTAAGGACGATTGCATGCAGGTAAGCATCTTCATGAGTGGTACCGATGTGCATGTCAACCGTTATCCCTGCAGTGGTTTGGTGGAATATGTCAAGTATCGTCGTGGCAACTATTTCGTGGCATCCTACCCTAAAAGTAGCGATCTTAACGAACGTACAGAAGTGGGTATGCTACTGGACAATGGAAAAAAGATAATGATTCGACAAGTGGCTGGTGTGATGGCTCGCCGAATTGTTTGCTATTCGAAAGAAGGTGAGCATGTGAAGCAGAATCAAGAAATGGGATTTATAAAGTTCGGCTCCCGAATCGACCTATTCCTTCCGCTCGATTTCCCCATCAGTGTGGGGCTCCAGGATAAGGTGAAAAATGGTATCAGCCCCATTGCCGAAATTGTATGATTGCCGACCAGATACTCTACGAAGATAATCACTTGTTAGCTATAAATAAGCTACCAGGACAGATTACGCAAGGCGACAAGACGGGCGACCCCTGTCTGGCCGACCTCGTGAAAGAGTTTATCAAAGAACGCGATCATAAACCAGGAAATGTCTATTGCGGTGTGATCCATCGTCTCGACCGCCCTGTGTCTGGTGTGGTGCTGTTGGCCAAAACATCGAAGGCTCTCAGTCGTATGGTGGAAAAAGTTCGTACTCGTGATTTTGAAAAGCACTATTGGGCTGTGGTGAAGAATGCTCCTCCACAGATGGCAGGCGCTCTTGAAAACTGGCTTGTCAAGAACGAAGAACGTAATAAAAGTTATGTGTTCTCGGTTGCACGTCCCAATGCCAAATTGGCTCGTCTCGAATATCGTGAGATAGCCGTTTCCGAAGGTGGCTATCATTTGCTTGATATCAATCTGCACACTGGCCGTCATCACCAAATACGTTGCCAGTTGGCTAATATAGGTTGCCCCATTAAAGGAGATTTAAAATATGGTGCACCGCGCAGCAATGAAGATGGTAGTATCTCGTTGCATGCACGGCAAATTACGTTTGAGCATCCTGTTTCACACCAGCAAATAACAATTGTGGCTCCGAACCCTATAATTGAAAAAATGTTTAATGTATGAATAAGTTCTCTGTTTTGTTTGCAGCTATGCTGTTGGCCTTGTCGCCGATGCAAGCGCAAAAGGTGGTGGAAGACAATTTTTTGCACTTGAAGGTGCATTTTAGTACGCCAGACCTGCAGGTGCAGACCATTGATGTCGACGCTGTAAATTATAGTGTGTTGACCATCGATGGCTATGCGTTGGGTGGCGAAATTGGTTCACCTGCTCTACCACAGTTCACCTCCATGATAACCATCCCTTTCTGTAAGGAAATGACCATCACGGTCGAGAATGCAGTATATGAACAAATCAACCTACAGAATAATGATTGCAAGGTTTTTCCATTTCAACCGAGCCGTTCGAAACGTGACACCGTTCGACACGAAATAGTACTTAACACTCAAGTTTATGCTGCAGACAATTATTTCGGTCAGCCGTTGGCACAGGTTGAGACTATCGGTGTTGGTCGCGATCGCAATCTTGCTAGGCTTATCTTCTCTCCTGTAGCAGTCAATCCCGTTAAAAACACCGTTATTGTGTGTCGTAGTGCCGACATTACGGTGAACTATATTGGCAGCGATGAACAGCGGACTCGTGATCATTTCCGTCGTTATTTTACGCCTGCTTTCACTTCTGGCAAGACGCTTAACCAATTGATTCCTGCCAAAGATATCTCAACGGTTGCACCGCTCCGCATGGCGGTGTTGGTTCACAGCTCGTTGCGCTGCAAAAAACTGGAACAGTTTTTTGAATGGAAGCGTTTGCAAGGCCTCCGTGTAGATGTCTATTATGTTGATGAATTGGGTCTGACCACTTCTGAATCTATTGCTGACATGATGACAGATCTTTATGCCAATGCAACCGAGGTTGACCCCGCTCCCGCTTTTTTGCTTATTGTGGGCGACGTAGCTCAGGTACCGAGCCACAATAGCCGACTTATTGATGAAAGCAGCTGGAGGGGAAGCTACTACGACCATGTTACCGACTTGTACTACACCACATGGACTAACGGCGATTTGATTGCCGACTGTTATCAGGGCCGCTTCTCGGCTACCGACACAGCCACCCTCGGGGCCATTATCGACAAGACTCTATTGTATGAGCAGTATAGCTTTACCGAAGACAGCTATTTGGCTCGAGCTGCATTGATTTCGGGTATTGATAGGGGGTATTCCAATGATTACGCCTACAAATATGCTGACCCGGCAATGGACTATATTGCCAAGTATTATCTCAATCACCCTACTGGATACGACACTGTGGTCTATTTCAAGAACGACACTTCGATTCATGCCGATCCTAATATTGTTGTATCTGGCAGTAGTAAGCCAAACAGCACTGTTTCTATACTTAAGAACTATTATGACCAAGGGGCAGGGTGGATAAACTATAGTGCCCATGGCGACTGGGACTGTTGGTATCGCCCCAGTTTCACTGTCAGCGATGTGAATAATATGACCAACGACGGGATGCCTTCGTTTATGATTGGAAATTGCTGCCTTTCAAGCAAGTTTGATAAGCCTACATGTTTTGGAGAAGCACTTATCCGTAAAAATAATAACGCAGGTGCAATCGGGTACATTGGTGGCTCAAACTCCACCTATTGGACAGAAGACTTCTATTGGGCTGTGGGAGTACGCAACAATATCAGAGGCAATATGAATGCCACCTACAATGCTTCGAATCTTGGTGTTTATGATCGCCTGTTCCATACTCATGGTGAGGAATTTGGCTCGGTTGCCATTGCCACTGCCGGTCAGATTGTTTTTGCCGGCAATATGTCTGTGGAGGGCTCCACGTCGTCGCTCAAAGACTATTATTGGGAAATATACCATCTGTTTGGTGATCCCTCGCTCATTCCGTGGCTGGGTCGTGCGGCCGAACCGTATATTACATTTTTACATGGCTCGCAGTTTATGATTCAAACCATGCCGCATGCCTATGTGGCAATTGTAGGTGACGAGTTGGTGGCAGGTTTTTCCGATGCCGATGGACGTCTGCAGTTGCCTATCCCGCAGGGTGATCTTTCCAACTATATGGTGTCGGTCACTGCACAGGGCTATAAACCTTTCTACAATCGTTTAAACGAGGTGTCGGTGCCGACAGTTGGCGAAGTGCCCGTGTCGGTTTATCCCAACCCAGCCACCGATGGATGGTGCACGATTGAGGCTGAGAATCTGCAGCGTGTGACGTTGCTCGACCTTACCGGTCGCACACTCCTTGACAAGGTATGTACTGGCTATACGACCAACCTCGACCTCGCTACGGTGGCGCGGGGTATTTACATGCTCCGTATCGAGACCGCTTCAGGTTCGGCCATTAAGAAGATTGTAAGATAATCTTAGTACCCTAAGATCTTAAGCATCGACTTGTAGCTTTGCTCCTTGGCAAAGAGTTTTGTGGTGTATTCCCCTTCTTCGTCTTTGTCGATAATGACATGTTTTGGGGCGGGAATCAGGCAGTGCTGTATTCCGCCATAGCCACCAATCGACTCCTGATAGGCACCGGTATGGAAGAATCCGATGTATAGGGGATCGTCCTTCTGCAACTTTGGTAAGAAAATGGCGTTAGCGTGGCTGTCAGCGTTGTAGTAGTCCTCACTGTCGCAAGTCAACCCTCCGAGGAACACTCGCTGGTACTCGCAATCCCAATGGTTAATGGGCAGCATGATAAATCGCTGGTTGATGCCCCAGGTGTCGGGTAGGGTGGTGATAAAACTCGAGTCGATCATGTACCAAAGCTCACGGTCGTTCTGCTGTTTCTGATCAAGGATGCTGTAGAGTGTAGCACCGCTTTCGCCAACAGTGAAACTGCCGAATTCGGTGAAGATGTTTGGCTCCTCGACACCACGAAGAGTGCAGATGTTTTTAATCTGGGCCAGAATTTCTTCGGCCATGTACTCATAGTCGTAATTGGCCGCAAGGCTGACTTTTGACGGGAATCCGCCACCGATATTTAAACTGTCAAGTTCAGAGCATACTCGTTTCAGGTCGCAATAGACATTGACGCATTTGGATAGTTCGTTCCAATAATATGCGGTGTCGCGTATGCCAGTATTGATAAAGAAGTGCAGCATTTTGAATCGAAACTTCGGGTTCGGCTTGATTTGTTCCTCGTAGAATGAGACAATGTCATTGTATCGGATGCCGAGTCGCGAAGTGTAAAAATCAAATTTGGGTTCTTCCTCCGAAGCGATTCGAATGCCAAGAAACATCGGGTTCTGTCCTTCCTGAAGTGTTTGGTCAAGCATCTTGTACTCATTCTTGTTGTCGAGAATTGGTATCACATTCTCAAATCCATCATTGAAGATGTTGACGATATTCTCGATGTATTGTTCCTTCTTGAAGCCGTTGCATACAATGATTTTGTCTTTGTCGATAAGCCCTTGTGTGAATAGTTCTTGAATCAGGTTGATGTCAAAAGCCGACGAGGTTTCGATGTTGATGTCGTTTTTTAGTGCCTCTTCAAGCACAAATGCAAAATGGCTCGATTTGGTGCAATAACAATAGTTGTATGTGCCGCGGTAGTCGGTCTTGGCTATGGCCACGTTGAACAGGCGTTTGGCGCGCTGGATTTGCGAACTGATTTTTGGCAGGTAGGTGATTTTGAGTGGAGTGCCATATTGTTTGATGATTTCCATCAACGGAATGTCGTGGAAATAGAGTTCGCCATCCTCGGTGCGGAATTCGTCCTGTGGGAAGTCGAATGTCTGGTCAATCAGGTCGTAATATTTGTTCTTCATGGCATTTAAATTAATTAATTTACAAATATTTTGCCAATCCAATTCAGTTGGATTGGTTTTGCAAATATACAACTAATTTATTTAAATTGGAAAATTTATTTGAAAAACATAAAAATAAATCCTGCTTTCGCTTATGCGAAAGCAGGATAATAAGTGTTGCTGTGCTCTTTTAGTCGTTGTACAATTCGTGCAACTCTACCTCGTAGATGAACGGAGTATAGCCGGGGATGTCACCCGATCCGTGTTCTCCAAAGGCAAGCTGATAAGGGAAGTAGAAGCGGTAAATGCTACCGGCATTCATCAGCTGCAGGCCTTCGATCAGGCCAGGGAACATCGGGTTGCCAATCACATGTATGATTGGTTCGCGTTTGCCGTAGGTCTGGTCGTAGGGTTCGCCGGTGAGCATCAGGTAACTGCGATAGTCGAATTTGATGCGCTGTGCATAGTTTGCTTTGGGGCCTTTGCCTTCGCGTAGTACTTCGTAATAGAAGCCCGCCGGGTGCTTCTTTACTTTCGGGTTGTTGGCTTCGAGGTTGGCCAAGTAGGCTTCTTGGTCGGTTGCAACTTTCTTGGGGTCAGCTGTTTGTTGCTGCTGACGGTTGGCCTGTTGTTGCTGGTTGATAATGTATTGTATGGCCAGGAAGTAGGTCGTGTCGTCAATCAATTTAGGGTTGTCGGCAAGAGTATGGCGCAGGGCCTGAATCACAAGGTCTTCGTTAATATCGGTGACTTGGCTCTGTTTCAGGGTGAGGGCGAAGTTCTCGCCAAGAGCCCACGACAGTGTGTCGTTCAGGTCGTTTAATTTCGGTGTTTTGTTGTTACAGGCTGACAGCATCAGCGCGGCTGCCATCAGAGGAATTGTGATGCGTTTCATATTATTATTAATGTGTGCTTGATTTATTTTCCGCGTCCTTGGATGATGATTATAACGGTGTAGACCAATATCTTAAGGTCGGTGGTGATGGACATGTTGTCAAGGTAGAGCAGGTCGTAGCGCAGGCGCTCCACCATCTCGTCCACATTCGATGCATAACCGTATTTTACTTGTCCCCACGAGGTTATGCCCGGTTTGATGCGTTGAAGCAGCAGGTACTCGGGTGCGCGCTTCACAATCTGGTCGATGTAGAACTGGCGTTCGGGCCGCGGTCCGACAATCGACATGGTGCCTTTCAGCACATTGTAGAACTGTGGAATTTCGTCGAGGCGCACCTTGCGCATAAAACGTCCAAAGGAGGTGATGCGTGGGTCGTTGTCTTTGCTCAAGGCAGGGCCGGCACTCTCTGCATCGACATACATCGAGCGGAACTTGTGCATTTTGAACGGTTTGCCGTGGTAGCCGATGCGCTCTTGGGCGTAGAACACCGGGCCGGGCGAGGTGAGTTTGACGATGATAGCTGTGACCAGGTAGACTGGCGACAGCATCACGAGCGCCAGCAGCGAGATGACGATATCGGCAATTCGTTTCACCGAGTACTGCCATTCCTCCATCAGTCGGTTGTTGATGGTGATGAGTGGCGAGTGGAATATCGAGTTGAGCTTCACCGAACCGATGATTAGGTCGCGTGCATCGGGCGTAATCTTGATGATGATGTCGCCGCAACAGTCGAGGGCACGCAGTATTTCAGTGATTTTGTTCTGCTCGTAGTCCTCCACGGCGATGATTGCCTCTTCGATATGGTACTCGTCGACCAGTCGGCGCAGGTCATTGATGTTGCCGAGGTGTGGCATGACGGCCTGAAGGTGCGGGTCTATTTCACCGTTGACGGTGACAAATCCCACAAACAGATTGCCTGAGTAGTATTCCTGGTTCTCAAGGTCGAGGTAGGTCTGGTAGGCTTTCTTCTTGCTGCCAATCATCAGGGTGGGGAAGCCGATTTGGCGTGTGTGCACCTTGTGCACAGTGCGTGAAGTGAGTATCAGTCGCAGGCTGTAGGTGAATGCGAAGTGGACGCAGAACAGGAACAGGAACGACGAATAGTAGTTGCGGTAGGTGACGATGTTGTCGTCAATCAGCAGGGCGAAGAATATCACCACCACGCCTATTACCGAGGCAATCAGCGTTTCGAGCAGTTCCTTCATACGTGCCTTGCGCAGCACGTTGCGATAGGCGCCCTGTATGGTGTAGAGCGTCAGCCAGCCGAGCGGCACCAGGAACAGCCCGAGCCAGAAGTTGGTGTCACCGAATATGCTATTCACATCCTGCAGGCCCGAAGGTTCCTGAAACACTTTGCGGAACAGGAACAACGCCGACCATGAAAGCATGGCCGACACTATGTCGCAGAGGATGTATTTGATTGATTGTTTTTTTGCCATGATTTAATTTGTCACCGGTGTGGAGATAATCTTTACGTTGTCGATGCACACCTCGCCACCGGTCAGTTCGGTGTTGAGGGCCGAAAGCACCAGCCGGAACGAGGCCCCGGCCGAATGGTCGAAGGTGCTGAAAGTGGGCCACAGGTTGATATATAGGTGTTGCCAACGCTCGGTCGGGTAAATCACCATCACGCCTTTGCGCGTCTCGTTGGTGCCAGACATCTCACGGCCGTACATCTGCACCTCGACCGGCAGTTCGCTGCGGATGTCGAGTTCCAGGTAGATGGCGTCGCCCACGGGCGGATAGATGTCTATCTTCATCGCGCAGTCGACATTTGTGGTGGTGTCGGGCACATGGATGCGACCGTAGCCGTAGCCTGTGCAGGCTTCGCCGCGTGCGTTGCGTTCCCAGATAATTGTCGAGTCGAAGGTCGAAATGCTGCCCTCGTTGGGTTCGAAAGCCTCGAACAGGTGTGGCATGGCGTGCGACTCGTAGGTGGTGTGCAGGGTGCCGAAGTTCAGTGTGTCGCCGGTGTGCACGGTTACGTTGCTCAGTTTGATGCGGTTGTAGAAGGTGTAGTAGGGCAGTCGGGTTATCTGGCCGCTCTGCTTGATGGCGGGCGCAATCTTGACATAGTCAATCGTGCCGTCGTACAACAGGGGAGTGGTGAACGGCAGGCGGAACAGTCCGATGTTCTGCTCTTCCGCCGCGTCGGGGTAATGCACCGTCACGTAGGCTGCCACGATGTCCGAACGGTAGAAGCCCGAGTCGGACATGAAGGAGAAGTTGCTCGATTCAACCAGGTCGATGGCGTCGATATGCAGAAAGGCCGGCGGGGTGAAGTTCTCGTCGGTGCAGGAGCCTAAACCTAAAGCCATCAGCGCTACCAGCCACAATATGTTGTTTCGTTTCACTGTGTTTCTATTATTGAAATATCTATAAAAACGCCCATTCTCCATTTTTATTATTTGACAGTGAAAAATTAAATCGATTATGCGTAGTTCCACCGTCCGATGCCCGCTCGTTGTTCAGTCGTTGTTCAGTCGTTGTTCAGTGTTTGACTGAATAACGACTGAACAACGACTGACCAACGACTGAGCATTGTCCGAACATTTTTTCTTGCATTTGTGCCGAATATTTCGTATATTTGCAGTAGTGAAAATGATGAGTGATGTTTGTTATTGACTTAGAATCAGCATAATAAATAATAGCCAAGCATGAAAAAGTATTTATTCCCCCTTGTGATGCTTTCCGCTCTGCTGCCCTGCACGGC
>JAFSLX010000074.1 GCA_017448185.1 Bacteroidales bacterium
GTCGTTGTTCAGTGTTTGACTGAACAACGACTGAACAACGACCGAACAACAAGTGAATAAATGACGGTAAAGATGTGTATTATAGGATAATCAAGTCTACTTAATTATTTTTTTATTCAAAAACAATTTTTTGTTGCATAATACGTTATTCAGATATTAATTGGTGTTTCAGCATGAAAGAAACTGTTATACAACCAGGCCTATTCGGTCAAAAACATTCGAGCCGCGATTATTCAAAGGCTGAATGCTGGGGGAAGAACCAATTCAACAGTTCTTTCCCTGCATCACTTGTGGCCTATATGTACTTTAAAGGAATAGCGCCGATATACATCAAGACAACCAAGGACAATAAGATTACTCACACCACAATTGCCAGCCAAGACCTATTTGGCATCAACCCGTTGAGCGATAACGCATACTACAACTACGAAGCAGGGTTTCCTCCTTATGAAAAATTCTACCAAGGAGAGCGAGAACATATTGACCTCGTAATGATGGACACCGAAACCAGCAAGGTGCTTTCGGGATTAGAAATCAAGCTAACAGCACTACCCGACAACACTACCAAGTCGCAGCCCGAATCAGAGTGGGGTACGGAAATTGTAATGCGTCCACCTACTATTTGCTTTCTTGCTTGCAGTATTTGTGAAAACTATAGTAACACCAGAAGTAAAGAGCGCCTACGCACGATGCTACGTAAAGTGCCCCAAATTAACCATTGGGAAGAAATAGACGAAGTTCTGCCCCATTACACCAAGATACTTGAGGCCGTGCTTGCCGTCTCTTCAGACATGTATAACAAACAGAAGCCTCTTATCATTCAGCCAATATGGAAAACCGAAGGGAACAAGATGAGGCTGAAGGACGATTGCCTTGACGTGTTTGTATGGTCAAATCTCGCCATTATCCAAATGTGCTGCACCGAGGAAGCCTCGGACTTGCGTCATCTCAACCGCTTCAATCGTACCGTCATCTGGCTTTACAAAATGCTGCTTGATTATGTAACCTACGACACATTCGACTACAAGCGCATCATCCGACTCCAATCGTACAACCTTGCCAACGACAAAGCATTTGCCATGCCTGGAGCCAAATCACGAGTATTTCTAAAGAGAGATATCGTTGTCAAACCAAGAATCTCCAAACATGAAATAAAAAATATTATCCTTGGTGGAGGCCAAGAATTATTAAGTCCTGAACGTCGTTTCGATGCCGTTCTTGTCAATAGCCCTGATATTTTTTAGTCATGAGAGTTGTTGATTTATTCTGCGGTTGTGGTGGGTTGAGTCTCGGCTTCGAGAAAGCAGGATTCAATGTTGTTGCAGCATTTGACAAATGGGACGAAGCCATAAATGTATACAACCTAAATTTTAGTCACCCAGCAAGTCAACTAGACTTATCAGATATTGAGTATTGTATTGAAAAAATAGCTTTATATCAACCCGATATTATTATTGGAGGGCCTCCTTGCCAAGACTTTTCATCGGCAGGCAAACGAGACGAAGATAACGGACGTGGAAATCTTACAGTTAATTATGCTGAAATAGTTAGCAGTATCAAACCAAACATGTTCGTCATGGAGAATGTGGACCGAATAACTAAAACCAACAAACTAGTAGAAGCAAAACGGTTATTTCATGAAGTTGGTTATGGTCTTTCTTTCCGTATTATGGACGCGAGTTATTGCGGTGTTCCCCAGAAGCGTAAACGATTCTTCATGGTTGGCAAACTTGGTGAGCAAGATGGGTTTATGGACTCCTTTTTTGAAGAAGGGCTATCAAACAAACCCATGACCCTTAGAGATTACTTCGGCAACACACTTGGCATTGAATACTACTACCGTCACCCTCGCAGTTATGCACGTCGCGGCATCTTCAGCATTGACGAACCAAGTCCTACAGTCAGAGGGGTCAATCGACCTATGCCTGATGGATATGAGATTCATGCCAATGACCCTGTTAAGAGCAAAGATGGCATTCGACCTCTTACAACAAAAGAGAGAAGCCTTATACAAACATTTCCTGCTGAATTCCAATTTGCAGGCAGCAAAACAGATGTGGAGCAAATGATTGGAAACGCAGTTCCCGTGAACCTTGCAAAATATATGGCAACAGCCATTTATCGCTACATTAATCACTCCAAAGTAAAGTAAACAACTTGTTTATAATACCACCATTCACAGGCAAAAACAATTGTTTTTTGCCTGTGTTTTTACTTTTTTTTGTTTGCAATTAAAAAAATTTATATATTTGTATTTTGTTTTTGAAATGTGAAAATAACAAAAAATAACTATATATGAAGAAATTAACATTGACACTCGCAGCCATGGCGGCGCCGATTTTGGCGTTTGCCAGTGAGGCGGACCTCGAAATGCCGGCCGGTTTCTCTTCGAACAGCGACACCTCAATCCTCTATTGGGGCTTCGCCGTGGTGGTACTCGGCCTTCTGTTTGGATTCTGGCAATTCAGCAAAGTGCGCAAACTGAAGGCGCACAAGTCGATGCTCGAAATCGGCAATGTCATTTTCAAGACCTGTTCAACCTACCTGAAGCAGCAGGGCAAGTTCCTGTTGTTGCTTTTCTTGTTTATCGGTGCTGCCATTGCACTGTACTTCGGTGTGCTGAGCCACATGAACGGCGGCGCTGTGCTGCTGATTCTTGGCTGGACGGTTATCGGTATTCTGGGTAGCTATGGTGTGGCATGGTTCGGTGTGCGTATGAACACCTACGCCAACGCCCGCATGGCTTTTGCCAGCCTGCGCCGCAAACCCCTCGACCTGCTCAATATACCGCTGCGCGCCGGTATGAGCATCGGCATTGTGCTGATTTGCGTCGAGTTGGTGCTGATGCTGACCATCCTGCTGTTCATGCCCGAGAATCTGGCGGGCAGCTGCTTCATCGGCTTTGCCATCGGCGAGAGCCTCGGTGCCTCGGCACTGCGTATCGCCGGCGGTATCTTCACCAAGATTGCCGACATCGGAAGCGACCTGATGAAGGTGGTATTCAAGATTGGTGAGGACGACCCGCGCAACCCCGGTGTCATTGCCGACTGCACCGGCGACAATGCCGGCGACAGCATCGGACCCACCGCCGACGGCTTCGAGACCTACGGTGTGACCGGCGTGGCCCTCGTGAGTTTCATTCTCCTTGCCGTGCCCGACATGGACATGCAGGTCAAACTTCTCGTCTGGATCTTCGTCATGCGTATCCTCGGTATCCTTGCCTCGGTGCTTTCCTACTATATCAATGGCGCGATTGCGCGTGCGAAATATAAAAATGCCGACGATATCAACTTTGAGCAGCCGCTTACCTCGCTGGTGTGGATTACCTCCATCCTGTCGATTGTGGCTACCTTCTGCGCTTCTTACTTCATCCTCGGCAGCCTGGGCAACAACTGGTGGCTCGCCTTGAGCATCATCATCAGCTGCGGCACCCTCGGTGCAGCCCTTATCCCCGAGTTCACCAAACTCTTCACCTCCCCCACTTCGAAACATGTGAAGGAAGTTGTCAAGGCCTCTGAGCAGGGCGGCGCTTCACTGAATATCCTGAGCGGCCTTGTGGCTGGCAACATGGGCGGTTTCTGGACCGGTATCGTCTTCTTCGTGCTGATGGTTATCGCCTACTTTGCCTCCACGTTCTTCAATATCGAGCCGGTCTTCGGCCCCTACTATACCATCTTCGCCTTCGGCCTCGTGGCCTTCGGTATGCTGGGCATGGGTCCTGTGACCATCGCTGTCGACAGCTACGGTCCGGTGACCGACAACGCCCAGAGTGTGTATGAGCTTAGCCTTATTGAAGACGACATTGAGAAAACCACAAAGGAGGTTGAGAGCGAGTTCGGCTTCAAGCCCGACTTCGAGAAAGCAAAATACTACCTCGAGGCCAACGACGGCGCAGGCAACACCTTCAAGGCTACGGCCAAACCCGTGCTGATCGGTACCGCCGTTGTGGGTGCCACCACGATGATCTTCAGTCTTATCCTGATGATTAACAAGACCCTCGGTATTGCTCCCGAGAGCATCCTCAACCTGCTCAACCCCTACAGCATCCTCGGATTCATACTTGGCGGCTGCGTCATCTATTGGTTCACAGGCGCTTCGATGCAGGCTGTGACCACCGGTGCCAACCGTGCTGTGGAATACATCAAGGACAATATCAAACTCGACCCCAATGCCCCCAAGAAGGCCGATATCGAGAAGAGCCAGGAAGTGGTGAAGATTTGCACCAACTATGCACAGAAAGGTATGATCAATATCTTTATCGCCATCTTCTGCTTCGCCCTTGCCTTTGCTTGCCTCTCGAGCCCCGAGAGCATCGGTGGCCAAAATGCCGTGTGCCTCTTTATCAGCTACCTCATCTCGATTGCCGTCTTCGGCCTGTTCCAGGCTGTGTTCATGGCTAATGCCGGTGGCGCATGGGACAATGCGAAGAAGGTGGTTGAGGTCGACATGCAAGCCAAGGGCACTCCGCTGCACGACGCTTCGGTTGTCGGCGACACCGTGGGCGACCCCTTCAAGGACACCTCCAGCGTTGCACTGAACCCCATCATCAAGTTCACCACCCTCTTCGGTGTGCTGGCCATGGAGATTGCCATCAGCGAAGGTTTCCGCGGCATGGCTCCCTGGTTCGGTGTGGCATTCCTCATCATCGCATTGGTATTTGTATACCGCTCTTTCTACAAAATGAGAATTAAATAAGGCCATAATATGGAACTGAAAGGTAAAATATCGCAAATCATTGGTGCCGTCGTGGATGTGCTGTTCCCTGACGGGGAAGCACTTCCTGACATCTACACCGCTTTGAGTGTGCGTCGTCCCGACGGCACAGACATCATCCTCGAATGCCAACAGGATATGGGCGAGAACACGATGCGCTGCATCGCCATGGACTCGACCGACGGACTGGAGCGCGGCATGGAGGTGCTTTCGCTCGGCGAACCCATTTCAATGCCTGTGGGCGAGGACATCAACGGCCGCCTGTTCAACGTCATCGGCGAGACCATTGACGGTATGCCCGCCCCAAAGTGCGAAAAGCGCTACAGCATCCATCGTGAACCGCCCAAGTTCGAGAACCTCTCCACATCGCAGGAGATTCTGTATACCGGTATCAAGGTTATCGACCTTATCCAGCCTTTCCTCAAAGGTGGTAAGATTGGTTTGTTTGGTGGTGCCGGTGTTGGAAAGACTGTTCTTATTCAGGAGCTCATCAACAATATCGCCAAAAAATACTCCGGCATGTCGGTGTTCACCGGCGTTGGAGAGCGCACCCGTGAAGGTAACGACCTGCTGCGCGAGATGATTGAAGCCGGCGTTATCAAATACGGAGACGAATTTGTGAAGAGCATGGAAGAAGGCAGCTGGGATTTGTCGAAGATTGACAAAGAGGCACTGAAAGATTCGAAATGCACCATGGTGTTCGGCCAGATGAACGAAACCCCGGGAGCCCGTGCCCGTGTGGCACTGGCCGGACTGACGTTGGCCGAGTACTACCGTGACGGTGACGAGAAGACCGGTGGCCGCGACATCCTGCTGTTTATCGACAATATCTTCCGTTTCACCCAGGCTGGTTCCGAGGTGTCGGCTCTGTTGGGACGTATGCCGAGTGCTGTGGGTTACCAACCCACGCTGGCCACAGAGATGGGCTTGATGCAGGAACGTATCACATCGACCAAGCGAGGATCCATCACTTCGGTGCAGGCCGTATATGTGCCTGCCGACGACTTGACCGACCCCGCCCCCGCCACCACCTTCGCCCATTTGGATGCACAGACGGTGTTGAGCCGTAAAATTTCCGAGCTCGGTATCTACCCTGCCGTCGACCCGCTCGACTCGACCTCGCGCATCCTCAGCCCCGACATTGTCGGCGAAGAGCACTACGAGACCGCACAGCGAGTGAAGCAGATGCTGCAACGCTACAACGAACTGCAGGATATCATCGCCATCCTCGGTATGGAGGAACTCGGCGAACAGGACAAGCTGGTCGTGAGCCGTGCACGCCGCGTGCAACGCTTCCTGTCGCAGCCGTTCTTCGTGGCCGAGGCCTTCACCGGTCTGGAAGGCAAGTTCGTCAATATTGAAGATACCATCAAGGGCTTCAAGATGATTCTCAACGGCGATGTCGACTACCTGCCCGAACAGGCCTTCCTGATGGTGGGTACCATCGAAGAAGCCATCGAGAAGGGTGAAAAGATTCTGGCTGAAACAAAGTAAAAGATGAAAATCAAGATAACAAAGCCGGATGCCACCCTGTACGAGGGCGAGGTGAAACTGGCTCAACTGCCCGGTACAGGCGGATTGTTCGAAATACTGAACAACCACGCCCCGATCATCTCGTCGCTGACCAAAGGCACCTTGCGCATCGTCACCGATACAGACGAAGAAAAGACTTTCGATATTCGCGGCGGTGTGGTCAAAGGCCAGCAGAACAACATTCTGATACTTGTACAATGACCATCGGTAACGCACTGCTCAACGGACAAACCGTTGACATAGTTATTAACGGTTCCATCATCGAAAGCGTTACACCACACAGTCCATGCGCAGTCAATATTGACGCGCATGGACTTTCCGTTTTTCCAGGGTTGATGAACATGCATTCGCATGCACCGATGACCCTTTTTCGTGGACTTGGCGATGACAAGCCGCTCGATGTATGGCTCAACGACTATATCTGGCCTGCCGAGCAAAAACTGACCGACGAACTGGTCTACAAGGGCACCCTGCAAGCATGCCGCGAGATGCTGGCTTCCGGCACTACGGCCTTCAACGACATGTACTTTCACCTACCTGCAATGGCACAGGCGGTGAAGGACTGTGGCATACGTGCCATGCTGGGGTTCAATATCTTCGGTGATGGCGACGACCTTGAAAACATTAATGTGTTACTGCATGAATGTTGTGGTGTCCGCTTTTCAATCGCGCCACATTCTATCTACACCGTCTCTGAAAAAGGGCTTCGTCGCTGCGCCGATGTCTGTACCAATCTACATTTGCCCATGCACATCCACATGAGCGAAACTCAAAAGGAGGTTGACGACTGTCTTCGAGAACACGGATGCCGCCCTTGGGAATATCTCGACAAACTCGGAATCCTCGACCAGCTGGGACAAAACATCATAGCAGCCCACTGCCTGCATCTGTCCGAGAAAGAAATCCAACTCATCGGTGACCACCACATCACCTGCGTCCACTGCCCAAACAGCAACCTCAAACTCGGCAGCGGCTACCGTTTCCCAATGCTCGAACTCCTTGAAGCTGGAGCCAATGTAACACTTGGTACAGATGGCAGCGCTTCAAGCAATAACCTCGACATGATCGAGGTGATGAAAACCGCCGCCTTACTTCAAAAAGGCTGGCGCAATGACCCAACCGTCGTCCCTGCACAACAGATACTCAATTTGGCCACTGGTGGCCACACTATCGCCCCTGGTCAGCCTGCCTGCCTCTTCCTGGCCGATGTCAAAAGCCTTTCCGACCTTGTTTACGCATCCCACGGCGATTGCGTCAGGATGACATTAGTCGACGGAAAACAGGTCTACAAGAAAAACTCATTTCTCCCCTAACACACACCATCTTATTATCGGTATACGGCGCAGCACCTCATATAGCAGCGGCGAAAGCGTGAATACCGACACCGTCAGTATGGCATAAATCGCCACCGGCGGCAGCGAGGTATAGAACTTCATCATGTAGCCGAGGCTGGCGACGACGAGGTAGTGAACTATGTAGAGGCCGAAGCTGGAGTGGGTCATGTATCCCGCGAAGGCGTTGGTCTTGTCAAACTTTGCCTTGAACCACCCCATCATTGCAAGGCACATTAGCCAGCCGTAGAGGCAGTTGAGAGGCGTGCTCATATATTGCGGAACGGTGTTATTCTGTCCGAAGGTACTGATGGTCAGCACGGTGCCGCTGATAACGGCAACTGCCATAAGGGGTATCCATGCTTTCCCAAGAACCTCATGCACTTCGTCCTGTGCAAAGACATAGTAGCCCAGCAGGAATATGATGAAGTAAAAGACAGGCTTGTAGAGATTCCACAATCCATCGGCGCTTTCGGGCCGCGGATTAAAGATAAGCGTCTGCTGGCCTGCCCAGAACAGCACCCCGAACAGCACCAGTACCACGACAAGCAACCACTCCCGCGAAGCGAATAATTTGCAAAATTTACCAGTTCCCGTGCAGCATGGAACTTTTCTAATCAGCAGCAGTATCAGCGAAAACAGCCATAGGTCCTGTATGAACCACAGTGGGCCGATGCCGCTGACGGCCCATATAAAGTATTTTATAGGTTGAGGCACGGCGGCCATCACGTCGGTACCACCCACATGCGTGTTGAAGTAACCCGTCATCCACTGGAACACCAGCAAACCAATAGTGGACGGTACCAACAGTTTGCGTGTGCGGGCCTTAAACCACTCCTTACCATTTTTCTTCTGCAATGCATATCGCGCACTTACGCCTGCCAGAAGGAACAGCAGCGGCATGAACCATGGGTAGAGTACATACATCAGCACATCCTGATACTGAGGGCCGTCGCCGAAACCACCCACACCGCCAAACACACCTTTGTTGTTGAAAAAATAGATTACGTGGTAGAGCAGCACAAGCAGCACCGTCACCCACCGCAAATTGTCAATCCAATATTTTCTCATATCTTTCCAATTTCATGATTTTCACCAGCCTATCGGCTCCCATCTGTAGTTTGCTGCAGCGGTTCACCAAACCCGTGTCGCAGAAGCCACACTTCTCCATCACCTTCCCCGAAGCCGGATTCTCCGGAAAATAGTCGGCCCAAATAGCATTAAATCCTTTCTCTTCAAAACAATAATCAATCACCATCTGCAACGCCTCCGTGCAAATGCCGCGGTTCCAATAGGGACGTGCCACCCAGTAGCCTGCCTCCACATCATTCTCCCCTATTTCGATATTGCTCTCGCCATGAACCATATAGCCCATGCAGCCTATCGCCTCGCCAGTCTCCTTCAGCTCGATTGCCCACATGTGGTCGCTCTTGAAAATGGTGCGAATAATCTCAAGACTCTCCTCCACACTCTTGTGCGGAGGCCACCCGGCGCGCGGCCCCACCTCTGGGTCGGAGGCATATTTGAACAACACCTCTGCATCGTCATCGCGCCACGGGCGCAGAACGATTCTTTCAGTTTCCATATTAATCATGATAATCAGTGTCTTTCCATTCGAATTTGACTGTTTCCGGAACTAAGTATTTGCCTATCTTGTAGTCGATATTGGCTTTATGTGCCTGGCTGAGCTGGTGGCAGCGACGCACACGGTACGTGCGGCCGTCTTTGACGAAACGGGCGCCTGTCTGGTGGAAACGGAAAGGGACATCCTTTGCCACGCACTGCTCTCGGATGGAGAGCACCCAGTTGTAGTCGCAGGGTCTCGCGTCGACACCCGACTCTCCTCCCACCGACACCTCCTCTATCGCCTCGTCGAGCCACGGCGTGAGGTCCATAGCCGTGAGCAGCGGCGATGCGATGATGGCCTTGTGGCGGATGGGCAGCGAGCGGAATATAGGCAGGCGGTAGTCGGCCATTTCCTGGTTCTCCACAGTGCAGCCAACAATTACATTCTCGTAACCCATGCCCCAGTCGTCTGGAACACACTGCATAAAGCGGTCGATGCGCTTGGTGAAGAAATAGAACCAGAGGTCGCTCCTCTCCTTCATCATCCGCCAGCAATCCGTCCGCCACTCGTCGGCATCTTGCAGCAGGAAGTCCGATGTGAAGCAGGTGAAGACCAATTTCCCGCTCTCAATCTTCCACGACTTGTCGCGCCGTCGCTTGACGGGCAGGTTGAAGTTGGCAGTCTTGCGGCAAAGGCTACTTGCAATCTCGCTGCCATACATCTCATCCTGCCGGTAGACATAGCAGAACTTGCATCCGGGGCTAATCTTGGTGCACCCGTGCCACGGGTTCCAGTCGGCGTATACTTCCCAATGTTCGGACATGCAGTACTAACGGAATGCTGATGATTTTATTGCAACATTGGATGAAAGCCAAGGATAGAATCCTAACCTTGGCTTTCGAATCTCTGCCGCTCACTCTATAGGTATCTGTATCACCGACAGCCACTGCTCAGGGTCTTTTTGGTTCCAGACACCGTCGATATAGCAGGTGCGGGGCTGGCCGACGACACGGTAGCCTTGTTCTTCAATGTAGCGGAAGGCCTCGACATACGACTCGTAGAAACGCTCGTAGGGACCGACATGCTTCATGCAGAGTGCCTTGGGTACTTCGGGCAGCCGCTTGAACTGGACGATGGCGCTGTCGGTGCCCATTTCCTCCACCTGTTCGCAGTACTCGATATCGATGTCGGTCGGTGTATACTCTTTATTGTGCTCAATAGTGAAGCAGTAACCCGGCGGTGGGCACTTGCAGCCAAGTCGCTGCATCTCGGGACCGATTTTCTCATAGCACATCGGACCGATGGCGGCGTAGTTGGGGATGACCTCGCGGTGCGAGGCAACAATAATTGACGGGAGGCTTTGAATGCTAAACTTTTCCATTGTTGTGATTTGTTTGCGAGAGTCCCTCCAGTTGAGCAGCCATTCGCGACGGGCAACCAGCTGTTCCAGCTGCCGTTCCGTTTCGCTGATTTTCTCGTCCATCTGCCGGATGCTGGGCGTTTGTGTGTTGTCGTCAAGCAGCTCTTTGATTTCCTCCAGCGAGAAACCGAGACGTTGCAGGTCGCGGATACTTTGCAACCGCTGCATCTGTTTGATACTGTAGTAGCGGTAGCCCGTCCACTCGTCCACTTCATCGGGTAGCAACAATCCCTTTTGTTCGTAGTGGCGCAAGGTCTTCACGGTCGTCTGCATCAGCTTCGAGAACTCTCCGATTTTCAATTTTGTTCTGTAAATCATCATCGTACGATAATAATGCTTGTTTGATATCGGCTGCAAAGTTAATGCATGACCCAAGGGACGAGTCAAGGACTTTAACAAACCTTAACACAATTGTCCGGGCAGACGCAGTTTCTCTTTCCCTCCACCTCGCGCCAGTCATTGGGTTGTTCTAATCGTATGTTTATAGTTCTTTTCAAAATCTTCGTGTACGACGGCAGTAGGCTTCGTATTCGTCGCCGAAGTCGCGGCGGAGACGACGTTCCTCGCTAACGACCTGTACCATCATGATGGCGAAGAAGGCCAGCCATACGAGCAACGCCTGCCAGGTCCATAACCACACCACCACGCCGACGAGGTAAAGCAACGTGCCGCTAAGCATCGGGTTGCGATTCAGGCGATAAGGGCCGTCTGTCATCAAGTGCTGCGTACGCGGTGCCACCTCGTGTCCGAAGGCATCCATCGGGTTGCCCTTGCCACGACGCTTCATATATACTATTGTCCAGACGCTCAGCGCCAAGCCGCCAATCATCAGCAATCCCGTGACGGAAGCCCTCAAGGTTCCGATATGCACAATAGGCGGCATCCCCGAGGCCAGCCACATCATCGTCGGCATCAGCCCAATAAACAGCACTCCGCCCATCACATAACCCAATACTTCTCTCACCAGTTTCATACTGTATATAATTCTGAATCAATCATTAATCTCATCCTTCTTCAGTTACCTCCTAAAGAACACCCACGTATCGCTGTGGCCGTCACGGTAGGTGAAGCTCCACTGCAACCTTTCCGCCGTCAGCGTGTCCAAGTGGAACTTATACTCATACTCGATTCCACTCTTGTACATCTCCGCAATCCGCTGTGCCAACGCCAGTTCCTCTTCGCCTTCCACAACCTCCATCCGGAAACCCTCCTTCACTCCAGCAAAACAGAAATCATCGCCATCCAAATGCCAGCGACTGGGACTCACGTAATCATACACCCACTGCACCGTATCGCCGTCCGCCAGCGTGACAACATACACTTGACGTGCCAAATCCAGCGCCGTACTGTCGGCATAGAAATCCATCGTGCCACGTTCGCTCACCTCCATGTGGTTGCCCTCCATATCATACTCAAAAGCATGCTCATAGGTATAGTGCCCCTCCACCTGCGGAGTCGTCTGCACATCGCCGCACGCACCCATCATCATCAGCAGCACCGCCGCTGCCAATCCGAAACATACAAATCCTTTCATAATCGTCGTTTTCAAATCGGGTGCAAAAATACCACTTTTTTTTATTTCCACAAAAGCAAACATCACCCTCTCTCCTTCAGCCGTTGTTCAGTCGTTGTTCAGCCGTTGTTCAGTGTATGACTGAACAACGGCTGAACAACAACAGTACAACGACTGGAGAGCTAACTTTTTTTCACAACAATTCATTATTATTTCGTACTTTTGCACTTCGAAATGAAAAAAGCAATGAAACGGTGTTTATTGGCATTAGCGGTGCTTCTGGCGGTCTCCTGCGGAGGGCACCGGAACGACGACAAAATGATATTCCGATACAACGAATCGGCAGGCATCGCCACCCTCGACCCGGCCTTTGCCAAAGACCAGAGCATCATCTGGGGCTGCCGCCAGCTGTACAACGGCCTTATCCAGCTCGACACCGCCCTGCAGGTGCAACCCTGCATTGCCAAAAGCTGGACCATCAGTCCCGACGGACTGACCTACACGTTCACCCTGAGGGACGACGTGCGTTTCCACGAACCGCTGTCGAGAACGGTGGTAGCCAGCGACTTCGTGTACAGTTTCAACCGCATTCTCGACCCCGACGTGGCTTCGCCGGGAGCCTGGATATTCGCCGATGTCGACAACTTCAGCGCAACTGACGACACCACCTTCGTCATCCGCCTGAAAAAACCGTTTGCCCCTTTCCTCGGCGAGCTGGGAATGGTCTATTGCAGCGTGGTGCCGCACGAGGTGGTGGAGCAGTACGGCAAAGAGTTCCGATCCCATCCCTGCGGCACGGGCCCTTTCAAATTCCAATACTGGAAAGAGGGGGTGAAACTGGTGCTCAGAAAGAATCCCGACTATTTCGAAACGGATTGCGACGGATCACCCCTGCCCTATCTCGACGCTGTGGCAGTGACGTTTATCGTGGACCGCCAGACGGTGTTTCTCGAGTTCGTCAAAGGCAACCTCGACTTCATGAATTCGCTGGATGCCAGTTACAAGGACGAAATCCTCACCCTTGACGGGAAACTGAAGCCTAAATACGCCGACCGCATTCACATGACCTCGACCCCCTACCTGAACACGGAGTACCTCGGGTTCAACATGGAGACGGCCAAAGGTTCGTCGCCACTGGCCGACCGCCGCATACGGCAGGCAATCAACTGTGGATTCGACCGACGAAAGATGATGAAATACCTGCGCAACAACGTAGGCATGCCGGGAGTGTACGGCTTTGTGCCGATGGGGCTTGCTGGATTCGATACGACGGTGCGCTACGGCTACGAATACAACCCCGAGCGGGCCAAAAGGCTGCTGAAGGAGGCGGGTTACCCCAACGGGAAAGGTTTGCCGCGACTGAAACTCGCCACTACAGCCAATTATCTCGACCTCTGCAAATACCTGCAGCAGCAACTGGGATTGCTTGGCATCGACGTGCAGGTCGACGTCAACCCGCCGGCAGCACTGCGCGAACAGATTGCACAGGGCAAATCGGACTGGTTCCGTGGCTCTTGGATAGCCGACTACCCGGATGCAGAGAATTACCTGACCCTGTTCTACAGCGCGAACCGCGCCCCAGCAGGTCCAAACTACACCCGCTTCAAAAGCAAGACGTTCGACCGTCTCTACCTCGAATCGCGCACTTGTACCGACCCCGACCGGCGCACCCGGCTCTACCGAACGATGGACAGCATCGTCATGCAGGAGGCACCCGTCATGGTACTCTATTACGACCAGATACTCCATTTCACCCACCACAACGTAACGGGGCTGCAGAGCAACGCGATGAACACCCTCGACCTGAGACGGGTGAAGATAGAGAAATGAAGCATTTTTTTTCAACAAAAATGCTATTAATATAATTATTATCAAATTTTTTCGTACATTTGCATGAAGTATATTATGGTATATTATAACGTAAATAATTAAAATACAAAACATAACAAATCTTCAAGCCCATGAAAAGAACAATACTATGCGTAGCATTGGCGATGCTAACCGTTGGGTTTACGTCGTGTCTTAAAGACGGCGACAAAGAAATTCTTAATCATCCCGTACACGTGCAAGGCGAATTTGAGCCTTCATTCGGTGTACCCCTGACGAGCGGTCAATGGAACATTGACAACCTGCTCAATATGTCGGGTACCGATTATGAACAATACCTCGACATGTCAAGCGATGTGCTGACGTTCATCTACGATACCACCATCTCGGGCAACATGGCGACCACCTCCAGTTCGGCTCGCGTACCGAGCCGCCGCCCCCACAGCCTCAGGGCAAAGAGCGGAGACGCACCGTGGGTGAACAAAGACACCACGATGAACTTCAACATCATGCTGGACATATACGACAAGGAGTCGATGAACACTTTCTTTGAAAGCGACCTTGCTCTCGATTCGGTAGGATTGAATATCACACTGTTCATGCAAAGCATCTGCACCGACCACGAGGTGGACAGCATGCTGCGCAGATTTGCCACAACCACCATCGACAGCCTCGTCATCACCTATGTCGACGCCAACGGCTACATCCGTCATCTGCCCGCGGTCTCGATGCAAACCATCACGCTGCACCAGCTGCTCGACGGTCAGACGGTTAACATCAGCGGCATCAACCTTGCAGAAGCCGTCAACAACCGCGCCCGCAGCATCAACGTGTTCTATCGCTTCCGCTTCCAGATCAGCAACGACATCTTTGCCGGCGACATTACCACCACTCCCTTCGACAAACTGATAGATTTCACCGACAACATGACGGTCGACTACAATGCCGACCTCCATTTGAGCATTCCGCTCATGGTGCGCCTGTCGAACCTCGTGTTCAGCGACACCATCAAAATCAACAAACAAGAATCCACCAATACTGGCACAGGCGACAACAACGAGAACAATATCAACCTCGACTCGCTGCTCAACGGAGGCCTCTCGCTCGAACTCGACAGTTCATTCTTCACCCTGACGCTCGAAAACGGCATGCCGCTGAGCTTGACCCTTTCGGCCGACCTGTTGGATGAGAATGGAAATGTACTCACCTCGCTTGCCAACAACGAAAACATTTCCGCCGCACAGATTAGCCCGATGGGCATTCGCAACGTCTATCATGCAACAAGCACCACCAAAAGCACTGTGCGCATCCTCCTCACCGATAATCAGCTCCAAAGCTTCAAATCGGCCAACAGCATTCTGCTCAACTTCGGTCTCCAGAGTGCTGAAGGAAAATATGTGGCCATCAAACGCAGCGACCTACTCAGAATCAAAGCCAAAATCCTTGCCCGAGTGCATGCTTCACTCGATGTGGAAATCGGAAAAACCAACAAATAACCAATGGAGGGCTTTACAATGAAAAAAAGATTCAGCATATTAGTATTAGTGGCCATCCTTTCCGGTAGCACCGCAATGGCCCAGTTTAACGAGACCAACAATCTTTTCTACAATACTTTCCGTACACCGCAGACCAACCTGCTCAATCCGGCGCTCTTCCCCAACGCCTCGTTCTATCTCACCCTCCCGGGTCTAAACAACCTCCAGTTCGGTAGCCCGCTGGCCATCCGCGACCTTATCCACTACGACCCCACCCGTGGTTATTCGGTGATTGACATTAATCATATCCTTGATGTGATGGAGGACGACGACCACTTCCGTTTCGGTTTGGGTATCAACCTGCTTGGATTTGGTTTCAAAGTCAATAACCTTACCTTTAACTTCAACACACGCGTCGTTGGCGACTTTGGTGTTGGTTTGCCCGTATCGGTGCTTGACAAACTGCTCGATGGCAACATCGACGACAACAACCAAGCCATCAGCGAAGTTCGTTTCCTTGACGGCAGCCTGCTTGACGCTCAGGTTTACACCGAGACCAGTGTGGGTGTAGCCTACAAAATCGCACCCATCAACACCACTTTCGGTTTCCATCTCAAAGTGCTCGGTGGATTGTCCGCATTCCAATTAGATTCCGTCCGCTTCGTACTCCACAGCGATGCTGAATATGATAACCTTTCGGCTGACGCATATTACAATCTGCGCCTCTCGCTTCCAGGTCAAGGTGACTTGAATGCCCTCAATGTTTCGGACATCATTCATTCGGTAAGTCCCTTTGGCCCCAACAGTGGCATTGCTTTCGACCTCGGTGTACGCTACGATCTTGGACCTTTCGCGTTCTCGCTTGCCATCAACGACCTGACCGCTGGTATCCACTGGACCAACAATATTCAAAATATGGTTCCCAAAGATGGTCACTCCACGCTTAATTTCAGCGGAGTGAACCTTGACTCCATTGTCAACGGTTCTGATGGACTCACCACCGAACTCGAGAATTTCATCAACGGTCTCCAGCCCGACACCGTTCCCGGCAAAGACTTCTGGACCAACATCCCCACCAAAGTCAACCTGGGTGCCACCTACACCTTTGCAAACTTGTTGCGTGCCGGCATCCTTTTCCACGGCCAGTTCGACCGCGGTATCATAAGCAAATCCAACCCCATGCAGCTTGACATAAGCAAGGAAGAGGCAGCTCAGACCTTCCGTTTCAACACCACACTCTCGGCCGGAGTTAATGTTTTCAACTGGCTTGAATTCATTATCGGCTCCTCGGTTGTGTTCGACGGTGGCAAAGCCGACTTCTTCAACCCCGGTGCTGGTGTGGTAATCTCTCTTGGAACTGCCTTACAGACCTATCTGATGGCTGATTACGTCAGCAGCATATATGCTCTCGACTCGAAAGCCTTCAATCTCAAGTTCGGCTTCAACCTGGTGATTGGTAAAGGTGGAGTCAAATAATACACATACTATAAAAGAATGAATATTATCGCCATCGTCGGACGACCCAATGTGGGAAAGTCCACCTTGTTCAACCGGCTGACTGAGTCGCGCCAAGCTATTGTCGACCAAACCGCCGGTGTAACACGCGACCGTCAATACGGCCACTCCGATTGGAACGGGAAACATTTCTCTGTTATCGACACCGGAGGCTATGTAATGGGGGGCGATGATGAATTTGAAACCGAGATACGCAAACAGGTCGGCCTCGCCATCGACGAGGCCGACGTCATTCTCTTCCTGGTTGATGCCCGCGAGGGTTTGACACCCATGGACGAGGATGTGGCCGAGATGCTACGCCGTTGTCCCAAGCCTGTGGTGCTTGCTGCCAACAAGGTCGACAACTCGCAGCAGATGGACAATCTGGCCGAGTTCTACAGCCTCGGTCTGGGCGACCCCTACCCCATTGCCGGTATCACTGGAAGCGGCACCGGAGACCTGCTTGACGCTCTGGTAAAAGACTTCGACGAAGGAACGGAAGACCCCACCGACGGACTGCCGCGTATTGCCATCGTAGGCCGTCCCAATGTTGGTAAAAGTTCGTTTATCAACACCATTACGGGCGAACACCGCAGTGTGGTCACCCCTATCGCCGGCACCACACGCGACTCCATCTATACCCATTATAACCTTTTCGGCTTCGACTTCAACTTTGTCGACACCGCCGGTTTGCGCCGCAAGGCCAAAGTATCCGAGGATCTCGAGTTTTACTCTGTCATGCGGTCGGTCCGTGCCATCGAGGCTAGTGATGTCTGCATCCTGATGCTCGATGCCTCGCAAGGACTGGAACAGCAGGACCTCAACATCTTTTCGCTCATTGTCCGTAACCACAAAGGCGTGGTCATTGTGGTAAACAAATGGGACCTCGTCGAGAAGGACAACAGCACCCATCGTGCTTTCGAACAGCTTATCAAGGAGCGCATCTCACCCTTCGACGATGTGCCTATCGTCTTCACCTCGGTCATCAACAAGCAACGTATCTTCAAGGTGCTCGAACTGGCCAAACAGGTCTACGAATCGCGCAGCCGCCGCATCTCGACGGCCGAATTGAACGATGCCCTGCTGCCCATCGTCAAAGAGCAGAATCCTCCCCCTTCGGTCAAAGGCAAATGGATTAAAGTCAAATACATCACCCAACTGCCCACTCCCTATCCGCAGTTTGTCTTCTTCTGCAACCTGCCGCAGTATATCCGCGACCCCTACAAACGCTTTGTAGAGAACCGCATGCGCGAGATGTGGGACTTCCACGGTGTTCCGATAATCATCTACTTCCGCGCGAAATAGTACATGCCGCCTAACAAAAACCTCCATGCAGTACATCCGAAGATGCCTGCATGGAGGTTTTGTTTTGTCAATGATTTCCGCCTTATTCGGCCTCGGCCATAGCTATGGAGCCACGGTAGGCAGGACAGGTGTGGTGGGTGCAGCTGGCGGCGATGACGGCCACAACAGCGACAGCAATCAGAAGCAGAGCTTTCTTTTTCATTTTTACAATCCTATTTTTTCGTTTACAATCTTCAATATTTCGGCTTCCTGACGGATGGCTTCGTCCTCGATGGCCTGGGCTTTGGCCAGAATGTCGGCCTTGAAGGCTTCGTCCTTGAGCGACGAGGCATTGATTTTCACATTGAGGTGGGCACCCATGACGGCCGAACGGGCAGCCAACGTACCGACACCGCCGTCGGTCACACTGTTGGGATTACCCCACTCCACCATTGCGCGGCAGACCTCGAAGGCCTCGAGGCTCTTCTGCATGGTGCGGAAAGGCACCTCGGTGGCGAACTTGGTGGCCTCCTGGATGGCGGCGCTGCGGGCAGCCTTCTCGTCGTCTGTCTTCTTGGGCAAGCTGAAAGCGTCCATAATCTTGTTGAAGGCGGCGGTGTCCTCGTCGACGAGGTGCAGCAGTTCGTCCTTCAGCATCTGACCCTTCACGGCCACATCGCTGAATTTCTCCCACTCGTCGTCGTAGGCGGCTTTGCCACCGGTGAGGTTGGCCACCATGGTGCCGAGCGATGCGGCAAGGGCACCCATGTAGGCGCTCACGCTGCCACCGCCGGGGGCGGGGCTCTCGCTGGCGGTCTCGTCGCAGAATCCGCGGCAGGTCAGGTCGACCAGTTTCTTCTTCGAGTGGTCTTCAATCAGGTATTCTATCACCTTCTCTTTGGGGTCGAAGGGTTTCAGGTCGTCGAGGCCCATGCTCTTGATGGCCACTTTCATGATTTCGTCCTCGCTCACACCGAGGCTGCGCTGCTGTTTGGCCAAGTAGTACTTGCCGGCGTCGATGAGGACGCTCTTGGGAATGAGGCCCACAATCTCGCAGCCGGTCACACGCAGGCCGCGGTTGGCGGCACAGCGGCAGACTTCGTCAAAACAGAGGTGCACAGGAGCGACTTTGATGCTGGTGATGTTCATGGAGACCTGGGCGATGCCATAGTCCTCGATATACCAGCCGATGGCCTTGGTTCCCTTCAGGGTGCCGGGAATCATGATGGTTTTGCCGTTCTCGTCCTTGATGGGCTTGCCGCTGGGTTTGCCACCCTCGCGCATGGGACGGCCTTTCTCGCGCACGTCGAAGGCGATGGCGTTGGCGCGGCGGGTGCTGGTGGTATTGAGGTTGTAGTTGATAGCCACGAGGAAGTCGCGGGCACCCACCTGGGTGGCGCCGGTGTGGGCGGTGTGGTCGTTCCAGGCGTTGGGGCCGAAGTCGGGCTTCCACTGCTCAGTACCGAGGCGGCTCGAGAGGCTCTCGTACTCGCCGGTACGGCAGTAGGCCAGGTTGCGGCGCTCGGGGATGAAGGCGGCGTTCTCGTAGCAGTAGATGGGGATCTGCAGCTCGTCGCCGAGACGCTTGCCCAGCTTGTGTGCATATTCGACCACTTCGTCCATGGTGATGTTGCTCACGGGGATAAGGGGGCAGACGTCGGTGGCACCCTGACGCGGGTGGGCACCGTGGTGCTGGCTCATGTCGATGAGCTCGGCAGCTTTCTTGACGACCTGGTAGGCAGCCTCGAGTACAGGCTCGGGTTCGCCGACGAAGGTGATGACGGTGCGGTTGGTGGTCTGACCGGGGTCGACATCGAGAAGTTTCACGCCTTCGACTTTTTCAATCTCGGCAGTGACTTGATTGATGATATCCATGTTGCGGCCTTCGCTTATATTAGGCACGCATTCAATAAGTTGTTTCATTATAATATTGTTTTAGTTATGTGCAAAAATACATTTTTTTCTTGATATTGAGACAAAAAAGAAATAAAATAATGAAAAAAGCAGTGTTAATACAGGCATACTTGCAGTGCCGATGTTCAGTCGTTGTTCAGTCGTTGTTCAGTGTTTGACTGAACAACGACTGAACAACAACTGGACATCGGGTGAAGAGATGGGTGTGAGGAAGGGAGAAGTGGTGTTTTTTTTGGTTGGGTATAATATTTGTGTTTTTTTTGCGTTAGGAGGTGTATGAGATTCAGGATTGGGTATACGATTATGATTGTGGCGGTGCTGCTGACGGCGGAGCTGCCGGTGCGTTGCCAGACGGGTGAGCCTGTGGCGTCGCAATACAGCGAGTCGTATGATTCGCTGCTGAATAGTTTTTATTTGAAGCGGTATAAGGGAGGTGTGAAGGGTTCGGAGTGGAGGGCAGAGGAGTTTGACGGGTTGTCGGATTCGGTGCTTGGGAGGCGGCTGAGGAGTTTGCGGACGACGGTGCCGATGACGATGAACAGTGAGGTGAGGAGATTTATCCGGTTTTACCTGGGACACATGTCGACGCGTTTGGATGTGATGCTGACGCTGAGCGAGTTTTACGGGCCGATGATGGAGGAGACGCTGAACCGGTATGGGGTACCTGAGGAGCTGAAGTATCTGTCGATTGTGGAGAGTGCGATGAATCCGCGTGCGACGAGCAGGGTTGGAGCGGCTGGTTTGTGGCAGTTTATGTATTCGACTGGGAAGCAGTACGGTATGGAGGTGAATTCGGTGGTTGACGAGCGGCGGGATGTGTATAAGTCGACGGTGGCAGCGGCGCGTTATTTGAGGGATTTGTACGGTGTGTTCGGTGACTGGACGCTGGCGATAGCGGCGTATAACTGCGGTCCGGGAAATATAACGAAGGCGATGGCGCGATCGGGGGGGAAGCGTGATTTCTGGGAGATTTACTGGAAGCTGCCGCGCGAGACGAGGGGCTATATTCCGGCGTTTATCGCTGTGGTGTATGTGATGAATTATTATGAGTTGCACGGTTTGCATGCGACGCGGCTGAATCTGCCGCTGAGGTGCGATACGGTGATGGTGAGGGAGGAGATGCTGCTGTGCCATGTGTCGGAGGTGACGGGGGTGGATCTGGAGGAGCTGCGGACGCTGAATCCGCAGTACAGGAAGGATTTTATCCCTGCGAGGGAGGAGGGTTACAGTTTGTGTCTGCCGCTGACGAGGGTGGAGCGTTTTATTGGGCTGGAGGACAGTGTGGCGAGGATGACGAGGGATTCGCTGTCGAGGGTTAAGGGTTCGGAGTTTGAGGTGAAGAGTTTGCCTGAGGGGACGAGGGGCGGAAGAGGAGGCGGCGGAAGGTATTATACGGTGAGGAAGGGTGATACGCTGTCGAAGGTGGCAAGGAAGCACGGGATGAGTGTGAAGGAGCTGAAGCGGAAGAATGGGCTGAAGCGGGATGAGATTCGTGTGGGGCAGCGGCTGAAGGTGAGGTAGGAGGCTGTGGGATTGAGTGTTTTGAGTGTATTTTAAGTTTAAAGGAGTATATGGATAAGAAGAAGGTTTTGAAGTGGGTCGGCAACAAGTACCTGATTGCGTTTGTGGTGTTTGCGGTGCTGATTCTGTTTTTGGATGAGAATAACCTGATGGTGACGATGCGCCTGAAGAAGCAGGTGAGGGGGCTTCATGCAGAGGAGCGTGAGCTGAAGGAGGCGATTGCGGCAGACAGTGCGCAGGCGGCGGCTATCAGGATGAGTGTGGATGCGAAGGAGCATTACGGGAGGGAGAATTATTATATGAAGGGAGCAGACGAGGATGTGTTTGTGGTTGAGTAGGTGTGAAGGGGTCTGTGGTTTTTAAAATGTAAAAATAAATGAGGTGTAATGAATAGGTATGTTTTTGTGGTGGTTGTGTGTGCGGCCAGTTTGCTGCTGGGAGGCTGCGATGCATTGCGGTCGTTTATGGGGCGCGATTTGGAGGAGGAGGATTTTGTGATTGGGCAGCTGTATGTGGACGAGATGGTGAAGGAGACGCCGGTGATTGCACGTCGGGTGGAGCCGAAGAGTGGGACGAGGGGGAATGCGCTGGGGCTGAGGTATGACGAGAAGGATAATGCGGCGCTGTATGAGGCGGTGAATTCGTGGCTTGGGGTGCCATACAGGTATGGGGGGTCGGACCGGACGGGTGTTGACTGTTCGGCGTTTGTGGGAGCGATTTACAAGGAGGTGTATGGTGTGACGCTGCACCGTACGACGAACGATATGCTACGCGATGTGACGCTGCATGGGAAGGGGGAGCTGAAGGAGGGTGATATTCTGTTTTTTACGAATAGCAAGGGTAAGGTGTCGCATGTGGGGATTTATTTGAAGGATGGGTTGTTTGCCCATGCTTCGACGAGCAACGGAGTAAGTGTGAGCCGTGTGGACGATACTTACTGGAGCAAACATTTCTATAAGGGTGGAAGGGTGAGTGCGTTAGTGCGTTAATGGTTGGATTGTAGCCAGTCGGAGAGGTCGGAATCCGTATGTTTTTTGAATGCTTGTTTGAGGCTGTCTATGTCAAGGTAGCCGCATTGGTGTGCAAGTTGGAGTAGGCGGGAGGGGTCGTCGGTGAAAGGTTTGTCGCTTGAGGCGATGAGGTGAGTGGCGTGGGAGACTCGGAGGTTGTCGATGTAGTCGCTGAAAGAGGCGCCGTGCAGCTGGTGGATGGCGTCGACGACTTCGTCCTGAGAGACTGCGAAATGGTCGGCGAGCATGAAGACGGAGAGGTCGAGGTCGAGATAGGCTTTTTGCTGTTCGATATAGTCGGAGAGTTGTCGCGAGAAGAGTGCCATGTTGCGGTTGCTGCGACGTGGGGCGTTGCGGACACGTTCGCCAAGGTCTTCGGCGCCCATGGGGAGGCGGTAGGTGTAGTAGCCAATGAGGAACATGACGATGCCTTGAACGATGCAGCCGGGAATGATGAGCGCGAGGGGTCGCGGGGTGTTAAATGGGAAGAAGATGTAGCTGATGCCGACACAGATGCAGTTGGCAGCAACGGAGAAGTAAATCATGCGGAGGTCGGTATGACGTACGAGGTCGGTGGTGTAGTATTCGTCCAGCTGGCGGTTGAAGCGTGTGACGTGGCGAATGCAGTAGTAGGCCACATAGGTGACCTCAGCGATGATAACGAGCCAATAAAGGTAATAGTGAATGGATACGATGAGGTTGTAGCGCCAGCTGCCGTCGAAGAAGCGATGTGCGATACCTTCGGTGCCGCGCTGAATCCATAGGCGGTACATGTCGGCACCGCCGATGGCGACGGAGAGCGCCATGAGGAGGGTGACAATGACAGCCGGCAGAATGAGGATACGTGCACGGATGGGCAGACCTGTGGGGTTGGTGAGCAAGGTGACAAATGCCTGGATGATGGGCGGTGTGACCATAGACAGAACCATGAAGATGCAGACGAGGAGGTATTCGCCTTTGAGGAAGTTGTTGAAGAAGGTGCTGTAGATGATGACGGAGAGCGACATGGTCAGCAGCGAGGTCATCGAAAGCCACTGGGCATCGAGGACACGACGTTTGAAGAGGACGGTGGCAACGGGCCAGAAGAGGGTTGCAAGTCCAAGGATGAGGTATGTTAAAGCTACGGGGGTCATTTGTTTTGTTTTTTGGTTCGTATATATTCAGCCAGATAGCGGGCATCGTAGTCGAGGCGATAGACGAAACGGCCCATGAGGAACTGGAGTACGCTCAGCAGCACCGCACACAGGATGAGCCAGTATTTGACCAAATAGGGGCGGAAGTCTACCAGGCATACGATGACGATGCCTAAAGCCACGAAACACCAGGTGAAGACCGTCAGCGTGCGGCTGTCGATGAAGGGTACGTTCATGTCTTCGGCATAGTAGCTGTTGAAGCGGCGCTGGTAGATCCTTACTTTATGGTAACTGATTAACGATAGTACGGCAATCAGAATCAACGTGAATGCAGGGAAAAGTATTTGGTCCCAGAAGTAGAGAAAGTTCCATGCGGCGTCGCCGGCAATCCAGCCGTCGGTGTTGTTGACAATGGCGTGGCACATCTCCTCGTAGCGACGCGGACCGAGCCAGAAGGCACCGATGGTGAGCCCTATGACGAAGATAAACGGTGGCCAGAAGACCTGCCGCTGCTTCAGCGTGGCGCCGCGAGCTTCGGTGAGGGAGCAGATGCCGATATAATACATCGGCATATAGTACACCGCCAGCACCTCGAAGACGAAGTCGTAGATGAACAGCGAGCCGGCACGGCCACGGAACAGGACGATGAGCATGGTGATGCCAAATGCCACCATTGTCTGGGTTAGGCTCAAAACTACCTGTGCGTGAGTGAGTCTGCGTTTGAAGGCCATCGTGGCAACGGCCCAACACATGGACACCAGCGCCGGCAGGAAAAGGATAAAACTCCACTTCATTGTTTACGGTCGTTTTCTATGAATTTAACAAGCTCGTCGACGGCGTCCTTCTGGTCGATGTCGCGCTTGACGATTTCTTTGCCTTTGTAGAGGGTAATCTTCCCGTGGCCGGAGCCGACGTAGCCGTAGTCGGCGTCGGCCATCTCGCCGGGGCCGTTGACGATGCAGCCCATCACGCCTATCTTCACGCCCACCAGGTGGCGGGTCTTCTCCTTTATCTCCTTCAGGGCACGCTGAATGTCGTACTGCGTGCGGCCGCAGGAGGGGCAGGCGATGTACTCGGGCTGCGTGATGCGGGCACCGACGGCCTGCAGGATGTCGTAGGCGATGGGCATCTCGGCCTCGGGGTCTTCGGTGAGGCTGACGCGCACCGTGTCGCCGATGCCGTCGAGCAACAGGGCACCGATGCCGGCGGCAGACTTGAGGCGTCCCTGCATGCCGTCACCCGCCTCGGTGACGCCGAGGTGTATCGGGTAATCCATGCCGAGAGCATGCATCTTCTGCACGAAGAGGCGCGTGCTATCGACCATCACCTTGACGTTGCTGGCCTTCATGGAGAAGACGAGGTCGTGGTAGTCCTGCTCCTCGCAGACGCGGGCGAACTCGATGGCACTCTGCGCCATACCCTCGGGCGTGTTGCCGTAACGGCTCATGATGCGCTCGGAGAGCGAGCCGTGATTGGTGCCGATACGCATGGCGGTGTGGTGCGCCTTGCAGATGTCTATCAGGGTGGACATCCTCTCCCCTATCCTCTTCAGCTCGTCGTTGTATTCCTGCTCGGTAAACTCCAGCTTTCCTGTATTGCGGTCGGTGTAGTTGCCGGGGTTGACGCGTACCTTCTCCACCAGCGTGGCGGCCACCTCGGCTGCCTTGGGGTTGAAGTGTATGTCGGCCACCAGCGGCACCTCACAGCCGCGCCTGAGGAGCTCTTCCTTGATGCGGCCGAGGTTCTCGGCAGCCTTCACGTCGGGCGCCGTGATGCGCACCAGCTCGCAGCCCGCCTCCACCATGCGGAGCGCCTGCTCCACGGTGGCGCGGGTGTCCATCGTGTCGGTATTCGTCATGCTCTGCACGCGCACGGGCGCGCCCCCGCCCAGCGTCAGATGGCCTATATGTATCTGTCTGCTCATAGATTACTTATTTTTTATGCTTCCCCGTTTGTCATTACGGATAGAACTTTGCCGTCGGTGATGTTCAATAGGACATTCCAGAAGTAGTTGCCACCGTCCCTGACACGAATGATGTGCTTTGAAACTCTTTCGGTATACGATTTGTCGTTTTCCAGTCTCAATGCATTAATCCAGACGTATTTCTTGCCATTTTCGTCAACGCCGAATACATATTGCCGTGTATACCATTTCAGACGTGGCCGTGTTTCTCGTCCAAGCTTGTCCTTTTTCACGGGAGACATGATGTACGTGTACTTGTTTCGCAATAGTTTTTCTGCGGCACGCACATCGTCCATGGTAGGCCGATACACCTTCGCAGGAACAATTTCTTTATGCTCATCAAAGTAATATTGTTCCAAAAAGACATAGCCGAGTATCGTTGTGTCGTCAGCCTTTAGCGTGTCGTAGTCGCATACGCGGACAGTCATCACGGAGCCTTTCGCCTCGCTCTGTGCGTAAATCGATGTGTTGGTGATCATTGCCACCATCGCCGCGCAAATCATCAATATCTTCTTCATTGTCTGTATCTGTTTGTTGTCGTTGTACAATTCATTGTTTCATTCATGCAATTTCACCGCGCACAGGTGCGGGGTGGCAGTGCAGGGCTGCAAATCGACCGCGCACAGGTGCGGCGGGCGTCGCGGGCCACGTCGCCGCCCTCCTGCGCTATGCGCTGGCTCTCGGCCATCGTCTGCGGGTTCGACTGACGCGAGTACTCGGTAGTGGCCACCTCGGCAAGGGTGTTGAGCGCCAGCTCAATGTTGGTCATATTGTCGCGCAGATTCTGCTTAGTGAGACCCTTGTATTTCTTGTACTCGCCGGTGGTCATGCCACTCCACGCCTTGGTGAGGACGTTGGTGAGGATGGCGAAGTCTTTGGGCTCGTGAATGCCGGAGCGGTGCCACTCGTCGGTCAGCTCCTTGCGCATCTCGATGCTGCGCATGCGCTCGTTGATCCAGCGGTCGCTGTAGCCCTGGCGGCGGTAGTCGTCGACGGCCATCTGGAAAGTCAGCTCGGGGTCTATCATTTGGTCCACGCGCTGCGCCCCCACCTCGGCCAGCCACCGCTTCACAGGCTCGGCCTTCTTCGACGGGATGGACTGGATGATGCGCAGCAGTTGCTCCAAATCAGCCACATCGGTCAATCTCTGCTTGCCGTCGGTAGCCGGCATTTTCAACTGGTGACAATTTGTCACCAGTTCAAATCCTTCATCCTTGAGTCTTTGTTTCAGCTTGTTCCAATACTTACGCCCATCGGCACTATCGGTCAGTACCTGCACGATGTCCACTATCGAGAAGTAATATTTCTCCTCTTCGTCATCCCAAGCAACGCGTATGCGTTTGTCTTCAAAGAGAGTGATTCCGGATCTCTGTGTCATACATTAATATTTTTTCAACAGGGGTACAATTTGTACCCCACCTGGATGCTCACGATATTCTTGCGATGGTCCTCTGCAGGCTCAACACTTGGCTCTTGAGCTGCTTTATCTGGTCCTGCAGGTTGGCGTTCTGGCTGCGGAGGCGGCGGTTCTCCTCGATGAGCTCCAGCTGCGTGGGCTCGCGGTGCTCCTGCTTGGCCTTCTGTTCGGCACTCTGGCCGATGGTCTCGTCGTTGAACACCTGCCCCACCTTGCCTTGGTCGGCCATACGGATAAGCTCATTGGGCGCGAAGGGCATGTCGAAGCCGCTCTCGTCCTCGACGAACACCTGTCCGCCCTGTATCTTCTTTACGATTCCCCCTCCCACGGAGTTGAGGAACTTCACTTTGTCTCCTATCTCAAATTGTGCCATAGTTCATGGTTTTACTGTCATGTCTTTCTTTATCGTGTCGAGCGTCCACACGGGCGACTGCTCGCCGCAGAGACGCTCGGAGTCCCGTTTGTCCGACGTGCTGCAGCCGACGACCGACACGTCGTTGTAATAGAACGCTTTGTCTTTAGGGTCAATTCCGCCGCTGAACTGCACCGTGAAGCTCATCGTGTTGCCCGCGCTGTCGGCGAAGTTGTAGGTGTCTACGTTGACAATATCGTTGGGAATCCAGGCGGAATAGGTGTAGTCGCCTTCCATGTGGGCAACCTCGTGCCGCCGCTCGTTACGGGTGTCATGATTCATACCCACATAATTGTAGCCACTTTCCTTTATGTCTGCGACAATCTTATCAATAGAGCTATTATATGTCGGCACCGACGTCACATACATCGGCCCTACACAAGCAGTAAAGGCAAGTACAACCACGCCTGCCATCAGTATCTTTTTCATCCCAAAACCTCCTCTGCCAACTGGTTGAAGTCGATGCCGTCAAAGTTGCCGCTACTCATCATCAGCAGGTTGGCGTTCTTCCATTCCATTGACTTCACCTTGGCCACCATCGCGGCGCTGTTGGTGAACACCTCCACGTCGCCGCCGAAGGCCTTCTTCACCTCCTCGGGGTCGAGGGGCGGCAGCTTCTTGAGCTGCAGGGCGTGCTGGCTGAAATAGACGTAGCGCACGTCGGCCTCGTCCATCGAGTGGGCATACTGCTTCAGGAACTCCTGCGTCAGCGAGCTGAAAGTGTGCAGCTCCATGCAAGCCACCAAACGGCGGTCTGGATACTGCTCGCGCATGGCATGAATCGTCGCACGCAGCTTCGACGGCGCATGGGCGAAGTCCTTATACACCGCGCAAGTATCGTTCTTCTTCACCAGTTCCAAGCGTTTCGAGGCCCCTTCGAAGGTACTTATCGCTTCGTCGAACTGCTCATCGCTGACGCCCACCTGGCGACAGGCCAGCCGTGCAGCGGTCAGGTTCAGCAGATTGTGATGGCCGAAAATCTGCAACGCGGTATTGCCGATATAGGTGACACCGTTCTCCACACGATGTTCGGGGCACACATACGACAGCTTCTGAAGGTCAGTGCGTCGGTTCTCCACCGCCACGCGGTGCACTTCGGCATCTTCGTCGCAGTAAATCAAAGTGCCGTTGGGTTCTATCAAATTGATGAACTGCGCGAACTGGTCGCGGTAGATGTCGAACGTCGGGAAGACGTTGATATGGTCCCACTCGATGCCGGTGATGATGGCCACGTTGGGCTTGTAGAGGTGGAACTTGGGCCTGCGGTCGATGGGCGAGGTCAGGTACTCGTCGCCCTCAATGACCATCACTTTGGCAGTATGGCTCAGGCGTACCATCACCTCGAAGCCCTTCAGTTGCGCACCCACCATATAGTCGGCCTCGATGCCACACTTTGCCAGCACATGCAGTATCATGGCCGTCGTCGTCGTCTTGCCGTGCGAGCCACCCACCACGATGCGCAGCTTGTCCTTGCTCTGCTCATAGAGATACTCTGGATAAGAGTATATCTTCAGTCCCAACTCCTGTGCCCGCAGCAGCTCAGGATTGTCGATACGTGCGTGCATGCCCAGCACCACCGCGTCGAGGTCGGGCGTAATTCGCTCCGGATGCCAGCCGAACTCTTTCGGCAGCAGGCCGTACTTCTCCAATCGACCACGTGCCGGGTCGAATATTTCGTCGTCACTGCCAGTGACTGTGATGCCCTTCTGGCAAAGGGCTATTGCAAGATTGTGCATGGCGCTGCCGCCTATCGCTATAAAATGTACCCGCATACTTCTGTCTATATTTTTAAATCCCTAACGTAAAAAAGCCCTAAATATTGTCTCCGTCAACAAACAGAAACAACATTTGTTGACAGCATCATTGTTCTGCCATTGTTCTGCCGTTGTTCAGTCGTTGTTCAGTCGTTGTTCAGTGTTTGACTGAACAACGACTGAACAACTGCTGCACAACAACAGGACAACAGTCTGATGGCAAATGGTTTATTTGGGATGATAATAGAAGTATTTGGTGACCTGTTTCTCGAGGAAATGTCGGTCGAGCTGGTCGCTGGCCTCGCTGATGGGCAGACAGCGTCCGTCTTTGTAGAGGACCTTTATCTCTTGGTCGTTGAAGTCGTAGGAGCGGTTGTGCAACTCGCCAGTACCGTGGAAGTAGTCGCATTCGGCACCTTCGAACGGTTCGTTGCTGAAGCGGATGGCCGGCAGGCGACGGTTGACAAGGTTGCGGCAGAGGGTGCTCAATATCTCGTCGTCCGAGTGCTGCCAATGTTTCACGGCGACCATGATGTCGTCGTCGTCCACCTCGGCGAAGCGGTCGAGGTCAAAAGCTGAAAGTTGAAAGCTGAAAGCTGAAAGGTTCAACTCTTTTGCCCGCCGTAAGATGTTCAGCAGCAGCTGGTCGGCGGCGATGACGGTCTTGTGCATGTAGACCTGCCAGTACATCAGGCGGCGGCTGATGATGAACTTTTCGACGCTGTAGATGCCTTTTTCATCGATAACCAGTTCGTCGTCGTGCACATTGAGCATGCTGATGATGCGGTCGGTGCCGACAATGCCTTCGCTGACGCCGGTGAAGAACGAGTCGCGCCCCAGGTAGTCGAGGCGGTCCATGTCGAGCTGGCTGGAGACGAGCTGGTGGAGGAAGTGCTTGTGGTAGGTGTTGGAGAATATGGCGATGGCCATCTTAAGCGCGCCACCCATTTCCTCATTTATCCGCTGCATCATGAGCAGCGTTATCTCCTCGTGCGGAACATTCACCAGCACCCTCTCGCTGGTGTGCGAGAAAGGGCCGTGACCTATGTCGTGCAGCAAAATAGCCAGCTTGGCCCCGCGGCACTCCTCGTCGGTTATCTCCACGCCTTTCAGTTTCAGCACCTCGAGGGCCCGTCCCATCAGGTTGAGGGCGCCGAGCATGTGGCTGAAACGCGTGTGCATGGCACCGGGATAGACCAGATAGGTCAGCCCAAGCTGCTTTATCCTTCTCTGCCTTTGGAAGTAGGGATGCTCTATGACCTGCAGAATCACGGGGTCCTCAATCGAGAGAAAGCCGTCATACACAGGGTCGTTGATTATCTTGCGTTTGATCATTGATTTGCTGGTAAGGTTAAGGTGCTGATATGAGGGGCCAAACTGCTGGTGGTGAGGAAATGGAAGCGGCCACCCTCACCGGCGAAAAGCGGTGTGCTGAGCAACGCCTTCTGTTCTTTTTCGAGCATTTTCTTGCCTCCCTCCCCTTCGGGCGTAAACCAGTAGACGGCCAACGCGGCATTGGCCATGAAAAGGCTCTTGCTGCGCTGGGCTGGCTGGTCGGGAGTATACTGGTCGGTTTCGTCCTTCGATTCGTTGGTGACAACATAGAGCTTGTTGCCATAGGCAAACAAATCTGCCCCCACCTTGGGCCAACCCGCATTCTGGTTGTTCTGGGGTAAACGACTGACAGTGAGCTCACCGTTCATGTTGGCCTGCACCAACAGGATGCCCTGGCTATAGACCGTTTCGTTGGATGTCATGCCGGTTTTAACATTGCGTGTTTCTTCGTGCCAGGCGTGCTGGTAGAGCACAGCGCCACCCTGCGGCGTAGTGCAGTCGTCGACTTTCCGGAGAAAGATTATTTCACGCTTAGCATACGTCGTTCCTTTGGAATCGTTAGAGAAAGTCCGGATATCCTCATCTGTGAATGGATAGCGGTTGCCAACACGTATCTGCTGTTTGTCGAGGTCGAATACCAATCCCCATAAGCCTGTATATCGGCGATTTCCAAGTGTACCGACTCTGATCGCGCCGTATCCGCCTTTACCTTCAAGAGCGACGGCAAGAACATTATCTCCATCGCAATTGAGCAAAGCCACATCGCTCACATCGGCATTAAGCACATACTCGCCATGTTTCTCGCCATTGGCAGTGGCCAAATTCACACGAAAAGCAGTGACACTTTTGTCATCCCCCGCCATTCCAATACGCATGGTGGCGACCATTCCGTTATCGGTCACAATAACATTGAATACGTCGGAATAAAACAGCCGCTGTTCCCACAGCTTTTTCATGTTATTGTCAAACAGCATTGCGACCACTTTCGATTCGCCCTTCTCGCTCCACACGGCATAAACCACACTGTGGTACTGTCCATTGGGCGAAGCAACTGTCCACACAAATGCCTCGTCGTTTTTCTGTATGGGAATATCGACCAACGGCTCGTCATTGACAATTTCAAGACTCTGTGCATTGAATGCCACGTGTCGCACAACAAGTTTTTTATCTACATTTTTGCTAATAACCACATGCAGACGGTTGCCCGAGCGGAAAGCATCACCAATACCGCTTTTTTTGGAGTCAGACAATGTAATACTTTTGGTATCGTTCCATTCCCTGTCGCACAAACGTACTTTAACAGACTTTACAGGATTCGACTTCGGGCCCGATATTGCCTTCAGTTCGGGTTCCACCACAAACAGTTGTCCATCCTGCATTCCTTCGACAATACGAATCATCTTGGTATCGTATGCCTTCTTATTGGTTTTTTCACCCATCTGGAATGTTATACCCTGGGCTGAAGCCACACCAGCAAAGCATACAATGAGAATCGTAAAAATTATTTTCTTCATAAAAAAAGTTGATTATATCAATTCTGCCATCAATCCGGCAGCTTCGGCCACCATGTCGTTGCACGGTTTCTTACCAGCGGCGAGGAGGCGTCCACAGACAATGTCGCCGTTGCTCTCGCGGAAGCGTTCTATCAGGGTGCGGGTGTCGGCAGTATGGCCGGTGAGGCCGCAGACCATGGCCATGCCGCTTACACAGCCGCAGACTTCGCGGGTGCCGGCGAGGCCGCGACCGAAGGGAGCGGCCACCCCCATGGCGGCCTCCTTGTCGATGGGCAATTTGTCGGCATAGGCCATCACCACCGACTGGCAGCAGTTGCAGCCCTGTTTGTGCAACGCACGGGCCGTATTCATATGTTCTTCTTTGGTCATAGCTTCATCATTTTGAACATTTCCCATATCACTATGGCAGCGGCACAGCTGACGTTAAGGCTATGCTTGGTGCCACTTTGCGGTATCTCAATAAATCCGTCACAGAGTTCCATCACCGACTCCTGCACACCATCAATCTCGTTGCCGAAAACAATGGCCACAGGCTTGCCGGTGGCGACATTGTCAGCGCCAAGTTTAAGGCTGTCGTGCGCTATCTCGACGGCATACACACTATAGCCACGAGCCTTCAGCTCCTGCACACAAGCGACGGTGTCTTCGTGATAGCTCCACGCCACGCTGTCCTCGGCACCGAGGGCGGTCTTGTGTATCTCACGGTGCGGCGGCGTAGCCGTGATGCCACAAAGGGCGATATGCTCCACGCGGAAGGCGTCGCTTGTGCGGAACACGGAGCCTATATTATTCAAGCTGCGCACATTGTCGAGCACCACGGTGAGCGGCAGCTTCTCGCTCTCGCGAAACTCCGCCACCGTCAGACGGTGCATCTCTTCTGTTGTCAGTTTGTATGTCATTGTTCTGTAGGGCTGAACTTGACTGGAAAACGTACCGACACACGGACAAGTTTGTCGCGCTGGCGTCCAGGCATCCAGCGTGGCATCAATCGCATCACTCTCAATACCTCCTCGTCGGTCTCTTCGTCTATGCCTCGCAACACTTCGAGGTTCGTCATCCGTCCGTTACGCTCCACAATAAACTGCACATACACCTTCCCCTCCACCTGCCGTGGGTTGCGCAGGTTGCGTTCCATAAACGCCTGTAGTGAGTCCTGCCCACCGGGAAACTCCGGATCGTTCTCGACAACAATAAAGCAAACATCAAAAAACATTGCCGAACTGCTATTGATCGCCACGCTGTCCTTCGCCACATGCCCCAGCGAGTCCAAGAAGAGATAGTGCACTTCCTCTTCATGGATGCTCTCGTCGTTGTCAGGGAGGCTGGCTCTTATCTCAATAGCTGTTCTGCCCGCTGCTTTTTCTAAATATACGGACTCTATGAATACCGAGTCGATTATCATGCACTTGTGGCCCGCAATCTCCACCACCCCAACCGTTCTTTCCGCATAGGTGCGGTTGTCAACCTCATAGTGGTATTCCGGATGATAGGTACCAATAACAGGCAGAGAATAAAAAGTATCCCGTCCGTCCACAAAATGATCCTCTATTGCCAACAGCACACCGTCTGGCACATTCATTGCTTCGACGGCCTCGGCCACCTGCTTTTCAAACGTGCTGTCTTTGAAACGGTAGTTCTGATACTGACAATCACCATCATTGCTTCGACACGCAGCCAGCAACAACACCGCAGAGAACAACATTATCCATTTAGAATTCATCATGATATTTCACCTATCATACGTGTAACATCTCATCCCACACTGCCCTCCAGACTGATTGACAGCAGTTTCTGCGCCTCGACGGCGAACTCCATGGGGAGCTTTTTCAGCACGTCCTTGGCGTAACCGTTGACGATGAGGCCTACGGCGCTCTCAGGTGTAATGCCTCGCTGTTGGCAGTAGAAGAGCTGGTCCTCGGATATTTTGCTTGTGGTAGCCTCATGCTCCAATATGGCTGTGTGGTTGTCAGCCTTGATATAGGGCCAAGTGTGTGCGCCGCACTGGTCACCAAGCAACAGCGAGTCGCACTGCGAGTAGTTTCGGGCATTGTCGGCCCCCTTGCCTATCTGCACCAGGCCGCGATACGAGTTGTGGCTCTTACCGGCGGAGATGCCCTTGCTCATGATGGTCGAATGCGTATTCTTACCCACATGGATCATCTTGGTACCGGTATCGGCCTGCTGGTAGTTGTTGGTGACAGCCACGCTGTAGAACTCGGCCGTCGAGTCGTCGCCCTGCAAAATGCAGCTGGGATACTTCCACGTAACGGCGCTACCTGTCTCCACCTGCGTCCAGCTAAGCTTTGAATGCGACCCTTTGCAGATACCGCGCTTAGTGACGAAGTTATAGATGCCGCCCTTGCCGTCTTTGTCGCCTGGGTACCAATTCTGTACGGTACTATACTTCACTTCGGCATCCTTCATCACAACGATTTCCACAATGGCAGCATGCAGCTGGTTCTCATCGCGTTGTGGAGCCGTGCAGCCCTCCATATAGGAGACATAGGCACCTTCGTCGGCCACAATCAGCGTGCGCTCGAACTGGCCAGTCCCCTTGGCGTTGATTCGGAAATAGCTTGAAAGTTCCATCGGACAGCGCACCCCCTTGGGAATATAGCAGAAAGAGCCGTCGCTGAATACGGCACTGTTGAGGGCTGCAAAGAAGTTATCAGTACTTGGAACGACCGAACCTAAATACTTACGAACCAAGTCAGGATGCTTTTGCACCGCCTCACTGATGGGCATGAAGATGATACCTTTCTCCTCGAGGGCTTTCTGCGAGGTGGTCTTCACACTGACGGAGTCCATGATGGCATCGTAAGCCACACCGGCCAGTGCCTCACGCTCGCGCAGCGGAATACCAAGCTTATCAAATGTGGCCAACAGTTCAGGGTCAACCTCGTCCATGCTTTTCTTCTTCTCCTGCTTCGGTGCGGCAAAATAGATAATGTCCTGATAATTGGGTGTTTCGTATTCGAGGTGTGCCCAGTCGGGCTCCTTCATCTTCTGCCAGCGGCGAAAAGCCTCCAGGCGGAACTCAAGCAGCCATTCAGGCTCGTTCTTTTTTTGCGAAATAAGGCGCACTACCTCCTCGTCCAATCCTTTGCGGATTGTCTCGGTGTCAATATCGGTGGTGAAGCCAAACTCGTACTCCTTGTTTGTAACTTCTTGGATTATATCTTTTTCGTTCTCTCCCATAACGGTCTTTATTCTCTTATTCAAACTGCAAAGATACAAAAAAAGTCCAACATATAGCCGTACATTTTATAATTGTTTGCTGTCGCGCGAAAGCTTTCTCGAAATCCAGATGGCGTATGGTAGCGAAAGCATGAAAGTGAACACGTCGGCAACCGCCTGCGCCATCTGTACACCAAGCAATCCATAAAACAAAGGAAGTATCAGTATTGCAGGAAGAAAGAATAGTCCATTTCGACCAATACTTAAAAGTGTTGCCGGACCTGTCATACGTATGTTCTGAAACAGCATATTGGTGCTGGTGCAGAGCGACACCAGTGGAAATGCAACACACTGCCAGCGCAATGTGACAGCACCTATCTCAATCAGCACAGGATCCTCGGCCCGAAACAGTGCAACAATCTGAGGTGCAAAGATATATCCAATTGCTGAAATAACCGACAGGAAGGCCAACGACACGCTGAACGCAAACAAGTACGACTCGCGCACACGACCATACAATTTGGCGCCATAGTTGAATCCGCACACCGGCTGAAACCCTTGGCAGAAACCAAGTACTACGCTGAAGGCGAACATCATAATGCGTGTCACTACAGCAAAAGCCGCTACAGCCGAGGCCTCCTGACCCGGAGCAGCATACAATGCGGCACAATAGTTGAGCGAAACAGCGGCGGCACAGTTGAAAAGTTGTCGGAAAAGTGACGGTAATCCACCTCGGAATATCTCGTAATAAACCTTCAACGAAGGCTTGAAATCATCGAATGTAATATGTACGCTTTCAGGTCGAAATGTTCCAAAAATAAGCAGGCTCCATGCAAAGAGTTGACTTACTGCCGTGGCCAGCGACGCACCCTTCACGCCAAGCCCGAAGAAAAAAATGAAAAGTGGGTCAAGGGCAATATTAAGGATGGCTCCGCTGACAATGCCAATCATGCCGAAACTGGCATTGCCTTGCAGGCGCAGTTGGTTGTTCAGCGTCAAAGCCGACATCATAAACGGCGTTGCTGCAACAATAAAGCACAGATAATCATTGGCATAGGGCACAACCTCGGCAGGAGCACCCAGCAAGCGACTCAAGCCGCTAAGGTTTGGAAGACAGATAATTGCGGCAAGCAGACCTAAAATAAACGGTGTAAAGAACCCGACACTGGCCACCACCGAGGCCGACGAAGCATCCTTGGCGCCAAGTGCACGCGAGATATAGTTGCCGCTGCCATGTCCAAAGAAGAAGCCAAGTGCCTGAATAAATGTCATGTAGCCAAACGAGATGCCGATACCGGCAGTACCCTCGGTCGAAAGACGGCCGACGAAAGCGGCATCGACAATGTTGTACAACGCCGTGGTCACCATGGCGATGATGGTGGGAATAGCCAATTTGCAAACCAGCAATTTCACTGGCCGCTGCGTCATCTCTACATATTTATCTTCTAAAGTCAACGTCTGATAATCTGCGTTGTACCATTCGAGTTCAAAAGTACTGCTTTAATCGTATTGGTACGACCGTCGCGCTCATAATCAACATTCACCTCGTCGCCGGGGCTGAAGAGGCCGAGCTCCTCCATCATCTCGGCAAAGGTGTTCACCTCCTTGCCTGCCACACGCAAAATGATGTCGCCCTGACGCAAACCGGCACGGTCGGCAGCGCATTCAGGAGTCACTTTGGCAATATACAAGCCTTTGATTTCACGCGCATTGGCACGACGAGCCAGATTGGCATCGACCTCCGTCACCTGCACACCGAGGTAGGCTCGCTGCACATAGCCGTAGCGCTGCAGGTCGCCAGCCACTTTGACGGCAATGTTCGAAGGGATGGCAAACGAGTAGCCGATATAGTTGCCGTTGCCCGACGCAATGGCTGTCACAATGCCAATGAGCTCGGCTTTCGAGTTGACCAAAGCACCTCCACTATTGCCTGAATTAACAGCTGCATCTGTTTGAATAAAAGACTCTAACGGAGTTTCGCCAGAGCGTGCATTATCGATAATGTGCATGTTGCGCGCCTTGGCGCTGATGATGCCACTGGTGACAGTCGAGGTGAGGTTGAACGGGTTGCCGATAGCCAAAACAGGTTCGCCCACGCGTGCCTTGTCGCTGTCGCCAAACGGCAGGTAGGTCAGCCCTTCGGCATCGACCTTGATGACAGCGAGGTCCGTAGAGGGGTCGTGTCCGACCAAGCGGGCCGGCAGCTCGCGTCGGTCGTTGAGTGTCACAGTGATACGCTCGGCATCCTGCACCACGTGGTTGTTGGTCAGGATATAGCCGTCGCTGGTGATAATCACACCTGAACCATAAGCGTCATACACCTGACGCTGAACACCTTGCTGGATGATAAACCCGAAAAACGACTGGTATAGCGGAGTCAGCTGTGCCATCTCGGTCTTGATATGCACCACGGCATCGATGGTGGCCGAGGCCACATCGGTGAAGTCGGTGAGTGTCAGACGAGGCTCCGACTGCGCAACAGGCTGTTTGACAGGTACTTTAACTTCTTCATTGCTTTTCTGGGCGCACGATTGCGACACCATCGACAAAAACACAATTGCAAGAAAAATGCTCTTTTTCATATTCTTTATTTTTACTACAATAACATAAATTCGCTTTTTTTATTGCACCCCCTCAAAGTTAATAAAAGCAAAAACCATGCCAAAAAGGCAGCCTCACAGGTCGTTGTTCTCTTGTTGCTCGGTCGTTGTTCAGTCGTTGTTCAGTCAAACACTGAACAACGACTGAACA
>JAFSLX010000075.1 GCA_017448185.1 Bacteroidales bacterium
ACCGCAAAGCACACCTCGGCGGCCCTTTTTCCGGCCCCCCGCGGGCGGAAAAAGGACGCGGAAACAGACAAAACCAAAATATCGCATTACAAATCAGTGGTTTGCGCAAATTACCGGCATCGCGCAGTCAGGAATGCATTCCGCCGCAACACGCTGTTACACAGCCATATCATCCTCCGGTATCCGGCCGTTGTCTGGCCGTTGTCCAGTCGTTGTCCAGTCAAGCACTGAACAACGACTGAACAACAACTGAACAACGACTGAACATCGGCAGTGGAGAATAGATTTTTTTCGCTTTTTTTTTTTTATGTAAAATAAATATATAGAATGTGCGTTTTAAATTAGGTTTTTAAAGGAACTATTTGAAGATACTGAAGAGCATACTGAAGATTGTGGGCCGGGTTTTGGCGGTGGCAGGACTGACGGTGTACGTTGTCGTGGCATTGGTCAACTACTCTGTGGTACAGTCGTTTATAGGCAGCGTTGTGGGCGATTATTTCTCGAAGGAATGGGGCGGAACGGTGAAAATCGGGTCGCTGCATGCTATGCCGTTCGACCACCTGACGCTCGACAACCTGCTGCTTGTGTCGCCCGACGGCGATACTATTCTCGACTCGGAGCGTCTGAGCGTGAGGTTCAAGAAGTTCCCTTACAGCGACATGCACCTGAGCATGGACCGTGTGTATCTTCGCAATACGTACTACCATTTCGAGTCGTACGACAACGGTGGCATCAACCTGGATTTCATTATCAACTATTATGCAACCGCCGAAGCGGACACCGTGACGACCACGGCCAAGCCGTTCACGGTTGAGGTGGGGAGCCTGGTGCTGAACAACGTGCACTACAAGATGGATCTGCCCGACAGTGGTTTTGTGCCTCCGGTGCATGGCGTGGATATTCCCCACATGGAGTTTCTTGACATCCATGCCCGGTTCAAGCACGTGAAGGTGGTGAACGAGGATGTGACGTGCCGCGTTGTGAGAATGACGACAATGGAGCGCAGCGGCTTCAAAGTGAATAACATATCGGGTGATGTGCATGTGGGCCGCTACGATATTACGGCGACGAACATGGAGGTGGAAACGGCCAACAGCCGCATTTTAACCGATGTCAAGCTGAGCTATCCCGACTGGATGCCCGACTATGTGACAATGGTGAACCACGAGGTGACGCTGAAGGACGGTACGACAGTGGCAATGAGCGACGTGGCCTATTGGGCACCGGTGCTTTGGGGAGTAGACGCACAGATTGAAGCCCAGGGCGAGGCCGATGGCCCGGTGAACGACCTGCATACCGACGGCTTGCGTTTCAGCTGGGGACGCGATTCGAAGCTTGACGTTGCCGGACACATCAAGGGTTTGCCCCTGATTGACACTGCCACGATGACGGTCGACGTGGAACGGCTGAGCACCACAGTGGAAGACGTGGAGCAGGTGCTGAGCGGACTGCCCGGATTCAAGTTTCCCGAGCAGTTGAAACAATTGGAATACATCGAGATGCAGGCGAGGGTGAATGGCGGCTGGCAGCAAACGAGCACAGCCAACATTGCCTTGGCCAGCGGCATTGGCGACCTGCGGGCCGATGCCACCATGACCCCCACCCTGCACGGCAACCGATTCAGCGTCGAGGCCAACAGCGACGGCCTCGGACTGAGCATGCTCGGCAGCGAATGGTTGACGCACAGTGGTTTTACCATCAGTGCTACCGGACAAATAGACAAACATGTGGACTGGCGGCGGATGAGTGCCACCATCGACGGCGCACTGACCAACACGGTGGTGCGAGGCGTGAAATTGGAAAGCACATCGGTAGTGGCCAAACTGGAGCGCAGCAAGTTCGAAGCCGAAGTGATATCGAGCGACCCGAATGCCAACATGAAGCTCGAGGCATACGCAAACCTCGCCGATAGCCTGCACCGATTCAAAGCCAACGTCGAAATCGAGAACCTTGCCTTGAGCAAGTTCGGACTGGCCGAGGCGAAAGACGACAATCCCGTCAACCTGCATACACGTTTGAGTGTCAGAGCCGTGGGAAACAGTTTAGACGAGCTGTCGGGTACGGTGAGGGCAAACGAAAGCCAACTTGGGAAACTGAAAATAAACAGCATTATCCTGAATGCACAAAACGCCGGGTTGAAACATATTGTAATGACCAGCGACCTGCTGGATGCCACGGTGAGCGGAGACTTTGCCTATGCAGATTTACCTTTGATGCTGAGACAATTGAGCCAGCAGGTGATGCCCGAAATATTCAATCCGATGCAACCCATCGATTCGGCCACTGCTTCCAGCATCAGCGAACGCAACTTGGCGTTCAACCTGCGTTGGAACGACCGGCACGGTCAACTCAAGGCCATCGCCCCTTCACTCCTTATTGCCCCCAACACCGTGATAGACGGCCGATACAACGGCCATGAGCAGCTGAAGGTGGTGATGCGCAGCGACTCGATACGATTCGGCAGCGTGGTGATGGGTAACATCGGCCTGAGCGGGCACCCAGATGGCGACCACTACCTGCTCGACATCGAGGCGCAGAATCTTGACATCGGAAAGATGCCCCTAACCGAGAATGTGAATGTGAAACTGAACAGCAATGCAGAGCAGGCCGTTGCCGAATTGATATGGGGAAGCGATAAAACCGCCACCCACGGTGACCTCCAGTTACGATTGCGCGACAATATTATCGAGGTGCTGAAACCCGACTTCTACGTGGGCGACGACCTTTGGCAGCTTGGCATCGGCCAGATGAGCCTCATCAACGAAGAGGGAGGGCTGAAAATAGAAAGCGAGAATATCAGTATTGAAAACAGCGTGCAGAAAATCAGTGGACGGCTGCAGCTTAGAGGACTTGACAACGACTGTGTAGAGCTGAGGTTCAACCGTTTCCATTTGGACAATCTCTGCGATATTCTGCTGCAGAACAGCAATCTGCACGTGGGTGGCGACATCAACGGCCGCTTCTCGATGTTCGGATTGAACCAAACACCCTATTTCAACGCGAACCTGACCATAGACAGTTGCACGGTGAACAACCAGCACATGGGCAATGTGAATGTGCGCAGCAACTGGAACGCCGAACTGAACATCATCAACCTGCAGCTTGCCAGCGAACAACTGCACGCCAACGGATGGCTGGGACTTGACGAAAAGAATCCCGATGTCAATTTCAATGTCGATTTCAACCAGTTCGAACTTGCGTTGGTAGCGCCGCTGCTCAGTTCGTTCACGAGCCGCTTCGAGGGTCGTCTGCATGGCAATTTCGACATCAGCGGAACCATCGATCGCCCTCTTATCCTTGGCGAAGCATACGTTGAGGAGGGAGCGCTGAAAGTGGATGTCACCAACGTGACCTATACCTTTGACGACAGCATACGGTTCAACAACAACCAGATAACACTCAAGAACTTCGAAATCAAAGACCCCAACGGCAATATTGCCACCGTGAACGGAAAAATACACTACAACGACCTAAAAAATGTTGGACTCAACCTGCAAATGCAGACTGACAACCTGCTGGTGCTGAACCAGAAAACGGGAGAAGAGTTTTACGGAACCCTGCTTGCCGGAGCGGAAGGCAGTGTCACCGGCAATCTCGACGACCTGAAAATCGCCGTCAGGGCTCGCACTAATCCTGGCAGTACGCTTACTGTGCCGGTAAACGACCAGCGCCAAGTCAAATCGCAGAACTATATCACTTTCGTGGGTGACCAACCAGTCGACAACGAGTCCATAGTAAACCAGCAAAAAAAGAGCTCCAACTTCAATCTTGAGCTCGACTTGGCAATTACCCCTGACGTACAGCTCAACCTGCCAATGGATTTCTCGGAGGTGGGTGCAAACGTGGGTGCCTCCGGTAGAGGTGACCTGCACTTGAGCATGACCGGCAACGAAACACCGAAAGTGCTTGGAAACTATGAAATAACATCGGGGACGATGAAACTTACCCTTGTCTCGGTACTGGAAAAGAGTTTCAGTATCGAGCCGGGCAGTTCGCTCAACTTCCAAGGCAACCTGCCCGATGCACGGTTCGACCTGAATGCAGTCTACTCGCAACGAGTCAACCTCTCGACCCTCACGGGCAGTCTTTCGACAGTGGACAACACCCAGAAATACCTTCAGGTAGAAAATGTCATATCCATTTCGGGCACAATGCAGAATCCCACAATCAAGTTCGACATTCGCCTGCCGAATGCCGACCAAAGTGTCGAGGAAGAAGTGTTCGCCTATATCGACCGCAATAGCGAACGCGATATGCTTAACCAAACAATGTCTCTGCTGCTGATGGGTAGTTTCTACAACGCCAGCGGCAATTCGGCTGGCAACGGAAACTTGCTCAACAATAGCCTGTCGAGCGGCTACTCGATGGTGGCCTCGTCGGTGGGCAACTTTGTGGGTGAGATGGTACAGTTTGTCGATGTCAACGTCGATTACAAAGCTGCCACAGACCTTACAAACGAGCAAATCGATTTGAATATAAGCAAAGACTGGGGCCGATGGTACCTCGAAAGTACCCTCGGCTATGGTGGAGAAAGCCGCGAACTTGAGTCGTCGGTTGCCAATGGAACCGTGATTGATGCCTTGATAGGCTATCGACTCAGTCCTTTGGTTCACTTGTTTGTTTACAACCGCACCAATACAAATGACTACACACGTATAGACCTGCCCTACAAGCAGGGTGCAGGTATCAAGCTTACCAAAGACTTTAACCGATGGTCCGACCTTTTTAAAAGAAAGGGGAAAAAATGATACTGTTACTCCTACTGCTGCTCTGTCTCTGCACTACTGCAACGGCCCAGATAAACTACACAGCCGACTCGATGCGGGTGGTCGATGCCGAATGGCGTGTAGATACCCTTGAAGGGTTCTACCTGAAGCGCTACCAGTTCGGCGAAGGAAGTCTTTTCTGTTCTGCACAGCACCTATGCGTCATCGAGATACCTGCACGTTCACACCGTAGACTGGCTTTTGTTGCCGATACCCTGCTGACACCCGTTTCAGCATTTGCCGAACGCAACAATGCCTATGCCGCCATCAACGGCTCCTATTTCGACATGTCCCAAGGCAATCCGGTATGTTACCTTCGTGTGAATGGTAACCAAATTGGTGAAAATACCCCGGCCTCACCCGATGCAGTCAACAGGAAATATTACCAGCACGCCACCATTGCCCTGAACAAAGGTCGCGCCAACATTATTCTACCTGACAGCAACCGCCGTTGGGAAGAACAACTGCCCGACAGCAATATCATGACTGCCGGCCCAATGCTAATACGTAAAGGAAATCTTGTCCCTCAACGCGATGACCGCACCTTTGTCACACGACGGCACAATCGCACCGCCCTCGGACTCAAACCCGACGGCACCACCCTGCTCGTTGTGGCCGACGGACGCTTTCCTCATCAAGCCGAAGGTCTAACGCTTAACGAACTGAAACTGATTATGCAATGGTTGGGCTGTACCGATGCCATCAATCTTGACGGTGGTGGCAGCACCACTATGTACATCCGACAAATTGGCGGAGTGGTCAACTTCCCTTCCGACAACCATCAACACGACCACGAAGGCGAACGCCCTGTGGCTAATGCACTTATCCTCTTGTAAGTTTTACTTTTTGTTAGCCCAAGCGATATCGTTCGGATTCATACGCTCCTGCCGCTCGACACACGTACGGGTATTGTTGCTCAATGCGTTGCAAGGAGTGTCGGTATTGGTATACGATTCCACTTCCTGCACACCGAGCGATGTATGCTCGTAGCAATAGCACAACTTGCTGTCGCACGAAGCGAGGGCTGCAACTGCAACAAAACCTATAATTCCCAAAAGAACCTTTTTCATTTTATTTTATTCTTATTCTATTATTATTTCATCAATAAATGTCCATGCCTGCTCTCCTGCAGAGATATGCCAGCCTGGCAGCGAACCATAATTCTCAACAGTAATCCTTATGTATCTTGCATGGGCAAACTTCATGACTGCAAAAAGTTGCGTGGTACTTTCCTCCTGTTGGCCATGGCCACGTTCACCCGACACTTCAAGTTTATCTCCGTAGGGCAGCCATGTCTTACCATCGATGCTATATTCCACCGTGAGACTCTTTGGATAGAAAATCCAAGAACGCATATTCTGCAAACAATTCACACCCACCAGCTTTACTGTCCGCTCATTTTCGAGTTCCACAACAGCTTTCATATCCCCTTGCCAACCTTGCCAACCACCGATACGATAGTTGGTGGTGCCGAAAATACGGTCTACCATGCCCTCCGGGCCATTCTCGGTATACTGTGGTGCAGGCTGGGTCAGGTAAGTGACATGCTTGTCGGTGGCAGTGCGCACTTCGGTATGGCGTACCGTCTGCGAACGAAGCAAACCATCCCATTGTGCCGAGGTATCGGTCACCTTGTCGCGCGTGCTCTGCATGCGCCAATCAGCAAAAGTCGGGCAGGGGGTGATACGATACTCATTGGGGCAGACAAGTCCCTCGCCAAGCGGGTCGGATGCCAGCGCCCAATCCAAGTCGTTCTCGAAAATGGGCTTTGTGCGCACCCAAACGCCGCTACCAGGACATATTTCATATCTTCCCAAGGCAGCAAGCACATACCATGCGCTCATCTGGCCACAGTCCTCGTTGCCACACAGGCCGTCGGGCTGGCTGGTATATAGTTCGTCGAGTATCTTATGCACGTACTTCTCCGTCTTTTCGGGCTGTCCGAGTGTCGTGTAAAGCCAAGCGGCATGATGGCTCGGCTCGTTGCCATGGGCATACATGCCGATAAGTCCTGTCACATCGGCCTGTTCGCGTCCGCTCATGGCATTCCGGCCTTCAAAGAGGCTGTCAAGGAAGGCTATTGCCTTGTCCTTGCCGCCAATACGTTCAACCCACTTATCAAAATCGTGCGGCACGTATGTGCTATACTGCCAGCTGTTGGCCTCGGTGAAATGGTTGTTCACCTCGGTGGGATCGAACGGTGTCACCCAACCACCGTTGCGACGGGCATGGGCGAAGCCATTGCTGTCGATGACATTCTGCCAACTCTGGCTGCGAATCCAATAGGTACGTGCCGTAGCGGTGTCGTGGGCAATCTCGGCCATCCTTGCAATGCACCAGTCATCGTAGGCGTATTCAAGGGTCTTGCTTACACTCTCGTTGTCGAGCTCCGAAGAGAGATATCCCTGAGCGGCGTATGCACGGTGAGCCTCGGTACGGTTGCTGGTGGCAACCATCGCCTCGAGCAACTGCTTCGGCGTGTATCCCGCCAATGTGCCGTCCTCCTCGTGCAGGTAGTTATATGCCTCGAGCATCATCGGCACCGCATGGTAACCTATCATGCAATGAGTCTCGTGGCTGGCCAGCTCCCACATGGGCAACTCGCCGCCCTGCTCATAGTTTTTCATGGCGGTATATACAAAGTCGACCGTCCGTTCGGGTTCAATCTGCGTCAGCAGCGGATGCAGTGCTCTATAGGTGTCCCACAGCGAGAAAACAGTATACACTTCCCTACCCTCGTCCGCAATATGGATCTGGTTGTCGGTACCACGGTAGCGGCCATCCTCGTCGCTCCAAAGGTATGGAGCCGTCATGCAGTGATACAGCGCAGTGTAGAAGCATCGTTTCTGCTCCTTCGTGCCACCCTTGACCTTCAGCTTGCCGAGCGCCTGTTCCCAAGCCTCGTCGGCTGCCTTGCGGGCCGAGTCGAAATCCTTGTGCCGTGCGGTAATCAAGTTGCCAATGGCACCTTCGATGTCCACACCGCTGATGGCCACCTGCAGCTCGAGACGCTTCACGCCGTCGGGCAAGTGCACAATGGCCTGTGTGGCATCCTCGTTGAATTCGACATTCGACAAATCAACATCGCTGCGGATGGCGAAATGCAGATGCTGGTCGGGATTCCACGCATTGCTCTCGCGCCAGCCCACCAGCATGCCTTCTCTCAGCATAATCTTGCCGCTGAGCAGCACGTCGCGGTGGTGCAGGTCGATGACAAACGCATTGCCACGGTCGGCCGAATAGGTATAGACATGATACGCCACACGACGGTCGGCCGTCAACTCAACGATGGTGTTGTCCCTGTCGAGCAGCACCTTGTAATAGCCAGCCTTGGCAGTTTCGTTTTTGTGGCTGAAATGGCTCTTATACCCATCGCGCCATTCTTCACTTCCTGTTTTCCAGTCTCCGCTCACCGGCATCAGCAGCACATCGCCATAATCCTCACAGCCCGTACCGCTCAAGTGAGTGTGGCTGAAGCCATAGATGGTGTCGTCCGAATAATGGTAGGCGCTGCAGCCGTCCCAGCCCGACAACCGCGTGTCGGGACCTGGCTGTATCTGTCCAAACGGCACGATAGCACCAGGAAAAGTATGACCATGCCCGTCGGTGCCCACCATGGGGTTGACATACGATGTCAGCGACCTTTCGCCACAGGAACCGAAAAGCAAAGCGAAAAAAAACAAGAGAAATGTGAGACGTATCACACGCCCACGATAGCCTTGAATGTTATTTCCCATTTTCATTTTTCATTTTGATTAAAGCTGCAGCCCCGAGGATAGCCACCTCGTTGGCTTTCAGTTCGCTCATACGAATTCGGCAACTGCCGACATAAATATTCAGCAGATATTTCTCGAAAGACTCGCGCAGCGGCTTCAGCAGCGGTTCGCCCACCTGGGTGGGTCCTCCCATCAAGAAGATAGCCTCGGGGGCCGAGAAAGTGACACTGTTGGCCATAGCCAGGCCCAGCTGGTCGCCCACTGTCTCCCAGGTCTTCATGGCGATGGGATCGCCCTGATGCGCCAATTCGCCAATCATCTTGCTGGTAACGTCCGGCGTCACTGGCACACCTTTCAACTCGCAGTAGGTCTGCACAATGCCGCGTGCCGAAGTATAGGTCTCCAGACAGCCCTCGCGGCCACACGAGCACTTGCGGCCGTGTGGCACAAGGATATTGTGACCCAACTCACCGGCACCGCCCGTCGAGCCATGCACCAGCTTGCCATCAATCACAATGCCGCTACCCACACCGGTGCCCAACGTAAACATAATGAAGTGCTTCATACCCCTCGCACCGCCGTATACATACTCGCCGTAGGCCGCCGCATTGGCATCGTTGCTCAGCACCACCGGCACAGACATGTACTTCTTGATTTCCTTGCCGAAATCCAATACGCCCTTGATAGTAAGGTTCGGCGCATTGTCGACACAGCCGGTATAGAAATTGCCGTTGGGCGCACCGATACCGATGCCCTCCAACTCCACGGCCTCGCCGTCGATAGCTTGCTGCTCCTCCATCATCGCCTTCACCTCGCGCATCATGTCGCGCACATAAGGCTCCAACTCAGTATAGGCGTTGGTCGGAATGTTCCGACGCTGAAAAATATTGCCATTTTCGGTCACCAAACCCATGTCAGTATTGGTGCCGCCCATATCCACTCCGATTGAATACTTCATACTTCAATATATTTCATTAAAATTTAATCGTTAATCATTAACCTTTACAAAATGCAAAAATACACACTTTTTGTCACATGGCAAAATAAAAAAAGGCCGCTCTCCGAAAAGAGCGACCCAAACATGAAAAAGTTATCTCTTCTAAATTAGAAACGATAGCGGATACCGAGGGCAAGGCCATAGCCAAAGCCACTGTGTCCAATCACATCCCACTGCGGACGGGCATCGAGGGTGAACTGGAAGGGGATAGCCGACGGATTGAACTCCAAGCCAATCTGGGCAACAAAACCAAGACCGAGACCATTTTTATAGTTGGAGTCATTGACACCGCTATAGAGACCGAGGTTGGCACCGATACCGGCATACCAGCCAAAGTCACTGCCGAGAGCCCAAGTCCACTGATAGACACCGGTCAGGTTGATGTAGCTCCAATTATTGTTGGGAGCCGTAGTCCAGCCAAGGTCGAGTTCAAGGCGATTGCCACCGAGACCCCACATGGTCGAAAGTTCAGCACCGGCACCACTGCCGAAAGCACCGCGGATACCGAGGTCCTGAATCTGTGCATTAGCCATTCCCATCGAGAAAACAGCCACCAAAACCAAAACGATTTTCTTCATAATTAGATATTTTTTAATTTGTTATTAAAGATTAATTGCCAATCATGTTACTATTTCAATATGCAAAGATAAGTTAAATTTTCCAAATACACAAGAGAAAATTCAAAATTTAACATTTATCACACCTTACCAAAACCGACTTTTAACCCACCTTTCGTCCAAGAGCAATCCCAAAGTCCGATGTCCGCTTGTTGTTCGCTCGTTGTTCAGTCGTTGTTCAGTGTTTGACTGAACAACGACTGAAGAACGGCAGAACAACGACAGAACAACAGCCGACCATTTTTTCTTGCATTTGTGCCGAATGTTTCGTATGTTTGCAGTAGTGAAAATGATGAGTGATGTTTGTTATTGACTTAGAATCAGCATAATAAATAATGGCCAAGCATGAAAAAATATTTATTCCCCCTTGTGATGCTTTCCGCTCTGCTGCCATGTACGGCACAGGACACCGTGAAGTGGGACGACCCGTGGTATCTGTTCAACCCTAAGCCGATACACACTCAGAAGATGGCTTATCATATCACATGTGATGAAACAAGTGTTTTTAGTGATACGAGTGATAGTTGGATTGGAAAAGGAAAGTTGGTTGAACAAAAATATTATTTTAACAAGGAGAGACCTGTCTATGGAATTGCCGTAACCGCATGTTTTAGTGATATCTATCAACCGATAGTATATTTATATCAGCAGGATTCCAATAGTGTTAGATGTTTGGTAGACTCGCTAACACAAGGTTCTAACATAAAAAAAGACTGTAACTTCGGATATGAATATTTTTATCCACGGATGGATCTATTAACAGGTTTTTCCAACCCATTATTATCCCCTTATGTGGCAACTGTACCATGTATGGAGCTTTATTTTGATACACCAATAAATGTAGAAGACACTATCGTTATTGGCCTGAATCCAAACAACCATGATGCAACTGAGCTATTAGATTTTGGAAGGATATACTACAATTGGGATCCAATATTGCAAAGTCAGAGCACAGTAATTCAATTTTCCTCAGCAACTGGTTGGACGGATTATGGAAACGGTCCTTATGTTCACGGCGTGCTTTTCCCAATTATAGAGTTGCGGTGCCGGGGAGAGGCACCGGTGGCGAGGGTGGAGGAGAAAGGCAACGGCTGGGCGCGGGTGTCGTGGCCGCCGGACTATGTGGAGGAGGACTATCAAGTGGGCGTGGGGCGCTACGGCACGGAACCTGCCGACAGCCTGACGTTCATGGTGCGCGGCGACACGGCGCTGACCATCACGGGCCTGGAGAACGGCTACCCCTACGCCGTGTGGGTGAAGAGAGGGTGCCGCTACGCCCCGGGAGGGTACGACACGGTGGTGTGGGGCGACTGGGGCCGCTACACGAGCCTCTACCTGCCGCCCGACACGACGGGCATCCTCGCTGCCGACGAGAGCGGCGAGCTGAAGGTGTACCCCAACCCGGCGCACGGGGTGCTGACGGTGGATTTGAGCGAGGTGAACGATGACGTTGCTGAGCTGACGCTCAGCGACCTCGGCGGCCGCGAAGTGCTGAGGACGAAGGCGGAGCATCCGCTGACGAAGGTGGACGTGAGCGCGTTGCCTGCGGGGCTCTACCTGCTGCAGGCGGCATCGCCCGGCAAGGTGTACCGTCGCCGCGTGGCTGTGGAATAACACGGAAAAAAAGAAATAAATTCGGATGTCAAAAAACTTTCGTATTTTTGCATTCGAATTATGACTACAATATTAGCTATAGAATCCAGTTGCGACGACACTTCGGCTGCCGTCCTGCGCGACGACACGCTGCTCAGCAACGTCATCGCCAGCCAAAAAGTGCATGAACAATACGGAGGCGTGGTGCCCGAATTGGCCAGCCGCGCCCACCAGCAGAACATCATACCAGTGGTGGATGCCGCCATCCGCGAAGCGGGCATCGAGCGCGAGGATATCGACGCGGTGGCCTTCACCCGCGGTCCGGGACTGCTGGGGTCGCTGATGGTGGGCGTAAGCTTCGCCAAAAGTTTTGCCCTCGCCCTCGGCAAACCACTCATCGAGGTGAACCACTTGCAGGCACACGTGCTGAGCCATTTCATTAGAGTGGGGAGTGGGGAGAGTGCAGTGGATAGCACACGTGCACAAATGCCACCCACATTCCCATTTATATGCTTGCTGGTAAGCGGTGGACACACACAGATACTGCTGTTGCACAGCCATTTCGAGATGGAGTTGTTGGGGCAGACTATCGACGATGCCGCAGGCGAGGCCATCGACAAGGCCGCCAAAATCATGGACCTCGGCTATCCCGGTGGCCCGATTATCGACCGATTGGCCAAGGAAGGCAATGCCGATGCCTACAAGTTCGCCACACCGCACATTGCAGGCTACGACTACTCGTTCAGCGGCATCAAGACCTCGTTTCTCTACTTCCTGCGCGACCGCCTGAAAGAGGATCCCGACTTTATCGAAAAGCACAAGGCCGACCTATGTGCCTCGATACAGAAGACCATCGTCGGTTTCCTGCTGAAAAAGGTGGAGCGCGCCGCCCTCGACCGTGGGGTGAAGCAGATTGCCATTGCCGGCGGCGTGAGTGCCAACAGCCTGCTGCGCTCGGAGTTGCAGCATATCTGCCAGAAGCATCATTGGCAGGCCTTCGTACCGCCGTTCAAATTCTGCACCGACAATGCCGCCATGGTGGGCATAGCCGGTTATTTTAAGTACCTGCAAGGCGATTTTGCCGACCAGAGCCTGCCGCCGTATACCCGATGAAACTGAAGATCATAGGACTTATAGGACTTATAGGGCTTATAGGACCTATGAGCAACCGGGCGATTGCGCAGGACATTCACTTTTCGCAGCTCGATGTCGACCCATTGCTGTTTAATCCTGCCTATAGTGGTTTTTTCGATGGTTTTGGGCGCTTCGGAGTGGTCTACCGTAACCAGTGGGCCTCGGTCACCACTCCGTTCCAAACCATGACTGCCACCGCAGAGTTCAACATCACCTCGAGCAAGCGCAACCGCAACGCCCTCGGTGCAGGCCTGTGGGTGAGCAACGACCGTGCCGGCACGCTGAACTACGGTGCCACCACCGTGTCGGCCATTATCTCGTACTACCAGAGTTTCGACCGTAACGGTAACAACATCCTCTCTGTGGCCCTTGAGGCCGGAGCCGGGCAATCGGGTTTCGACGTGGCCAATATTGTGCTCGACGATGCATCCGAGGAGTTTGTCCGCAACCGTGCCCTCTACCCTGTTTTCGGAGCCGGTGTAGCATGGTTCAGACAGTACAGCGACATTTTCTATACCAAAATAGGCCTGTCGGTACGTAACATCAATGAGCCCGACATCTCATATACGGGCCTGACCGACACCCGGTTGAGCCGCAAATACAACATATATGCCCGTGCTGAATGGCGCATCAAACCGCAGCTTGGACTGATGCCCATAGTGGGTTTCCAGCAACAGAAAAGGTTCAGCGAATTGGTCTATGGTGCTGATGTGTGCTGGTATCTGCGCGAAGAGCCGCAGGACTACCTGGCATTCACCGCCGGTCTTATCAGTCGTCACGGCGATGCAGTATCGATCAACCTGTCGGTGCTGTGGCAACGCTGGACATTTGCATTTGCCTACGATGCCAACATTTCGAAACTGGCCGAAGCCAGCCATACCCTCGGTGCATTCGAAATCGGCATACTTTATCTCGTGCCCAAGAAAGACAAGAAACACCGTGCGTTACCGTGCCCGATAATATGAAAAAAAAAGAGTATAAGGAGTACAAAGATGTGCGAGGGAGTGCAAAACAAATGATGGTACTCGCCGCACTACTTCTCTTTTTCACCTCGGCACAGGCGCAGTACCGCGTGACACATATCGGCAAGCCCTATAACACGACAGGCAGCGAGACGGGGGCGTTGGTGGTTGGCGACACGATACTTGTCTATTCTACGATGCAGCCCATCGAGGAAGGCAGACGGCTGTTCAACTTCAGTGTTCCTCAGATGCAACTCTATCAGGCACGTATCTCGCGCAATGGCAAAATAGCCCGTCCAAAGCCTTCGCGGTGGGGCTTCAACAACGACCGCGACCACACGGGCAACCTTGCCCTCGACCCTATAAGCCACGATGCCTACTTTACCCGCTGTCGCATCAACGACCCAGAACTAAACTGCGAGATATACTATGCCCGCAAACTGAAACGTGGCTGGGAGAAGCCACGCCGCATTGAAGGCGCTGTCAACCAAAAAGGCAGCACTTCGACCCATCCAGCGGTAGGAAGGCTGAACGACGGAACGGTAATACTCTACTTTGCGTCGAACCGCAAAGGTGGCAATGGCGGTATGGACTTGTGGTACACAATTGTGGACGACGGAAAGAGTGGCGAATGCGTCAACCTCGGTCCACGCATAAACTCGGCGGCAGATGAAATCACCCCCTTTTACGACCAACCCAATGGCGTGCTATACTTCAGCAGCGACCGTGACGGTGGTCAAGGAGGATACGATATCTACTGTGCTGTCGGCCAACGAAACACCTGGAAGGAAGCCGAGCCCGTATGCGGTTGCCTCAACAGCAAGCAAAACGACATATATTTCACTATCACACAGCATGAGCCATCCACAGGCATGCCCACACAAGGTTATCTTTCCTCAAACCGTGCCGACAGCTATTACCTGAACGACTCGATGTGTTGCAACGACATCTATCAATGGAGCATCGATAGTACGGAGTTAAATGTTTGGAATTCGGAAATAGCTGATACACTTGACACCATAATTCAAAATTCCAAACAACAAATCCCGAATTCGGAACCAAAGTTTATATTTCCTCTCTTCCTCTATTTCCACAACGACGAGCCCGACCCGCAGAGTCGAGACAGTTTGACCACAACCTCCTACCCCGAATGCCAACAGCACTATGCCACATTGCGAAACGAATATATTGCCAAACAGCGTTCTGCTGCCGATTCAGCACTGATGAACGAGTTCTTTGACTCTTGTGTCGTGGGCAATTACCAGCGTGTCGAAGCATTGTTCGACCATATCGAAGCCATGCTTGACGAAGGGCACCGTGTAGTGGTCACCGTTGCAGGCTACGCAAGCCCCTTATACCTCAACAGTTACAACCAGAATCTTTCGCGCCGGCGCATCGAGAGCTTTATCAATATGATACGCGAATGGCGCAACGGTCTGTTCGGGCAAGCCCTTGACGACGGAGTGTTGAGCATCGTGCAGAAACCACACGGGGCCGTGGCGCCTACCACCGAAAGCCAGTCGAAAGACCCCGTCTACGGTCTTCCTGCCGCTTTGGCCCGCAGGATAGAAATCCTTAGCTGCAAGACAAAATAATTTTTTCACGTAAGATTTCGGCCATTTTTGCGTCATATAGATAAAAGGACACAACGCACAATGACGAAACAGCACTTCCTCGACATACTATTGCCCATTCAACCCACTATGCAGATAGTGGCCGAACGGATTTTATGCAATAGCGAGGATGCAGAAGATGCCGTACAGGAGATATACTTGCGATTGTGGGAACGACGCAAGGAATTGTCGCGCTGCATCAATCCACAAGCATACTCCATGCAGATGCTGAAAAACCACTGTATAACACTACAGCGACAAAAAACGACAACGGTGCCCATTGAGAAAATCGAAGATTTAGCCGACGACGAAACCGCACGACAAGAAGCTTTACTTTTGGAAGAACGTGCTTCAAAACTTGACAAAATGATGGAACGCCTGCCCGAGGTGCAGCGTCGCGCCGTGCAGATGCGCTACATCGACTGCATAGACCACGAGGAGATGCAACGTCGACTGGGCCTGAGCAGCAGCAACGTCTACACCACCCTCTCCAGAGCCATTGCCAACCTGAAAACAATGATGAATTATGGAAAATAAAGAACTACAACAATTGTTCAATGCCAAGCGGACGCAGCAAGAGAACCAACGACGGCAAAAAGAGATAGCCTCGTTGATAGGCCATCGCAAATTGGTGTGGCCTTGGCGGGCCGCCTCCGCAGCAGCGGCCGTGATTGCCGCCGTTGTGCTGACAGTTCCTCTTCACTCGCCGCAAGAGGCTCCACTCGTCGCCATGCAGACCGAAGATATGGAGCCCATCATAGAGAATATCAAAACTATCAGCGTAGCGCCCGTACCTCGCAGTGTACCGAAAAAAGAACCAATACATATTAATATAATGGAAACGATAGAAGATACCGAGGAAATTGAAGTACCGACAGTAGTAGAGACAGTAATCGTGAAGCCACAAACAGAAGAGCCCAAACAGCGTGTACATACGCGTCGCAGTTCGCGGCTTACCGACATCAAGAAAGCCCATGAACAGCCCAAAGCAATCCCACTCATCGCCCACTACCTTAATGTTCCCGACAGCATTCTCTATTCAAGCAACATAGTCATCAACCTCTAACAATAAACAATATGGAAAAAGCCCTCATTGTACTATCATTCTTTTTCACCTTTCTCCTCTCACCTTTCTCTTCAATGGCACAAGGAGACGAGTATCGCATTGAGCAGGCCTTCCCTGTAGCCATACGCCAACTGACCGTTGTCGAAGGTTGGACGGTAAAGCTCATCTACATCCCGGGAGAGGATTCAACACGCGTCACTGTTGTCACCCCATGTCCCTACTACTTCGAGGAGGGAAATGAGCCAACAGTCTGTGCACTTGAGAACGACAAACTGCACATCCTCACCAACCGCCACATGCCACTGGGAACGCTCCTCGAAATACGCTACACCAAGCCCTTAGAGGTACTGATGACCTCGGGAAATGTCGACCTCGACACCGTCCACATGCTCCTCCGCAGCGAAGGTCCCCGTTGCGCCGCCCTCTCGCCCAGAAACGGCACGCTGAAAATCAAGCATCTTGTCTCCAACGGAGACATCGGAGTGGACTGCCGCCATGAGCGTTCACGCGTCGAAATCGGTACCCTCCGCTGCCACCAGTTCATCGTCGGCGAGGAACAGCAGCAGCGCATCAACGTCAACCGTATCGAGGCCGACACCTGCATCGTCGTCCCCCACCATTGGTGGAACGACATCAACTGGGTGGGATACAACGGTCCCGTTCTTGTCATTGGCGGCAAGATGGTTGGCGGGGGGCTTGTGGGCGACGCTGGTCCCTATACCACCACTGTGAATATGAGTATCGACTTCTATGCACGCATCCTCAATGCCTCGTTGAACCGCTGCTGGTGGCTTGATGCGGGATTTGGATGGGGTTTTGACAGCTACATCTTGTCCTACGACGTGCTTCTCGACGAAAACGGACAAATCATCTTCAATCCGAACCACACCGTCAATCATCCCATCTCTGCCATTGCCAGTTGCTACCTCTCCCTTCCCCTCAGCATCCAATATCGCCCGCAAAACCAATGGGTTCGTATATTCTCCAGCCACATCGACCTCCGATTGACTCCTATGTTGAACATCTGGGAAAACATGTTGGGCTACCGCAACGGAAAACCTTTCACCGATGACGTCAAACTCTTCAGTCGCTTCCAGTTGCGCTTAGGGCTTAGCAACACCTGCCTGTCATCTTTTAGGGACAATATTATCTCCGGTGGTCTCACGTGGGAAATCTTCGTCGACCTGCTGCCCACCTTCCGTCCATCGACCGAGGTAAAAGGCCTCCACCAGATAGGAATAGCACTACACTTTTAACAAGAAAGGCACCCTTTGTGGTGCCTTTCTAATTTTATTTGTTGCCGAAATGGGCCTTCAATGCGTCGAGTTTTAAAGCCTTCTTCTTGTCCCAAATCTCAGTGATAAGTTTCTTGGTGCTGAGCGGGAAGTCGGACTTCATCATCCAATCGTAATAGGAGGGCTCTTTTTCGAACACAATTTCAACCGGCTCACCCTTGTGCTTGCCAAAATTGAACACTTCGCGGTGCTTGGTGTCATAGCCTATATGCCCCACGAGGTCGGCCCACTGACTGTTAGCGGTGAAGGCACTGAGGGCCGCGATGTCGTTGACGACGGGCTGGCTCACCTTGCCGGAGCGATCCTTGTAGTCGACACCCTGGTAACGATCGAGCTGCGCCTTGAGCACCTCATAGGTGGCGATGGTGTCGGCGGCAGCACTATGGGCATTCTCAAGATTTTTATTGCAATAGAACTTATAGGCGGCCACCAGTGTGCGCTGCTCCATTTGGTGGAAAATATTCTGCACATCGACCAGACGGCGGCAGGAAAGGTTGAAATCGACACCTGCACGGAGGAATTCCTCGACCAGCAACGGCACGTCGAATTTGTTGCTGTTGTAGCCAGCAAGGTCGGCGTCGCCTATGTACTCCAGCAAGCTGGGTGCCAGCTCGCGGAAAGTGGGTTTGTCGGCCACATCGGCATCAGTAATGCCGTGGATGGCAGTGGTCGCTTCGGGAATATGGATGGTCTTGCCCTCGGCATCAGCAGGACGGACACGCTCCACACGCGTATCGGTGGCTCCTCCGGGCACCACTTTATGCAGACATATCTCGACGATATGGTCGTGACCCACCACCACACCGGTGGTTTCAAGGTCGAAGAAAATGATAGGTTTAGTTAAGTTCAGTTCCATTTATTGACAGTTTTTCTCAAATCAACAAGATGCTCAAGCAGCTGCTCGGCGAGGTCAAGTCGCAGCATATTGGCGCCGTCGCTTTTGGCCACAGCCGGATTTGGATGCGTTTCCATAAAGATACCGTCACACCCAACAGCAATAGCGGCACGGCCGATGGTCTCGATCATATCAGGACGTCCACCTGTCACACCGGCGCTCTGGTTGGGCTGCTGCAACGAATGGGTGATGTCGACCACCACTGGCACTCGATTCTCCTGCATCGTGGGCACGCCTCGGAAATCGACCACAAGGTCCTGATAGCCAAAGGTGGTGCCTCGCTCGGTAAGCATGAAGCTCTCGCAGCCAAAGGCACGCATCTTGCCTGCCACCTGCGCCATCGCCTCGGGCGACAGGAACTGGCCTTTCTTCACATTGACGCATTTGCCGGTCTGGGCTGCGGCATGAAGCAAATCAGTCTGACGGCAGAGGAAAGCCGGTATCTGCAACACATCGACGTATTCGGCCGCCATGGCAGCCTCGGCCTCGCTGTGGATATCGGTCACCACAGGCACGTCGAAACGCTTTCTCACCTCGCGCAGGAGCTCAAGCCCCTCATGGTCGCCTATACCAGTGAACGAGTTGACACTCGAGCGATTGGCCTTGCGATAACTGGCCTTGAATGCAAAAGGGATATGCAGACGGTCGGTAATTTGTTTCAACCGTTCGCAGACCACGAACGGATTTTCATGGTCCTCTATCACACAAGGACCGGCAATCAGGAAGAAATTGCCGGTCTCAGTGTTGTGTAAATTTGGTATGTTCGGAAACATGTATTTTCTCAGTATGACATATCGTCGGTTGTAGCGTATGGGTCGGTTGGCATCTCGTCGTGACGACGCTCGGCACTGCGCTGGAGCGAGATAATGAGGGCACCAAGCATACGGGTCAGCTCCATCAGAAACTCGCGCGACTGCTGGTACTGCTCCTCGTTCATCATCTCAAGGTTGTGGGCAACCTCGGAATAGACCACACACTCGCGGATAGCCGTCTTGGCAATCTTCAGGTAGTGGTCGAACTGGCTCTTGCTACGGCTCGAACCCTCGGCAATATTGAGGGCAATGTCGAAAGCCGAATGACAAAACGAGGCCGAAAGGGTCTTCTCGCTTTCATTACGCGGAGCGGCTACCTGCTTCGAAACCCACGTGGCATAGTCGGTCGCTTTGGCATAGACGCGCAAATCCTCGAACCTGAAAAAACTAACGATTTTTTCTTCTTGTTGTTCCATAATTGCAATAATGTTTAAAGATGTATGTTATTCAAGAATAAAACTATACTATGTCTGCAAAATATTTCATAAACTGGGTACGCATCGCCACCGAAGCCTTGTCGTTGGGCTGGACAGCCAGTTTGCCACGGAACCGATCGATACTTTCGTAACCCTTGCGTTCCATCCACTGGCAGAGGCCGTCGTTCATCTCGCGCAGGGCATCGACTCCGTTCTTGTACAGGCAGCTCACCACCTGCACCGAATTGGCACCGGCCAGCAACAGCTTCACCACATCGTCGGCCGAATACACACCCGTCGAGGCGCTGATGTCGCAACGCATCTTCTTGCTCAGTATAGCCACCCAGCGAAGCGTGTTATGCAGTTCATCAGGGTTCGACAGGAACGAGGCGTTCTTCAGCGTCTCGTTCTCAATATCGATATCCACCTGCACCGACTTGTTGAACATCGTCACCCCCTGAATGCCCATCCACGAAAGCTGCTGCATCTGCTTGGCCATATCGGTGAAATAGGTACCCACCTTGATACTGATGGGGATGCTGACCGACTTGCGCAGCGTATTGATAATCTGGGTAAAAGTACGCTCCACATCGTCAGACGAAAGCGAGGTCTCATAGGGCAGGATGGCCATGTTAAGTTCCAATGCGTCACAACCGGCCTCTTGGAAACGGATGGCATACGTCAACCAGTTCTCGTACGAGAAGCAGTTGATACTTCCAATCACGGGGATGGTCAAGCGGCTCTTCGCTTCCTTAATCATGGCGAAATGCTTGTTCAGCGAATCGTCGGCCACATGCTGGGCAATATACTCATAACTGTCACCATAACTGTCGGTTGGAGCTACCATGTGCGTATTGCGCTTGATGTCGTGAATAATCTGTTCCTCGAAAATCGATTTCACCACAACAGCACCGGCACCGGCGGCCTCCATCTCGACCATTTTGTCGACATCGGCTGTCAAGCCGCAACTGCCAACTATTATCGGACTCTTCAGGTCCAGTCCCAAATATTTGGTATTTGTATTCATATCAGTCTCTGTTTTCATTAATCGATAAACAATGCAAAAGTATGTAAAATATATTTATAAAAAAAATTTTTCTTGCACCGACAGCCTATCATACCACATAAAACACTGATTTACAAACAAAATATTTTTTAATATTTTTTTAGAAAGACGATTATTAACCGTACATTTAATATTTTATAATTCGCAATTCATAAAAAAGTTGTACTTTTGCAAAAGTTTTTTCGGGTAAAAGAATCAAAAAAAAACAACAATAATGAAAGAGCAAATTGAAGAAAAAAACACCGAGATGTCAAGCGTTATCAGCCGCTCGGAAGAATTCATCCAGAAAAACCAGAAGACCATCATCATCGTCGTCTGTGCCATCCTTGTAGTCGTGCTGGCCATCTTCGGCCTCCGCAAATGGTACTTCCAGCCCCGCGAGACCCGCGCCGCCGAGGAGATGTTTGCCGCCGAACAGTGGTTCGCCCAGGGCGACTTCGACAAAGCCCTCAACGGTGACGACACCTACCGTGGATTCCTCAGCATTATCGACAACTACGGCTGCACCAAGGCCGGCAAGCTGGCCCGCTACTATGCCGGTGCCTCCTACCTCCGCATGGGCAACTACGACGAGGCCATCCACATGCTGAAAAAATACAACGGCAAGGACACCTTCACCGGTCCGCTGGCCGAAATGATGCTGGCCGATGCCTATATGGAGCAGGGCGACAGCAAAGCCGCTGCCGAGCACTACACCTCTGCCGCCAAGATGGCCGACAACTTCGTCACCGCCCCTACCGCCCTCTTCAAAGCCGGCATGGCCTACATCATGCTCAACGACAACAAGAAGGCCGTCGACTGCTTCCAGCAAATCAAGGACAACTATCCTGAAAGTTCGGAATGGAACGAGGTGGACAAATACATGGCTATCGCCGAGAACGCTCAATAAGCAAACCATACATTTCACCTTACAATCCGTCACCCTTAGGGGCGACGGATTTTTTTATTATAGCATCCACCGTCCATCCTCTTTCGAAGGTAGGGCGATACGTCTGTTGCCCAGTAGTTGTTCGGTGGTTGTTCAGTCGTTGTTCAGTGAATGACTGAACAACGAC
>JAFSLX010000076.1 GCA_017448185.1 Bacteroidales bacterium
GTTGTTCAGTCGTTGTTCAGTGAATGACTGAACAACGACTGAACAACGACTGAACATCAAGCGAGCAACTGCAAGACGGGCCACCTATAGGAAAAGAAAAAAGTCACTTGCTCTTTTTTCCTTTGGCATTCGGTTTGCCGTGGGATTTGCTGCGAGTGCCACCAGCTTTTTTGCCTTTTGAGGGTTGGCGGGTGGGGCGGCTGAGTTCCTCCTCTTCGACAAGTTCGAAGTCGATCTGTTTTTTGAGGAGGTCGACTTTTTTCACGCGGATATGGACGGGGTAGCCAAGCTTGTAGCAGCGGCCGTGGCGACGACCGATGACCTGGTAGTTGTCCTCGTCGAGCATGTAGTAGTCGTCCTTCAGGCTTCCGATGGGAATCATGCCCTCGCACTTGTTGCCCTCGATTTCGGCATAGATGCCCCACTTGCTGACGCCGCTGATGAGGGCCGGGAAGACCTGTCCGAGCTTGTCGGCAAGGAATTCGGCCTGTTTGTACTTGACGCTGGTGCGCTCGGCATCGGCGGCTTTTTTCTCCATGATGGAGCAATGGCGGCAGTAGTCCTCGTACTCGTCGGCGTTGACACTGGTGCCGCCCTGCAGATAGCGTTCGAGCAGGCGGTGCACCATGAGGTCGGGGTAACGGCGGATGGGCGATGTGAAATGGGTGTAATACGGGAAGGCGAGGCCGTAGTGGCCAATGTTCTCGGTGCTGTAGTAGGCCTTGGACATGGTGCGGATGGCGATGGTGTCGACCATGTGCTCCTCGCCGCGGCCGGCGATATTCTCGAACAGACGGTTGTAGCTCTCGGCAAGGGCCTTGCGGCTGGTAGTCTTCATGCTGAAGCCCAGCTTGGCGACGAACTCGACAAAGGTGTTGAGTTTCTCGGGGTTCGGTTCGTCATGGACGCGGTAGACAAAAGTCTTGTTTTTCGGCTTGCCGATGAATTCGGCGACGGTGCGGTTGGCCAGGAGCATGAACTCTTCGATGAGCCAGTTGGCCTCTTTGCTCTCTTTGATGTAGACACCGATGGGCTTGGCGTTCTCGTCGAGCTGGAATTTCACTTCCTGCGTCTCGAAGTTGATGGCGCCGCTCTTGTAGCGGGCCGCACGGAGCTTGGTGGCAATAGCATGGAGCGCAAGAATGGCGCTACCGACGGTGTCGGTGGATTGTCCGGTCTCGATAATATCCTGTGCTTCTTCGTAGGCCATGCGGCGGTCGCTACGGATGACGCTCTTACCCATCCATGAGTTGTAGACCTTGCCCTTACTGTCCATTTCCATCACCACGCTGAAGCAGAGTTTGTCCTCGTCCTGACGAAGGGAACAAACCTCGTTGCAAAGTTTCTCGGGCAGCATGGGAATAGTACGGTCGACAAGGTAGACCGAGGTGCCGCGCTCGTAAGCCTCGCGGTCGATGGCGCTACTGGGCTTGACATAATAGGAGACATCGGCAATGTGCACCCCCACTTCGACATGGCCGTTGGGCAACTCGCGGAAAGAGAGTGCGTCGTCGAAGTCCTTGGCATCGGCAGGGTCGATGGTAAAGGTGGTCACATCGCGGAAGTCGCGGCGACTGGCTATTTCTTTTTTGGTAGGTTTCCTTATCTTCTTGGCCTCTTCCTCGACCTCGCTGGGGAAGTCGAGCGGGAAGTCGTACTCGGCGAGGATGGACTGCATCTCGACATTGTTATCGCCGGGACGACCAAGGCGTTTGATGACCTTGCCCACAGGATTGTTCATTCGTTCGGGCCATTCGGTCATTTCCACCAGCACCTTCTCGCCGTTCTCGGCACCGCCAAGGTCATCGACATGGATAAAGATGTCGACCGGCATGGTGCGCGAGTCGCTGACCATGAAGGCGAAGCGTTCCTGCTTCTGTATAACGCCCACGAAGCGTGTCTTGGCTCGGCGGATGATTTCCACCACCTGTCCCTCGGGCTTGTGCATTTTGCGCTGAGGGAACATCAGCACTTTCACCTTATCGCCGTGAAGGGCATGGTGGGTATTGTTGGGGGCAATCTGGATGTCCTCGCGACCTTCCTCTTCGGGAATCACGTAGGCCTTGCCGCCCTGCTTCATGTCGATGATGCCGGTGACGTAGTTCTGCGGCAGCAGTTCGTCGTTGATACTCTTGGGATTGATTTTGTACTTGCCTCTGTGGCTGTCCTCGACGAGGTGTTTCTCCTCGGCAAGCTGCTGCATGGTACGGATCACCTCCTGACGCTCAGCCTTGCTGCCCGCACCGATGCGCGAACTGATTTGCTTGTGGTTGAAAGCGTCGAAGGGATTGTTGGCAAAGATTTTAAGTATTTGTTTTGCTAAATTCTCGTTCATAATAGATTCATTCTTTTAAGTAAAGCTTTATTGTCGGGCTCACGGCCCATGAAATTGCGGAAAAGAACAGCAGGATGCTCAGTGCCGCCACGAGAGAGAACCTCGCGACGGAAAGCCTCGGCGGTGTCGTGGTTGAAGATGCCATCCTGTTTGAAGCGGCTGAAGATGTCGGCATCGAGCACCTCGGCCCATTTGTATCCGTAATAGCCCGAAGCATAGCCACCGCCAAAGATATGGCTGAAGTTGGTGGCGGTGCAGCATCCGGACACGTGGGGCAACAAGTTTGTCATCGCATTGGTTTCCACCTCTTCGGCCTTCCCAATGGACGAAGCGTCGGTCATGGTATGGAAAGCAATGTCGGTAAAACCAAGATTCAGCTGACGCAGACAGAGCCAGCCTGCCAAGTGGTTCTGTGCGGCGCGAATCTTGTCGATATACTCGGTAGGCAGCGGCTCGCCAGTCTGATAGTGTCGTGCAAAGGTGGACAGGAACTCAGGCTCGTAGCACCAGTTTTCCATCACCTGTGAAGGCATCTCGACGAAGTCACGCTTCACATTGGTGCCACTAAGGCTCTCATAGTGCACGTCGCTCAACATGCCATGCATAGCATGCCCCATCTCGTGCATGAAGGTTTCGACCTCGTTGAAGCGAAGCAGCGACGGTATGTTGCCGACGGGCTTGCTGAAGTTACAAACCACCTGTATCTGAGGCCTTACCTTATCATGTTGTCCCCTGAATTCTGTCATCCAGGCACCACTTCGCTTGGAAGGACGAGGGAACATGTCAAGGTAAAGTAACCCCATTTCTTTTTCACCGTCATTGACACGGTAGACTTTCACATCGGGATGATACACGGGTATGCTGCCGTCTTCTTCGAATCGCAGGCCATAGAGTTTCCCATAGAGGCCGAAGATGCCCTCGCGGACGGCCTCCAGCGGAAAATATGGGCGAAGATGCTCACCGTCGAAAGCATAGCGCTGTTGTTTCAGTTTCTCGGCAAGATAGCTGAAATCCCAAGCTTCGGTTGCACCCACATCGGCCAAATCTTTCTTTGCTGCAGGCAGGACAGCATCCTTGAGTTCCTGCATGAAGCGGCGCAGGTTGGGCAGGCTCTGCACCATGCGTTCCTCCAGCACATAGTCGCAGTAGGTGTCGTATCCCAGCAAATGAGCCTGTTCGGAACGAAGCTCAACAATGCGACAGATAATCGCATTGTTGTCGTGCTCGTTGCCTCGATTGCCAATACTATTGTACATAAGGTACATCTTTGCACGCAAGTGGCCGCGGGCACTGTAGGTCATGAACGGTCCATACATGGGATAGGCCAGTGTGAAAAACCAACCGTCAAGGCCACGCGCCACCGCCTCCTCGCGTGCGGCCGCGCGCAATGTCTCAGGCAAGCCTTCGAGGTCGGCTTCATCGGTGAGATGCAATGTCTTATCGTTCATGTCGGCCAAGGCATTCCGACTAAAACGCAATTTCAACTCGCTTAGTTCTTCCTCGTTCTTTTTGTACAGTTCACGTTCTTTCTGTGGCAGAGCTACACCATGACGAATAAAACTCTTTAGCGTGTTGTCGAGAAGGGTTCTCTTTTCCGGGTTATCGGAGTAATCTGAATGGTCGGAGACATGTTTTACCCTCTGATAGAGTCGCTCGTCGGTGCTCACACTGTTGGCAAACCGTGTCATTTCGGGCTGAATACGCATCACGATGTCCTGCAAATGCTCGTCGGTGCAACATTCATTCAAATTCATCATGATTGCCGACACACGATTCAGCCGCCGGTCGGCGCACTCAAGTGCCTCGACGGTATTCTCGAACGTAGGGCTTTCGGGATTATTGACGATGGCCTCAATAAAGGACTTGGCTTCAGCAATAGCCTCCTTGATAGCAGGCTCGTAATCGTCGTTTTTTATCTGGTCGAATGGGGGATACTCCCAATCCTGCAAAAGTATATTCATACAATGAAATAACGTAATCTATATAAAAATATTTTGCCACCTCGTTTTTATTTCGTATTTTTGCAGCCGATTCGGTCACTCATTTGCGAGTGTGAAAAGGGAACCAGGTGAGAATCCCGGACAGTCCCGCTGCTGTAAACTCATGAGTTGAATCCCAATCTGATAAGTCACTGTGCGTCGTCATAGGCGTATGGGAAGACGGGGAGGAAACGAGCAAGTCAGAAGACCTGCCGAATCGAAAAATCGGTACCGCTTTCGAGGAAAAAGCATCCGGTGACATTCGGTGCGGCGCACCTTTTGCCCTCTTTTTGCATTTCCCGTAAGTTTGCCGATATTGAGAATTGGAATTATCAACTTTTAAAACAATATCAATATGGTAAAAAAAGTACTTACTTTAGTGTTAGGCCTGGTGCTTTCTTTTGGCACCATGGCTCAAATGAGCAACAATGTTCATGCGACGAAACAACACGCCAAATCAGTCACTTTCCCTGCTTCCGACATCCAGTATTGGGTTGGATCTGGCAGTAATTCGGCCGTTGTTATCATCGGATGGGATGACAATCCCAGTGGCAACGACTTCGCCCTTGCATGGGGTGTACGTTGGAATGGCAGTGCCGTCGCAGTAAACATGTTAGACACTATCGCCACCTATGACAGCCGTGTGGCTTATTCTATTAGCTCTGGTTTTGTAACCAATATTGGGTACAATGATGGTACTCTTGTCTCCGGTTCCGACCTCAGTTACTGGTGCTACACCGTCAACGGAGAGTATGCCAGTGCATACGGTGCCCAACCCATGGCCAACGGTGACGTGATGGAAATCAGCAGTAGCTGTAACTTCTCACTCACCACCGCCTCTCCTGCCACCGACCCCAACGCCTCTACCGATGACCCCGTAGATGCCACCATTGCTTTCGAAGACATCCACTACTGGGTGGGCACAGGTAGCGACAGTGCCGTCCTTATCGTCAATTTCGGCATTCCTGACACAGCTTTTGCTTGGGGCTACCGATTCAACGGCAGTGCCACAGTGCAAGACATGACCGATGCCATTACCGCTGCCGACCCCCGTTTCTGGGTTGTAGGACAACCGTCTTATTATCCCAATGGTGACATCTTCTTTATCACCACCGAAGGCGACACACTGAGCCTTTCTGGCATCGACGAAAACAACCCGTTTAACTACTGGGAAGCCAACATTAACGGCGGAACCTCCTACAGTGGAGCTGCACAGGAACTTACTAACGGTGACGTGTTCAAATACGGCGACCTTCGTGCCCCCTCGCGCGTTTGTCTTGAAGAAATGGAATACGGCGGAGCCGTCTATTGCCTGCTCTCTGCATGGACTAAAACACCCACTCCCGTTAGCGACCCCAACCCCAACCCTGTGATTGAGAATGCGACCATCGACTTCTCCGAAATCCTCTACTGGGTGGGCGAAGGCGAGAACCAAGTTGTTTTGGCTGTCAACTGGGCCGACACCGCACTGGCATGGGGCTACCGCTTCAGCACCGAGAACGTAACCGTTGAAGACATGATGATGGACATCCAGTCGGCCGACCCGCGCTTCGGCTACACCATGAACGGCAGCTATCTGGGCGACATCACCTTTGTTATTTCCGATGGCGACACCCTCAGAGGCACCAGCTGGTGGGAAAGCAAGCTCAATGGTTCGACCGACATGGGTATGAGCCAGTTGCTCAGCAATGGCGACTTCGAGAAATGGGCTGACCCTGCCGCCGGCGTTATCGTCGACAGCATGGAATACAACGGCTACTGGTACTACACCTACGCCTATCCCATGACTATCCATCCCGTCAGCGTTCCTGCCAATCCCATGCCGCAGGTTGAGGAAGCCACCATCGACTTCGCTGAAATCCTATATTGGGTAGGCGAAGGCTCGAAACGCGCTGTTCTGGCCGTCAACTGGGCCGATACCGCACTGGCTTGGGGATATAAGTTCGACGGCACCAAGACCGTGGCCGATATGATGACCGACATTGCCGCTGCTGACCCACGCTTCAGCTACGTGGGCGAGGGCATCGTCAGCGACATTCTCTTCAACGACGGTACCGTCAGCCTTGCCGGCACCCCCGGCAACTACTGGGGCAGCTCAAATAACGGCATCGTTGATATGGGCTTGAGCGAGGTTCTTGACGACGGTGACCTTGAGAAATGGGGCGACCCCGCCGCCGGCGTTATCGTCGACAGCATGGAATGGGAAGGCTACTGGTACTACACCTACGCCTACCCCATGACCATCCATCCCGTCAGCATACCTCAAATCGAAGGTATCGACAATACCGAGGCTGTCAACATCAGTGTCTATCCCAACCCCGTGGCCAATGTGGTGACCGTCAGCGGTATTAATGGCAACGGTATGATTTACGACATGCGCGGCAGCGTCGTTTCCACCTTCACGGTCAACGGCGAGACCCGCCTCGACCTCAGCCGTCTCTCCAACGGTATCTACATGCTCCGCGTTGCCGACAGCATTGTGAAAATCGTAAAAGAATGAAACATATTGTCTTTTTCATGATAGCGGCTCTGTCCCTCGGCCTCGGCACGAGTGCCTTGGGACAGGGCTCTTTCTGTGGTGCCGTGGGAACACCGGGCTGCAACGCCATCCGCTATGACAGCAGCATCGTCGCCGCATGGGCCACAGGCTGCACCGTGGTGCGCGGCCCCGTCGACATTATCGATCCCGACGGGCCACGGGTGCATTACGGTGAAGATGGTGACGGCACTGGACCAGCCAGCACCGTCACCACTACCGCCGTCAGCCTCGGTGATGGCGGCACTGCAACATTGACCTTCGACGAACCTATCCGCAACGTCATAGGTCCCGACTTCGCAGTGTTTGAGAATTCGTTCAACGACTATTTCCTCGAACTGGCCATTGTCGAGGTGAGCTCCGACGGTGAACGCTTCGTGCGCTTCCCCGCCACCTCGCTCACACCGACAACCACACAGGTAGCTTCAAACATCAATCCCACCATGATCAACAACCTGGCTGGGAAATACCGCGTCGGCTACGGCACCCCGTTCGACCTCGACGAACTGTGTGACAGTACTGGCATTGATGTCGACCGCATCACCCATGTGCGTCTCGTTGATGTCGTCGGCACCATCGACCCACAGTATGCCACCTACGATGCCTTTGGACATATCATCAACGACCCCTACCCCACCAACGACACCATCTGGGGCAGCGGCGGTTTCGACCTCACGGGTGTGGCCGTCCTATACCCAAACCAGACCATCGACATCGATGACATTACATTGAAATTGACTGGAATGTATCCTAATCCGGCAATTAATCACATCATTGTCTTTGCCAACCGAATTGCCAAGGCACAACTGTTCGACTTGTCTGGTCGAAAGATGGCCGACATACTTCTCGGGGCAGGTCCAAACAGCATAAACCTGAGCAATTTGAAGCCTGGGGTATACATACTCCGTGCCGACGGGATAACGAAAAAAATTGTTAAGAAATAGTGTTTTTAAATCATGTTATTTCATGTAAGGAAGCTGGTGTCAGCTTCCTTATTTTTTTGACAAAGACTGACTGTAATTTGTCGCCGAGATGCCGTATCTGCGATGAGAACAGCGACAGGAAGTTTAACACTTTTTAATAGAATAATGCACATAATCAAACAATAAACATCATTGACCGCCGTTATATTGGCATGCGATTAGGCGTGAAAGTTGATTTTTTGTAACGAAAAAAAATAAAAATAAATATTGAATATGAAGAAAATCCTATTCTCTATCGGACTTGCGGCCACACTGTTCACCATTGGGGCCTGCAACCAGCAAAAAGAAGACCCTGCAGCCGCAAAAATTGACTCGCTTCAGGGTATTATCGACACCAAAGACGGCGAAATTCAGGAACTGTTCGACATGCTGAACGCCATCGAGGACAACCTGTCGATGATCAACTCGAAATACTCCAACGTGCAAGAACTGAGGAGCAAAAACCTCGAAGGTACCTACAACAACCGGCAGGCCATTGCCGAGCAGATGCGTGCCATCGAGAACATGATGGAAGACAACAAGAAAAAAATCGCCCAACTCAACTCGCGCGTCAGCACACTGACCAGCAAGAGCGTCGACCTTGAGGGTTACATCACCCGCCTCGAGGAACGCAGTGCCGCCCAGGAAGCACAGATTGCCAGCCTGACCGCCGAACTTGAGAACAGCAAAATCGTTATTAAAGGGCTGAACCAGAATGTGTCCGACCTCACTGTGTCAAACAAAGAGAAGGACGACTACATCGCCCTGCAGACTGCTAACGCCAACCGCGCCTATTTCATTGTGGGCACCTATGACGAACTGCGTGAAGCCGGCATCGTAGCCAAGACCGGAGGATTCCTCGGCATAGGCCGCAAACAAAACACCGTTACCGGCATGTCGACCGACCAATTCACCGAAATCGATCGCACCAAAGTGACCACTATAACCATCAACAAGAAGAAAGCCGTGGTCATCTCGCAACACCCCGAGGACAGCTACGAACTGGTAGCTGACGAAGAAGAGACCGGTGTGGTGGCATACCTGCGGATTCTCAATCCTGCACAGTTCTGGAAATACACCGACTATTTGGTTGTTTCAACGAAATAACCGACCAAAAAGAAGGATGCCCGAGAGGGTATCCTTCTTTTTTTCAACACTAAAAGTTGAAGAAAAAAAATAATATTCTTTGCTGTTATTTAAAAAAAGTGTATCTTTGCTTTGTAAAGTAATCTGTTGCCCACCTCACAAAACATTGGTAATGTGATGGTAGCAGCATATTGCAAAATGAAATTTAAATATTATAATTATAAAAAAACAACAAAATGAAAAAAACACTATGTTTTCTGCTGGGAGCATTGTTCCTGTCAATGATGCCCGGCAATGATGCAAAAGCCCAGTACCGCGTGACTTGGGCAGGTGTCACCTACAGCCAGGATTTCACTTATTCCGGTTCAGCCGTGGATATCAGTGCAACCTATCGCGATGCCTCCTATGTTATGCACAATGCCACAGTGGTCTACAAAAACCTTGCCGACAACACTGTGAGTGCCACCGCACCTAAAAATGTTGGCTCCTACGAGGCTATCGCTCGTCCGGTTCTGGCCACCGAAATCCTTATCGACACCGTCAGACCCTTCACCATTTCGAAAGCCCACCTTTCGATTGGCCTTACCACGGTTGAAGACATCAAGTGGTACGACGGTACCGATACTGCTCATGTCACCAACCCTGGTTTGATGGCAGGCAAAATGATGGGTGACGATGTCACCTTCACCACCACCGCACGCTTCAATGATGCCACCGAGGGTAGCAGAAAGAGTGTTGTTGCCTACTACACCCTCTCCGGAGCAGATACGGCCAACTACATCCTCGACACCAACGCCCGTCTGATGTCGACCGTCGGTTACATCATTCGCCAGATTGTTCTGGACAGCGCCGCTGCCGACAATGGTATCTTCGTCGACGGTAATGGCTACTGCGACCAGATTATTATCAATTACTACCTGCTGAGCGGTAACGCCACCATGTACAAACTGAACTTCTCCGCTGCTGCTCTTGCCGCCGGTTTCCAGGATGTGGCTTGGACCAACATCCCCGTCAGAGGCCAAATCACCTATAACATTCCCGCTGGCGTACAGCCTGGCACCTACGGTGTGACCATCAGCTTTGCCAATGAACTGTTCAATGCCAACCCCACTTATGGTCTCTCGAAGACTTTAAGCGAGTACAATGTCCAGGTCAACCTGTCGAAAGACCTGACCCGTGCCATCTTCAGTGATGTCATCTCCATTGTCGACACCTGCAACTGCTTCTCTTCTTACCAGTGGTATCACAACGATGCCATGATCCCCGGTGCCAACCTCCCCTACTATCAGGAAAATGGCGGTCTGACCGGATACTATCATGTGCTTCTTTCGATGGACGGCAACTGGGTGCGTACCTGCCCGCAGTCCAACTTCACCGTCATCACTCCTGCCGAGGGTGAGCCTGCTTTCAACGCCACCGTTTCGACCTATCCCAACCCAACCACCGACCGTTTCACTGTTGAAATCGAGAACTCCACCGAATTCACTCACACCCTTCAGGTGATGAATGTCATGGGTATGGTTCTTATCAACACCACCTTCAACGGCAACAGCACGACCATCGACCTCACCGGCCTCAACCATGGCAACTACACCGTGACTGTCGACGGTATCGCCACCAGTGTCATTAAGAAATAATAATATTGAATAATATAAAAAGAGAATAACAATGAAACGTATAGTCATTTTGTTCGGTGTTTTGGCCATGGCCCTTGGCACACAGGCTCAGAACTACCAGCACAGCAATTATATCGGTCTCAATTTCGGTTGTGGCGGCAGTTCACTGCTGTACACACCCAAGATTGGTTCGTGGGCTCCCGGTCTGGGTTTCATCGGTGAACTCGAGTACATGCACTTCTTCGGAAAACACTTCGGCTTTGGCCTCGGTGTCCAGTATGACATGACGAAATCCCAAATCACACTTGACGAAAACATCACCGGTGCTATCGCCACCCACCCCGACAACAACCTGAACTTCCGTCCTACCGCTCAGTTTAACAACTGGGTTGAGGTTCAGACCGCCAACTTCATCAACATTCCCGTCGAGCTTTTCTATCGTACCGCTCTGAGTGAGAGATGGACTTTTCTCATTGGTGCCGGTGCCGAACTGAATATCCTCATGAACGGCAGATACAAAGTTGACGATGCCACCTTCACCATGGCTGGTTATTTCCCCGCCACCAACGTCACCTACACTGACCTTCCCTCCCACGGTTTCTTCTCGACCAACAAGTCGTATGATGAAGAACTCACCATGATCAAAAAGATGAGCGTCAGCCTCGTTGGCGACCTCGGCTTCAATTATGCCATGAGCAACCACTGGGGTCTCTACCTCGGTGCCTATGCCGGCTTCGCTATCACCAATATGCATGAGAATGGCTACATGGCCAACCCCACTTTCGCTGTCGACGCAGCAAACAATGTGGTTTACAACGGTGTCTTCAATTCTGGTCGTTTGACCAACACCCTGCCCAAAGGTGTGGATATCGGACGCATCATGCTGGTCAACCTTGGTGCCAAAATTGGTATCAACTTCGGTTGGGACTGCCACAAAGCTGAACCCGAGGCCAAACCTGACCTGACCTCGTACGACGATGAGGCCGCCAAGGCCAAGGCTGCTGAAGAAGAGGCTGCCAGACTGAAAGCCGCTGAAGAGGAAGCCGCCAAGGCAAAGGCTGCCGAAGAGGCTGCCAAGGCCAAAGCCGCTGAGGAAGCCGCCAAGGCAAAGGCTGCCGAGGAAGCTGCCAAGGCCAAAGCCGCTGAAGAGGCTGCCCGCAAGGCCGCTGAGGATGCCGCCAAGAACAAACCCGTCAACGTGGAGAAGGTTCCTGTCGACCGTGCTTCGCTGCAGACCTACCTCAACCAGATCAACGGTACTGTCAACTTCGACTTCAACAAGACCAATCCTAAGTTCGATGCCAAGACCGACCTCGCTATCAAGGCTCTCTGCAAAGCCATGTCGGAGAACAAAGATATCAAGATCAACATCACCGGTCACACCGACAACGTCGGTACTCCCGAGTCGAACATGCCTCTTGGCATGCGTCGCGCCGAGGCTCTGAAGGCCTTGATGGTCAAGCAGGGTGCTCCCACCGAGAACATCTCGACCGACTCGAAGGGTGAAACCGAGCCCATGGTTGAGAACGATACCGAGGAACATCGCTACATGAACCGTCGCGCTGTTATCACTCTGAAATAATCAATTCTGATTATACACAAAAGAGAGGCCGAATCATACGATTCGGCCTCTCTTTTTTTATTATAATGAAAACTATCTTGCTGTCTCAAGCAACGATTGAAGTTCTTTAATCTCGTCGCGATATTTCGCGGCAGCAAGGAAGTCGAGTTCCTTGGCTGCAAGCTGCATCTTGCGCTGGCTGTCACGGATTTCCTTGCGCAATTGATCCTTGGTCATCGCCATGAGACGGTTCTTGCGTTCTGTGTCGGCCGAAGGGGCAGGCATATCAGCGAGATCCTGACGGTGAGGATGATTCGACTTGCGTCCATACACGGCCTCGGGCTCGGCAGCAAAAGCAAGGTTATCGCGCTCTTCGGCGGCACGCTCTATTACACTTGTCGCTCCCAGTATGGCATCGGTGCTCTTCACAATCTGCCGTGGCACAATGCCATGCTCCATATTGTAGCGAATCTGCTTTTCGCGGTGACGATTGGTAAGGTCGATGGCGCGCTGCATACTGCCAGTGATAGTATCACCATACAAAATAGCCTTGCTATGCACATTTCGCGCAGCACGGCCGATAGTCTGAATCAATGCACGGTCGCTACGCAAGAAACCCTCCTTGTCGGCATCCAAAATGGCCACCAGCGACACCTCGGGCAGGTCCAAGCCTTCGCGCAACAGGTTGACACCCACCAGCACATCGAACACCCCCATACGGAGGTCGCGCATAATCTCAACACGGTCGAGCGTATCGACATCCGAATGTATATACTTACTCCTGATACCCAGATTAATAAGATATGACGTCAACTCCTCGGCCATACGCTTGGTGAGGGTCGTCACCAGCACACGTTCACCCTTGTCGACGGTGTTCTCGATCTCGTCCAGCAGGTCATCCACCTGGCTCACCGCCGGGCGCACCTCCACCACCGGGTCGAGCAAGCCCGTGGGGCGAATCACCTGCTCAACCACCACACCTTCGGCCTCGCGCAGCTCGTAGTCGGCCGGCGTAGCACTGATATAAATCGTCTGACCTGTAAGATTATAGAACTCGTCATAGGTCAACGGGCGGTTGTCGAGCGCCGAGGGCAGGCGGAACCCATACTCCACCAACGAGGTCTTGCGGCTCCGGTCGCCACCGTACATGGCACCAATCTGCGGCACAGTCACATGGCTCTCATCCACCACCAGCAGGAAATCGTCGGGGAAATAATCAATCAGACAGAATGGGCGCGACCCGGGAGCACGGCCGTCAAAATAGCGCGAATAATTCTCGATGCCACTGCAATAGCCCAACTCCTGAATCATCTCAAGGTCGTAGTTCACCCGTTCCTCCAACCGCTTGGCTTCGAGATGTTTTTCAATCGAATGCAGATAATCGCGGCGCTCAAACATATCGTGCTGTATCTGCAAAAGGGCTTCACTCAGGTGCTCCTTCGAAGTAATGAAATTGCTGGCTGGATAAATCACCATCTCCTCAAACCGCTCAATCCGCTGTCCCGTGATAGGGTCGAAACTCTCAAGTGTCTCAATCTCATCGTCCCAGAACGATACTCGGTAGCAGAAATCGGCAAACGAAGGGAAAATATCGACCGTATCGCCTTTCACACGAAACCGACCGTTCGAAAACTCAATTTCATTCCTGACATACTGTCCTTCAAGCAACTGCAGCAGCAAATCGTCGCGACGCAGGCGATCGCCCACCTTCAGCGTCACCGTGCCGCGCTTAAACTCCTCGGGATTGCCGATACCATAAATGCAGCTCACCGAACTCACCACAATCACATCCCGCCGTCCACTCAACAAAGCCGACGATGCACGCAGGCGCAACTTGTCAAGTTCCTCGTTGATAGCCAGGTCTTTCTCGATATAGGTATTGGTGGACGGGATGTAGGCTTCGGGCTGATAGTAGTCGTAATAGCTCACGAAATACTCCACAGCATTGTTCGGGAAAAACTGCTTGAACTCCCCATAGAGCTGTGCTGCAAGCGTTTTGTTGTGGCTCAACACAAGCGTCGGACGCTGCAGCTGGGCAATCACATTGGCCACCGTGAACGTCTTGCCGCTGCCCGTCACGCCTTGCAGCACCTGGGCCCGCTGTCCACGACGCACACCGTCGACCAACTGGCTGATAGCCTCCGGCTGGTCGCCCATGGGGGCAAAATCCGATTTCAATTCAAATTCCATTCTCCCTCATAACGACATATCACCGGAAAAAGTATATCCAACCGCGTGTTTTTCACAATCAGGTCATCCCTTTGCTCAGTACTTGTTCAGTCGTTGTTCAGTCGTTGTTCAGTGAATGACTGAACAACGACTGAACAACGGAGCAACACCGACCGACCAAAAGACGGATAGAATCCTGATAGACAGAAAAGATTCGATTATAAAAATTATTTTTGCCAGAATATAAAATATTCGTATCTTTGCAGTTTGAAACAATTGTGTAAACAATAGATATATTATCATACTATGAACGTGAACATTAAGCAATTAGGCAATGTTCAGGCGGATGCTCCCTGCTCAATAATCGACCTGATTCTGCAGGTGAAGCCCGAAGAGCTGAACAACTACTGCGCTGCAAAGATCGACGACAACGTGGTGGATTTGAGAGACATCGTTGAGAACGACTGCGAGATTGAACTGCTTGACAAAACAGCTCCCGAGTCTTTGGCCATCCTCCGCCACACTACCGCACATATCATGGCCGAGGCCGTGAAACACCTCTATCCCGAGGCAAAACTGACCATCGGTCCCTCGACCGACAAGGGTTTCTTCTACGACTTCGACTTCCGTCCCTTCAACCGCGAGGACCTCGATGCCATCGAGAAGGAAATGAAGTCTATCATCAAGAAAGCCACCCGCTTGGAGCGCAAGATCGTCTCGCGCGACGAGGCCCGCAAGATATTCGAGGAGAAGAACGAGCCTTATAAGCTGGAGCTGCTCGACGCCATCGCCCCCGATGCCCGCATCACCATCTACAGCCAGGACGACTTTGTCGACCTCTGCTCGGGTCCCCACCTGCTCAACACCCGCCCCATCAAGGGCTTCAAGCTGATTGCCAACTCGAACACCTATTGGCGCGGCGACCGCAACGGCAAGTCGCTGACCCGTATCTTCGGCGTTGCTTTCTTCAGCAAGGAAGACCTCGAGGCCCACATGGAATACCTTGAGAACATCAAGAACCGCGACCACAACAAGCTGGGCCGCGAACTTGAGCTGTTCACCACCGTCGATGTCATTGGACAGGGTCTGCCGTTGCTGCTCCCCAAGGGCGCCAAGATTGTTCAAACCATGCAGCGCTGGATTGAGGACCTCGAGGACAACGAGTGGGGCTACATCCGCACTAAGACCCCCTTCATGGCCAAGAAAGACCTCTATGAGATTTCCGGCCACTGGCAGCACTACCGCGACGGCATGTTCGTCATCGGCGACCCTGAAGACCCCGAGGTGTTGGCCCTGCGCCCCATGACCTGCCCGTTCCAGTACTTCGTCTACAAGGCCAGCCCCAAGTCGTACCGCGACCTGCCGAAGCGCTACAGCGAGACCTCAACTCTGTTCCGCAACGAAGACAGCGGCGAGATGCATGGCTTAACCCGCGTCCGCCAGTTCACCATCTCGGAGGGCCACCTTATCGTGCGCCCCGACCAGATGGTCGAGGAGTTCAAGAAATGCCTCGCTTTGGCCAAGTACTGCTTGACTACCCTCGGCCTGCAGGACGACGTGACCTATCACCTCTCCAAGTGGGACCCCGCCAACACGAAGAAATACATCGGCACCGCCAAGGACTGGGAGGCCAGTCAGCAGCACATCCGCGACATCCTCAACGAACTGAACATCCCCTTCGTGGAGGACGACGACGAAGCTGCCTTCTACGGCCCCAAGGTTGACATCAATGCATCGAACGTCTACGGCAAGGAAGACACCATGATTACCATCCAATGGGACGCCCTCCTGGCTCCGCGCTACGACATGTTCTACATCGACCAGAACGGCAACAGAGTACGCCCCTACGTCATCCATCGCACCAGCATCGGATGCTACGAGCGCACGCTCGCCTGGTTGGTTGAGAAATACGAGGGTGCCTTCCCCACTTGGCTCTGCCCAGAGCAGGTGCGTGTGCTGCCCATCTCGGAGAAATTCATGGACTATGCCAACGCCGTCAACGCCGAGCTCGTCAAGGCCGGTGTCCGCTCCACGGTCGACGAGCGTGCCGAGAAGATTGGCTACAAGCTGCGCGACCTGCGCCTGCAGCGCATACCCTATGCCCTTATCGTTGGCCAGAAAGAGACTGACGAGGGCGTTGTTTCGGTGTGGAACCGCAAGGCCGGCGACAAAGGTGCAGCCAAACTGGCTGACTTCATCGCCGAAATTCGTAAGGACATCGATACCAAGGCACTCTGCCCTGAAGGATAAAAAATATTTTTGTCAGTATTATAAAAAGTTGTATTTTTGCAGTCCGAATTGTAATAGACAAGATAATATAAACACAATAAAACCAGACATTTGGCAACACCCTACAACCCCAATGCCTCCGCCATGCGCGGACGTGGCCCGGTCAAAAAAGAGCCCGACCACCTGATTAACGAACGCATCGACGTGCCTATGGTACGCGTTGTCGGCGACGGTGTCGAGCCCGCCATCATGAACACTCGCGAAGCCCTGCGCAAAGCCTACGACCAAGGTCTCGACCTGGTCATGATTTCGCCTACAGCCAACCCGCCAGTGTGCAAAATCATAGAGTACCAAAAGTTCCTCTATGAACAGAAAAAACGCGAGAAAGAGCGCAAGGCCAACTCGACCAAGATTGTCATCAAGGAGATTCGCCTCAGCCCACAGACCGACGACCACGACTTCGAGTTCAAGCTCAACCACGCCATCCGCTTCCTCAAAGAAGGCAACAAGGTGAAGGTCGATGTCTTCTTCCGCGGACGTAGCATCGTCTACAAAGAACAGGGCGAGCAGCAGTTGCTGAAATTTGCAGAGGCGTTGCTCGAATATGGCAAGCCTGAGCAGATGCCGCGCCTCGAAGGCAAACGAATGCTCATGGTCATCGCACCGAAAAAATAAAAAAGAGACAAGTCCAAACCGTATCAATAACAGTCTAACTTAAAAAAAACAGTAAAGTAATGCCCAGAATGAAAACCAAAGCCGCTGCCAAGAAGCGTTTCACCTTCACCGGCACCGGTAAAATCAAGAGAAAGCATGCTTACCACAGTCACATCCTGACCAAAAAGGAGACGACCCAGAAGCGCAACCTCGACCACACCGCTCTCGTCAGCCGTGACGATGAGGCCCGCGTCAAACGTATGCTTTTAGCTTAAGAAAACAGGAGTTATTAACCATTGTTTAGCGCCGACAAGTGCAGCAGGCCTAAAAGCGGAAAGCTGCCTCGCTGCCGCCTAAACGAAAAACAAATTAAAAATCTATGCCAAGATCAGTTAATGCCGTTGCTTCAAGAGCACGCAGAAAGAAAATCCTCAATCGCACCAAAGGTTATTGGGGCAGAGGTAAAAATGTGTGGACCGTCGCCAAGAACAAATGGGAGAAAGGTCAGACCTATGCTTACCGTGACCGTAAAAACAAGAAGCGCGAATTCCGTTCGCTGTGGATCAACCGTATCAATGCCGGTTGCCGCATCAATGGTATCTCGTACTCCGTCTTTATGGGCGAACTTCACAAGAACAACATCGAACTCAACCGCAAGGTGCTTGCCGACCTCGCTATGAACAATCCCGAGGCCTTCACCGCAGTTGTCAAGATGGTAAAGAAATAAGTTTAACCTTTAAAGAATCTATCAGTCATGGGAAAGAATGAAATAATGCAGTTTGTCGAGACCCTTGCCGAGCGCAAGGAGTTCCCCGAGTTCAAAGCCGGCGACACCATCACGGTACACTATAAAATCAAAGAAGGTAACAAAGAAAGAATCCAGAACTTCCAGGGCGTTGTTTTGCAGCGTCGCGGAAGCGGAGCCACTGAAACCTTTACTGTCCGTAAGGTTACGAACGGTGTCGGAGTGGAGCGTATTTTCCCCTTCGCCAGCCCGTTCATCGAGCAGATCGATGTCAACAAACATGGTGCTGTGCGCCGTGCCCGCATCTTTTACCTGCGCGACCTCACCGGTAAGAAAGCCCGTATCAAAGAGAAGAGATTCTAATCCCCTCGCTTTGGCGATACGGTTAAGGACTATAGTGTGGAGGTGTGTTGAACAACACACCTCCACTTTTTTATTCATGAATGACAGAATTGGCTGACGGGGCCGAAGTCGTAGCCGTCGACGACGATTCGATTCTTGGTGGTGCGGCCGAGGAAGCAGCAATTTAGCCGCGCCTCGTCCATCTTAAGCAGGAACTGGTCGTCGTGCACCTCGTCGATTGCAACAAGGTAGCGCCCACTTTCCTCTCCAAACAGGAATGCATCGAGCCGCACCTCTCGCGGCGAGAGGATGTCGTAGCCCAACGGGGCGGTGAAGGCAAGCAACGACCCGAAAAGTCCGCCTTTAGCAACTGGAATAGTCTCCGAGCACAGTTCGGCACCGTGCAGGGCGGAAAGAATCATCTCGATATACTGACAATCTTCCTCATGGCCTCCTGTGGCCATAGGCTCGTCGACCAAATGCAGGCAGCGGCGGGCATACTCCGAGTCGGCAAACTCGGTACTGACATTGCCGACCATATAAAGCAGCACACCTGTTGCCAGCCCATGGGTGCGAGGTGAAAACCGGAAACCGGCGCTGAGCTCTTTGGCAATGGCAAGACAATCTTTCACACGAGGTTCGCGGATGGCACGATGGTCAGCATTGCCAGAGTAAAGGTATTCTTCACGTTCCACAATATGGTGCTGACCACGCAGCCAGCCATAGAGGCTCTGCTGCCGTCCGTTGCTGTCCCACATGGCCAGCAGCGTGCTAATCTCGTCAATAGTAGGTATACGTCCCACGATGTCGAGAATCTCGTCGTAGGCCTCGCGCGAAATGCCAAGCGCCTCTACCTGTTCGAAATCAACGGGTATCTCGCTCATTCTTCAGGTGTTTCGCCCTGCTGTGCCGCCAGCATTTCGGCCTCGGCCTCGGGTTTCAACTCGTCGAACAGGCACTTGCAGCCACGGTCGATGTCGTCCCAGGCGATGTTGAACTTGCGCGTGTACCACGGGTCGACCACATCGCGACCATGGTTCTTCTCATCGCTGACCGGCACATGGTCGAGCAGCAGCGAGAGCTTGCCGTCAGGGTCGCCGTCGAACACTGCCATCAGGTTGTCGATATTCTGTTGTTCCATGGCGACAATCATGTCGTAGTTACCATAATCGTCCGGGGCAATGCGACGGGCCGTCTTGCCCGGGCAGCCGATGCCGTGTTTGGCCAGTTCCTGACGGGCCAAAGGATAGACCGGATTGCCCAGTTCCTCGTCGCTCGTGCCCGCCGAGGCTATCTCAAACCACTCCTCAAGACCGCCGCGCCGCACATAACGCTTCATCACAAACTCGGCCATCGGACTGCGGCAGATATTGCCGTGACATACAAAAAGAATCTTTTTCATACTTTCGAACGTACTTATTTGCTATGGCTCGTTTTTTTTAATCCCTTCCACTGAAAACCGCCTGAAAGTCAGTTGCTGTTCAATCGATGTTCTGTTGTTGTTCAGTCAAAAATTGAACAACGACTGAACAACGACTGGACAACATGCGAACAACAGCAGAAGCGGTTTATTGCTACAAACTGACTATCAGTCACTTTAAACGCAACACCATCCTAACTATGTATTGCAAATGTACACAATGTTTGTCAAATATGCAAATATTATTTCAGCAAGATGGAAGTTTTTTTTGCCAGTTCGTTATTTTTCTGTATATTTGCAAATTAATGTTAATGATTGATAAACAATTAAACACCTGATAATGAGACCTGATTTTTCAAAAGTCGACATTCGCAAGGTTGAGGAAAACCGCGAATCGTTCGAACAATGGGAAAAAGAGAACCATATTGAGAAGAACTGGAAGACTCCGGAGCAGATTGACGTGAAGCCCGCCTATGGCAAGAAAGACCTTGCCGGTATGGAGCACTTGAACTATGCTGCCGGTATCGCCCCGTTCCTGCGCGGACCGTACTCGACAATGTATGTGATGCGTCCGTGGACCATCCGCCAGTACGCCGGTTTCTCGACCGCCGAGGAGAGTAACGCATTCTATCGCCGCAACATCGCAGCCGGACAGAAGGGTCTGTCCTGTGCTTTCGACTTGGCCACGCACCGCGGCTACGACTCGGACCACGAACGTGTGGTGGGCGATGTGGGTAAAGCCGGTGTGGCTATCGACAGCATCCTCGACATGAAGATACTGTTCGACCAGATTGACCTCGGCAAGATGTCGGTCTCGATGACCATGAACGGCGCCGTGCTGCCCATTCTGGCCTTCTACATTATCGCCGCCGAAGAGCAGGGTGTAAGTCAGGACCAGCTGCAGGGCACCATCCAGAATGACATTCTCAAGGAGTTCATGGTGCGCAACACCTACATCTACCCTCCCCTGCCGTCGATGAAAATTATCGCCGACATCTTCGAGTACACCTCGAAGCACATGCCGAAGTTCAACAGCATCTCGATTTCGGGCTACCACATGCAGGAAGCCGGAGCCACGGCCGACATCGAGCTGGCTTACACGCTGGCCGACGGTCTTGAGTACCTCCGCGCAGGTGTGAAAGCCGGCATGAGCGTCGACGACTTCGCTCCGCGCCTGTCGTTCTTCTGGGGCGTAGGCATGAACCACTTTATGGAAATTGCCAAGATGCGTGCCGCCCGCATGCTTTGGGCCAAGATTGTCAACCAGTTCAACCCGAAGAACCCCAAGTCGCTGGCCCTGCGTACCCACTCGCAGACCTCCGGATGGAGCCTCACCGAACAGGACCCGTTCAACAACGTGGCCCGTACCTGCATCGAGGCTATGGGCGCCGCTCTGGGTCACACCCAGTCGCTGCACACCAACGCCCTCGACGAGGCCATCGCACTGCCGACCGACTTCAGTGCCCGTATTGCCCGTAATACACAGATATACCTGCAGGAAGAGACCAACATCTGCCGCGTGGTAGACCCGTGGGCCGGCAGCTACTACGTCGAGACCCTCACCCACGAGATAGCCCACCGCGCATGGGCCCACATCCAAGAAGTGGAGAAACTGGGCGGCATGGCAAAAGCCATTGAGAGCGGTGTGCCGAAGATGCGTATCGAAGAAGCTTCGGCCCGCAAGCAGAGCCGCATCGACTCGAACGTCGACACCATCGTGGGTATCAACAAGTACCGTCTCAACCACGAGGATCCCATCGAGACCCTCGAAATCGACAATACCGCCGTGCGCAATGCTCAGATCGAGCGTTTGCACAAACTGCGTGCCGAACGCGACAACGAGGCCGTTCAGGCCGCTTTGGACCGCCTGACCGAGTGCGCCCGCACCGGCGAAGGCAACCTGCTCGACCTCAGCATCGATGCCGCCCGCAAGCGCGCCTCGCTGGGCGAAATCAGCTATGCACTTGAGAAAGTCTATGGCCGTTATAAAGCAAAAATCAACCTCATCAGCAACGTGTACAGCAGTCAGACCAAAGAGAGCGATGCCTTCAAGAAAGCGCAGGAGCTCACCGATAAATTCGCCAAACTCGAGGGCCGTCGCCCGCGTATCATGGTGGCCAAGATGGGCCAGGACGGTCACGACCGCGGAGCCAAAGTGGTAGCCACCGGCTATGCCGACATGGGCTTCGATGTCGACATGGGTCCCCTCTTCCAGACACCCGCCGAGGCAGCCAAGCAGGCCGTGGAGAATGACGTCCACATCGTGGGTGCCAGTTCGCTGGCCGCAGGTCACAAGACCCTCCTGCCGCAGCTGATTGAAGAGCTGAAGAAACTCGGCCGCGAGGACATCATGGTGGTTGCCGGTGGCGTTATCCCGGCACAGGACTACCAGTACCTGTTCGATGCCGGTGTGGCAGCCGTCTTCGGTCCTGGAACCCCCGTCAGCACCTCGGCCATCAAGATGATGGAACTGCTGCTTGCTGCACGCGAATAACACACAAAATGAAAAAAATAGTTTCCATAATAATGCTCCTCACTGTCGCCACGGCAGTGAGGGCATTAGTTTTCAGCCACCCTGCCCTCTCGGGACAGACGTTGTATTTCCGAGTTCTCAACTCGTCGACCGTAGAAGTGTATAACCCAGGTTGGGACAACCACACACCGCCCACCGGCGGATTGGACATTCCGTCGACTGTGCAACATGAGGGTACGACCTACACCGTAACAGGCATCGGTCGTCAGGCTTTCTTCAACTGTAGCGGGCTGACAAGGGTAAATGTGCCGGCATCGGTGAAGAACATCGATGCAATGGCCTTCAACTATTGCACGGCACTCGATACCATAGAATTGCCCTCCACGCTGAACAAGATTGCCTCGGCTGCATTTGTCGGTTGCGGCTACTTCAACGACACAAACAAATGGGAAAACAACAAATTGCTGTATATTGGGAACTACCTGATAAAGGTTCGCACGACCCACAACGGTCCCCTCGCTCTGCGCGAAGGGACCACAGGCATAGCCGATATCGCATTCTATTTCTGCGACCAGATACCAATGATTGAAATACCATCGAGTCTGCGTTTCATCGGCGATATGGCCTTTGACTACTGCACCCAGCTTGACACACTGAAAGTGGCCGCTATCACCCCTCCGACACTGCAACGCGAATCATTCAACGGGGTTTCGCAGCTGAACGTGGTGGTACCTTACGGTTCGGCAGATGCCTACCTTGCCGACACCTCGTGGAGCCGATACAATATCATTGAGAGTGCCCAACCCATTGATACGACTGACACAACTGATACTATAGACACAACCGACACAGTAGCTATACGCATGGTCGAACAAATGCCTGTAGAAGTAAAAACCACCAAAGGCGGCATTGTTGTCGATGGCGTTGATGGTTGTAGCATCGCCATCTTCGACTGCTTCGGACGATGCATAGCATTCACACCCACCGCCTACGGAGAAATGCACTATGCACTGCCCACCACGGGGCTGTACATTGTTTCTGTAGAAGGCAGAAATCCAAGAAAAATTGTTTACCTGAACTGAACGGTATCGTGACTGATTTTCGCCGAGTCCTTAGCAATATGCTGGTGGACGGTTTGAACTATTCTCGAACGCTGCGATGTACCATCCTGTTCTTTTTCACGAATATCGGGGTTGGTCTGATACAGAATCATTGAAACGACCAGGTAGACGGCGAAAATAATCAGGATTGAACCAGTGATGGTGTTGAACCAGTTCAAACGACGGGCGGTGAACCAAGTCTGCATCATAGAAGCCAACCTGCACTTGAGAATATCCATTCCAAGCACCGCTATTAATAGTCCGGCAAAGAATATATAGCGTTCTGACGACGTAAGACCCACTTCAGCCGAGAGAATGGTGATAAGTGACACCCAATAAAGCCATATAAGGGGGTTGAGAAAATTGAGCAAGAAACCATGCAACATCAATTGCCAACGATGCATCTCTTCCTTGTTTTTAAAACGAAGACGGCTTGAACGGTCGCGTGACACCGTTGCCCTGCGCCGGATAGTGTGTACACCAATCCATCCAATGACGATACCCCCAATGGTGGCCACGTAAATATTATGCATCGCGGCATCCATATCCAAGTTTCTAAGCACCGTGAGCATCAAGAAAACCATCAGGATATCGCTCAAACTAACACCGACAACAAAAGCTATCGTGCGCTTAAAACCATAATGTATACTATTCTGTATCAGCGAGAAGAATGCGGGTCCGAAGCTAAAAAACAGCGACAGTGCAATACCACAGACTATGCCAATAAGTAATTCCATGTTCTATATTTTGAACTGCAAAGATACGAATTTTTTACTAAATAGAGAAAATACTTTCATGATAAATAAAAAAAGCCTCTCATTTCGAGAGGCTTTAACTTTGCATCACAGAGGTTTACTCGGTCACATTTTTTTCGATAGCGAGTTTACCACGGTAGTACCCACACTCGGGGCATACATGGTGATACATTACTTGTGCGCCGCAATTGCTGCATGTAGTCAGCTGCGCTTTCTCCAACGCGTCGTGCGTTCTTCTCTTGGCCGTTCTGGTCTGTGAGAATCTGTGTTTTGGATGTGGCATATTATTACTTTTTTAATTTATTTATTTCAAATTCCTAAGTACCTCCCATCGCGGATCAACTTCATCATCACTCTTTTGAAGTTCCTCATCACTGCTGATAAACTTCACCGTTTCGGGGTCACATTCTCCTTCGGGGTGCGAGTGCTGCATTGGTATCCGCACGGCAACGAATTCATACAGCCACTGAGCCAAATCAATCTCGAAAGCGCTTTCGGGCAGCACCACCACATCTTCATCCTCACAGACCTCCGTATCGCTGAATCGAACAGTCAAATGTTCTTCTCCACTTATCGGGATGGTCATTTTGCCTAAGCACCGGTCGCAAAATGTTGTCAGCTCTCCTTCAAGTTTGAAATCGAACATCAACATGCGTTCCATTCGCTCCATTTCAACCACAATTTCGACGTTAACATCTTCGATTTCGTCGTTTTCAAACTTATCGAAGAACAATTTATTTAGGGCATATTCATAGGTATATTTACCTGGTTTTAAGCCACTAAACTGTATCGTCGTATCGCTTTTCCGGCTCATTTTCACACTCCTATTGAGTTTGCAAAAATACACATATTTTTTGATTCCACAAAAAAAAAGTTAATTTCTGTTTTTTTTATGTCATTTTTTCTTATTTTTTAACAGACTCGAATTTTTTGTGTAATTTTGCAAATGGAAAAACAACGACAAAAAATGAAACGAAAACTATGTTTGATGGCAGCAATAACGCTGTCATTAACTGGAGCCATTAAGGCTCAGGGGATTATGGGCGGACACGTGACAGGCAATGTGCAACTCGATGCGCAAATGTCGCGCGAGGACACAGTAATCGGAGCCGAAAATGTTCCGGAAAAACTGCTGATGAACGCCCGGGCAGACATTCTTTACACAAACGGCGACTTCAGCGCTGGTCTGCGCTTTGAGATGTACCAGAATCCCTTGCTAGGGTTCGATGCCCAATACAAGGGGCAAGGGGTAGCCAACTATTTCGTAGCCTACAACGGCAAACAGTTGAGTGTCACAGCAGGTAACTTCTACGAACAATTTGGAAGCGGAATGATTTTGCGCACGTATGAAGACCGTTACTTGGGACTCGACAACTCTCTGCTTGGTTTAAATGTACATTTTCGTCCCTTTGAAGGAGTAACACTGAAAGCACTTGCTGGCAAACAACGTATTTACTGGAACTATGGTGCGGGGCTTGTGCGTGGCGTGGACGGTGAAGTGAACTTGAACAGCCTCATCAGTTCGATAGCTGACAGCAAATTGCGCCTCACTTTGGGTGCGGGATTCGTTTCGAAATATGAAGAAGACGAAAACATTCCCTCACCCGACAATCCCGAGTTTCGTCTCAATCTACCACTCAACGTGGGAGCTGGAGCCGTGCGTATGGATGTGAGCTACGGGCACTGGAGTCTCCAGGCAGAATACGCCAGAAAAGGACAGGACCCTTCGATAATGAACAACTACATATATCGTCCTGGGGAAGCTTTGATGATAAATACCACCTGGTCACAACGCGGATTCAGTGCTAATCTGCAAGCCAAGCACGTAGATAACATGAGTTTCAAGTCGGTGCGTTCGCAGAGCGGCGAAATGCTGTATATTAATTACATACCAGCCATCACAAAACAACATACTTACGCTTTCCTGTCAATGTATCCTTATGCCACCCAAGTGACTGGCGAAAACGGGCTGCAGGCCGATGTGATGTACAAATTCCAAAAAGGAACTCTTTTAGGAGGAAAATATGGCACCGACATCCACATCAATAGTGCCGTTATTACCGCCCTTGACACCATACGTACTGGCGGAGTAGGGACCGAAGGCTATACTGCCAAATGGTTTGCCCTCGGAGAACTATACTATGGCGACGTTTCGGTTGAAGTGGCCAAGAAACTGAGCAAAAGCGTGAAACTCACCACTACCTACGCTTATCAAGTGTTTAATCCCGTGGTGGAAGGACATGCTCCCGACCTGTACCATAACCACGTGGTGGTTGCAGACCTGTCGTGGAAAGTAAACAAGAAGCATTCACTGCGCTTCGAAGCCGAGTGGATGGGCAGCGACAGTTATTACAATGCTAAAGATGAGCACCATACCGACCGACGTGCCGGCGACTGGATTATGGGACTGGTGGAGTGGAACATCGGTAGCCACTTCTTTGTCTCGGCCAGTGACCAGTATGCCTATAACGATGGGATAGGAAACTACTACAACCTCTCGGTGGGCTACACGCAGGGAGCCACTCGTTTACAACTGGGCTACGGGAAACAACGTGAAGGCTTGCTTTGCATTGGAGGTGTGTGCCGTCAGGTACCTGCCAGCAATGGATTGACTTTCAGTTTAACAACAAGTTTCTAAATAGAATAAAGATATGAAAAAGATATTTTATTATTTGATGGGTATAATTGGGACAATAAGTCTTGCATGTTGCGACAAGATTAATCCTGAAGAATATACAATCTACGACGGAGCAGTGATAAAATGGGAAAAAACCAATACTACGATTACTCCCGTGCAACGTGTCTATGTGGAGAAATACACAGGTCCGAAATGTAACAACTGCCCATTGGCCGATGCCACTCTAAACAATATTCACAACGAAAACGTGGTGGTAGTTTCAATCAACCATCCTACTGGCCAAGGCACACCTTTCCCCGACCAACCCGACATGCGCACTGACGGTGGCAATGCTTGGGACAATTATTTCGGTATCAACGCCATTCCATCTGCCTTTATCAACCGAGACCAGAGCAAACTGTATCAAGGATCAATGGATAATATCGTGAGCGATATAGACCAAGCATTATCAATGACACCGATTGTAGCATTAGATGTGGCAGCCAATGCAACATTAAATAACGATTACGTCTTTGTCAACATTGACTTAATGTTTGCAAAAGCATACAACCGACCCGTGACAATGACAGTAGCCTTGATTGAGGATTCGCTTTACTACAAACAGTTGCTACCCGACAATAGCGTCGACGAGAACTATGTACATAACCACATGTTGCGCAAAGTAATCACAGGTTTTTGGGGTCGCGACGTAGAGGCTACCGGAACTGCAGGGGAATGTGTGCTGGGAGAGCTGGAATTCTCCCCCAGCGACGACGTCAAACTGCAAAACTGTCATATTGTCGCCTTTGTAAGTGACAAGTCTTCGCGCAAAGTGCTGAATGTAGCATCGTGCAAAATTGAATAAATGAACAAGCGTATCCTCGGGCTTGCCTTGCCCAACATAATCACCAATATTACCATACCTCTTCTCGGCATGGTAGATATGGCTATTGTGGGGCATCTCTCCGCCGCGCATATAGGTGCCATTGCCATTGGCACACAACTTTTCAACCTCATCTACTGGAACTTTGGCTTCTTAAGAATGGGTACCAGCGGATTCACAGCCCAAGCTTTCGGTGCCGAGCGATGGGACGAGGCGGTGAAGATTCTCATCCGTGCTTGCACCATTGCTTTGGCCATAGCTCTGCTCATCATAGCGTTGCAATGGCCAATCTCTCTCGCCGTACCATATATTTTTGAAGGGAGCAACCATGTGCTTAACCTAACACTAACCTACTTCTTTGTACGCATTTGGGCCGCTCCTGCAACATTAGGGCTTTACGCTATCAAGGGTTGGTTTATCGGCATGCAAGATTCCAAAACTCCCATGTGGATAGCCATTGCCCTCAATATTATTAACATTTTGGCCTCGCTAATCTTTGTGCTGGTGCTGAAATGGGATATTTTTGGCGTGGCACTGGGCACGGTTATCGCCAACTACTCAGGCTTGGCCATGGGGTTATTCTTCCTCCGTCGCAAGTTCCGCAATTTTAATCCACTCTCCTCTTTCCGCCCTTCTCTTTCCTCCATAAAAGAGGCTCTCCTTTGGAACGAAATGCGCCGCTTCTTCAAAGTCAATTCCGACATTTTTCTCCGTACACTTTGTCTGTCAGGTGTCTTCACATTTATCACCGCCGCCTCCAGCCATATCAGCGACCAAATATTGGCAGTCGATGCCCTATTGCTGCAATTCTTCACTCTCTTCAGCTACATCATGGATGGCTTTGCCTACGCCGGAGAGAGCCTTGTTGGCCGGCATATTGGTGCCCGACAGAAACGTCATCTGAAACTTGCAGTGCAACTGCTCATTCTGTGGGGACTTGCTCTTACAGTGGTCTTCACAGGTTTATATGCATCTTTTGGCAACCAATTCTTACATATTTTCACTGACAAAGAAGACATTATCATTGCTGCTGGGAATTATATGGGGTGGGTTCTTGCCATACCGATCTGTGGATTTGCCGCATTCCTTTTTGACGGAATCTTCATTGGCGCCACTGCAACACACACCATGCGCAACGCCATGTTCATTGCCACCGCCGCTTTCTTTGCCGTTTACTATGGTCTAAAACATTACTATGGTGCCAACATAGACGAACACGCATGGAACAACATTCTATGGATTGCCTTCATGGTCTTCCTGATTCTCCGCGGCCTGCTTCAAGCACTTCGTCTGCGAAGAGATGTCTATAAACAAGCTGAATAATGAAACAACTGGCAATATTATTACTTATTTTTCTGACTGCCACCACAGCGACTGCACAATACAACTCCAACCTCGACCGTCCCAAAGTAGCGGTAGTGCTCAGTGGTGGCGGTGCAAAAGGCGTAGCTCATATCAGCGCTTTAAAAGTAATTGAAGAGGCTGGTATTCCAGTCGATATCATCTGCGGTACCAGCATGGGCAGTCTTATTGGCGGACTGTATTCTATCGGATGGTCACCCAAGGAACTCGACTCACTTGTACGGTCTCAAAACTGGACATTCTTACTAAGCGACCGCACCAATCAATCTTTGATGAACCTTTCTGAGCGTCGACGTGAGAACACCTATGCCCTTGGCCACACCATTACATTTGGCCGTCGACAACAACAAGGCGGAGGTGTACTGGCAGGTTCCAACCTGGCCGTACTCTTCGAAAATTTATGCGAAGGGTATCTCGATTCAATGGATTTCAACCAATTACCCATACCTTTTGCCTGTGTGGCAACCGATATTGTGACCAATACTGAGGTCGACTTCCATAGCGGTTTCTTACCTCAAGCCATGCGCTCGTCAATGGCCATTCCTGGCGTATTTACCCCTGTAAGAATTGGCGACAGCGTATTGGTCGATGGCGGTCTGCGCAACAATTATCCAGCCGACATTGCCCGTGCCATGGGTGCCGATATTATCATTGGTGTAACGGTACAAGGCGACCTATTGAAAGCCGACGAACTTTCCAACACCGCCTCCATTCTGGGACAGATTGTTGATTATAACTGCAAAAACAAATATGAAGACAATCTGAGGATGAGTGACATAGTGATGAAAGTAAATGTTGAAGGTTATAGCGCTGCCAGTTTTGTCGACGATGCAATCGACACCTTGCTACGTCGTGGCGAGGAGGAGGCATTACGTCACTGGGATGAATTGGTGGCTCTTCGCGAACGTTTTTTTTCGTCTGGCACCATCATCCGCCATCACCGTCCACATCGCGATACCTCTTACCTGATCCATCACAAATCCAGCATTCACAAGCAGCCTATTGCACGGGTGGGGTTTCGATTCGACAGCGAAGAGCTTGGCTCACTCTTGCTCGGCATTGCCGCCCCTATCAAAATATTCCGTCCCAGCGATTTGCACGCATCGCTACGTCTCGGCAACCGTTTGATGGCACAAGTGGGATTCGACGGTCTGTTTAGCATCAACTACACTTTCCGACGCAACGATCTCGACATCTACTCCAATGGCATTCGCAACTACAATATCCGATATCGACAACATCAGGCCGATTTTGTACCGTTCAACTATAAGCTAAAAAAATATACCATTCAGGTCGGTATCCGATGGGACTATTTTGATTATTACGGAAGGTTACTGTCTCTAAACGGTAGCACCTTCGACACCGAAGACGACCATTACTTCAGTTACCGACTCGAAGCAAACCTCAACACAGAAAACCGTTGGTATTTTCCTTCCAAAGGACAGCGTGTTCATATTGGCTATGCTTATCGTACTACCAATTTAGTACAGTTTAAAAATGATTTCGGTTTGAGCGATATCATTGTACACTGGCGTATCAATATACCACTCACTCCTCGTCTCACATTTCAACCCATGATTTACGGACGCTGCTTACTGGGAAAGGATATTCCTTTTGCATTCCGCAACACATTGGGCAACGAAACTTTTAGTCACTATATTGAACAGCAACTGCCATTTGCCGGTATTGGCAATGTGGAATATATCGACAATCAGATAGCAGCACTCCAACTGCAGCTTTCATGCCGAATTAGCAAAAGCCACTATGTACTTGTTCGCGGAGCAGCGGCCACAACAGCCACCTACGCGGAAAATCTACTGCAATTGCCCGACCTCTACGGTGTACAGGCTGGCTACAGTTACGTGTCACTCTTTGGTCCCATCGACGTTCGTGTCGGATGGTCGACTCGTACCCGCAAGGCCAACATCTACCTTAATTTCGGGCACATCTTTTAAAGAAGTTCGCGCACTTTCGCTATCACCTCTTCTTCGCCACCATCTTGGTAACCAGCATGCTGCCACACAATCTCACCTTTGCCGTTGAGAATAAAGGTGTGAGGCACATTGACAACATTCATGGCGCGTTTGAGGTCACTGTTCTGGTCAAGATAGACCTCATACGGCCAGTCAAGACCTTCGACATGAGGTTTGACCTTATTGACGCTACGCGAGTCATCGATAGAGATGGCCACAATCTTCACACCAGTCTCCTCTTGCCACTCCTCATAGACTTCCTTGATGTTGTTGAGCTCACGATTGCAGGGTTTGCACCAAGTGGCCCAGAAACTGACAATCACAGGGCGACCATCATTCTGAATAACAGACGACTGCACAGTCTGTCCATCGAGGGTACGAAGCGTGATGTTGCCGGGCAGCGTAGCATTCTGAGCCATCAGCGTGCCGCAAGCCACAAGGGCTAATAAGGATAATAAAATACGTTTCATTGTTGATAATATTTTTTTATTTAGTATTCGTTTGGGCTGTTTTATTGCAATCATAAGAAGGTAATTGGGCAACAATGCCAGGCCACTGGTCAGCCAAAGTATTCCAACGCGGCATTTCTGCTGCTATCAAGGTGTCGGTTTCGACAGTTGCCTCACCGTCGGCAATGTCGTCATAAAGTTGGAATAGGCGACCATAGCAGAGTCCCAAATCATAGCACTCGGGATTACCCAAAGCACACGCCGTAGCAAAGAGACAGGCTGTTTTACCATCGATTATTTGCAAATATGTTGAGCGGCGATTGCCGTCGGTGGCTTGAAGTTCTTGTGCAAACAATTCGGCCTCGGTCATAGCTGTGACCACCTGGATAATACGGCGGGTGGCATTACGGTCATCGACTTCGTCAAGTAGTTTCATCAACTGTGCCAGCAGGTAATCGCCTACCAAGACAGCCACACTGTTGCCCCAACGGCCGTTGACCGACTCTCGCCCTCGGCGAATCTCGTCATGGTCGATAACATCGTCATGAACCAGCGACACATTGTGCAGCATCTCTACAGCGGTAGCCAACAGCAATGTACGCCGTGAAAGGAAAGCCTCTTCTCCAAGGGTGGCAGCCGACAAGAGGGTAAGTCTGGGGCGCAGCATCTTGCCACTGCGCTCCACCACATACTCTTCAACCAACCGCAACAGAGCCACATCGCCGGAGACCATCCGGCGCATATATTCCTGTCGTACCTCGGCAAGCCTATCCTCTAAACCCTTCATTGTACAATGTCGACAACTTGTTATAGAGCGGCTTGCTAACCTTGACCAACGGCAGACGCAGCACATTGGTAATCTGACCTTCAATTTCAAGCAATGCTTTGATTCCCGAAGGATTGCCCTCTTCGAAAATGGCGTGCATCAGGGGAAGCATACGGTAATGGAGCGGAAGGGCTTTCTTGAGGTCTCCCTTCATGGCAAAACGGACCATCTGCGACATTTCTGCTGGCAAAGCGTTGGACATCACACTGATTACGCCATCGGCTCCGAGCGTTATCATCGGATATGTCAGTGCATCGTCGCCAGAGATAACCTTGAAGTTGTCTGGACGATTGCGGAGAATATCCATCACCTGCTGCAAATTGCCACTGGCCTCCTTGATGCCGATAATATTAGCACAATCGGCAGCGAGCGCCAAGGTTGTCTCAGCAGTCATATTAACCCCCGTACGGCCAGGTACATTGTACATCACCACCGGAACCGGTGAAGCCTCGGCCACACTGCGATAGTGCTGGTACAAACCACGCTGGTTGGGTTTGTTATAATAGGGGGTGACGCTGAGCAGACCACTGATGCCGTCGAAATTGGTACGTGCAATCGTATCTGTAACACTGAGGGTATTGTTACCACCCAAGCCAAGCATGATGGGACAGCGGCCGGCGACGGTTTCAACAATGAATCCCTGCACCGCAGAGCGCTCGCTCTCGGTCATGGTAGCTGCCTCGCTGGTGGTGCCAAGGGCTACAATATAATCAACTCCCGAGGAGATGATATGTTCGATGAGCATTTCGAGTTTGGTGAAGTCGACTGTTTCCTGCTGCTTGCGGAAAGGCGTGACAAGAGCAACGCCGGTACCTATGAAAAGTTTATTCAATGATGGTGCCATAACACATTATTTTTTTATCATTCCTAAATATTCAATCACATGGTTGAAGAAATCCTTCAGTTCAAGTTGGCCTTCGCCACGGATAATAAGGTCGAAAATCTCCGATGGGTCTTCGGCAGGAGTGGCATAGGCCACCTTCAGGCTGGCCGTAGTACGCAGAGCGATATATTGCGAGAAGAAATTCTCTTCACCGAAAGTGTCGATAAGCAAATCGTACTGTTTGTCGACAAACTCGCGGATGCTCTCGCCAGAGGGAATACCCCAGAAGTTGAAGTCGGTCTTCGAGCGACAAATATAGGTAGCCTGATGAGTGATAACGAATCCAATTTCCTGGTCCTTGGGAAGCAAAGCCATGATGCTAACCTTCTTTCCCTGACTCTCCATCACCTTGGCAAAATGGTAAAGGATGTTCCAATGCTGCTCACTGTCCAAACTGCAGATGACACCGATGGTCTTCACCTCGTCGATGTTATCGATTTTCTTCTCGCGCGGAGCATTTTTCATCTCGCGGAGCACCTGCTTGCGTCTGAAATCTTTAACTATATCCAGCATATTTCAATCAAATAATGAATGTTGTTTATACAAAGTGAAACTGCGCCGGTGATAAGGCGTGATGCCGTATTGCTCAATAGCGCGGTAGTGCCGCTCGGTGGGATAGCCTTTGTTGCTGTCCCAACCATATTGCGGATATTCCTCGTGCAAACGGACCATATATTCGTCGCGGTAAGTCTTGGCCAGAATACTGGCAGCCGCAATGGGCATATATTTCCCATCGCCTTTTACAATACACTCATACGGCAAATCGGTCTCGTTGTAGAACCGGTTGCCATCAATCAACAGATATTCCGGCAGCGACTTTCCAAGATTCGTGCCTCCACAGACCGTTCCTTCCACCTTCTCGCCCATCAAAGCCCTGACAGCCATACACATGGCATGAGTGGAAGCATGCAATATGTTCAAGCTGTCAACTCCGGCTGCATCGACAGTGGCCACAGCCCATGCCAATGCCTCGCGCTCAACCTCAGAGCGCAAGCTTTCGCGTTGGCGTTCGGTCAACTGTTTCGAATCGTTCAATCGGCTGTTCGAATAGTCGGACGGCAGTACCACGGCGGCAGCCATCACGGGGCCAGCCAACGGCCCACGTCCTGCCTCGTCGCATCCCGCTTCACAGCGTCCTTCTATCTTACACAGTTTCAACATATTCTTCATACAATCACCGATATTATCACGAGTACCAACAGCACATCGTAAACCCAATCGTGCGACTTTTTGCGTCCTCGCATTGCGCGACGGCCCTCATGCGACAGAAACAACGCACAGCAGAATGCAAAGGGAATGGCAAACAGTTGCATATCGACAGGGAAAAGCTGCGAGTAGAGCAGCATTATAAGTCCGCCCACAGCAAACAGCATCACGGCCGATGCATTCTTCTGCCACACAATTGGATGTTCTCCGATCCTGCCCCACAACGCCATCAAGCTGACAGCAAACAGCAGCACAAGGTAACCATTGGCGACAGCATGCAGCACAGTACTTTCGCCAGTGCGCAGTGCGGCTCCGCCAAGTTTCTCAATCCATATCTCCCATTCCTCCACCAACGTGTCGTTCAAAAACAGCACCGTGACAAGAAGGATATACGGAGCCAGCAGGCCGAGCAACATCACCACCCAGTCTTTCCAACTGTAAAGGCGATAACTAATTGCCATCAGAAGGTAGCTGGCCATCATCGCCATCGCAGGCAGGTAGAACATAGTGCTGATGCCAATCAGCACCGTCGTACCGCAAATTCGGTTGGTCGGGATGGTAAGCAATGTGCCACGCAGCACCAACTGGTTAATACAGGGTATGAGCAGCGCATTGACAATCACTACCGGGGTCAGCGTCGTGGCCGATGCACTCATCGCCAGAATGTATAACAGTGTAGGCAACAGGCTCTTCTGCGACACCAGACCCACATTCGAAAGCAATAGGTTGAGGAAGAATCCTTCTATCAACACCATCAGCATAGCAATAACCACCGCCCACAACGGAGCAGGGCTGAGCCATTGATAGACAAGGTCATACAACATGCCCGTCTCGCTACTGGTAACCATTGCCGGTGGATGCACTATCGATGGCACCCACAGCAATAGCAGTGCCGCAAATATCAGCACCACCTGAAGTGTCATATTTCGCTCGAACAGGCGAATCATCTCCTTAGCGCACAATCAGTTTTTCGGTACGGCTGCCCACACGGACAACATACACACCCTTGGTCCACTGGCTTACATCGAGGGTCACCTCGTCGCGCACCTCGGCCTGCATCACACGGCGGCCATCCATACCGTACACCGTCATCGGCTGCAGGTCGCCGCAGTTGGTTTTCACCGTCACCTGTCCTGTGGTCGGGTTGGGATAGATATGCAGCGGCAGGCGCAAATCCTCCACCTGCTCGATGCTCACGCGGCGCATGGCCTCGTTCACGGCACGCAGCGCGTCAATTTTGCCCCATCCCCAGCGCAAGTCGGAAACGCCCGAGGCCAGAATATTGCCGGTTTTCTCATCGTTGCGGGCTGTAATCTTGATAATATCACGCACCTGATCGATAGTCAGCAACGGATTGGCTTGCAGCATCAAAGCCACCACACCCGTCGTCGAAGGACTCGACATCGAAGTGCCGCTCATGGCCGCCCAAATATAGGTCCTGCCTTGGAAGTTTTTGCTCAGATAGGCAGGATAATTACCTGTGGTAAAGGAGCTTATCGACGAAACCACCTCATAGCCGGGGGCCGAGATTTCAGGCTTCGACACACCCGAAATCAGCGGGCCATAGCTCGAGAAATAGGCCAAATTGCCAGGATAGTACACCGTGGTGTCATTATTGTGGCGGTCGGCATGGTGGGCGGCCACGCTGATGGTCTTTGCCGCACAGGCAGGCTCGCCGATACCATACTCCGGATTGCCGGTCGAAAAACCGGGACGGCTGCCGCTCACAAAATCGCACCCCTCGTTACCAGCATGGTTCTGCTTGTTGGCCACGTTCCACGCATGCACCGTACCGTCGGTGGCGGTGATGAAGAGCTGCAGCTGCAGATTAAAGTCGCGCCCCACATCCATCTGCATGTGAGGACGCTGGTCGAAAGGATTGGCATGTTCCATCATCACACGGTAAGGTATCGGAATGTCGCCACACCACAACGTGTCGCGAACCACACTGTCAAGAATAGCGGTACTGTACATCGGGCTGGTCCATACCACACTGTCGCGCTGCATGCGGAAACAGGCTTCGAAATCATGTCCCTCTTCGCCCCACATAATCAGGGCCTGACCCACTCCCTCGGACGAACCGAAATACGTGGCCACAGTCTTCAGCGTATCCTGCGCCCCCGAAAACGTGCGGCTGATATGGAAATTGTTGTCGCCGTTATTGCCGGCGCTGGTGCAGAACACCACACCCTCGTCCGACCAGGCATTGATAGCCTCGCTGAGCAGCGAGTGCCCGTCTAAACAGCTGAACGAATACATACCCCAGCTGCTGTTCACCACCAAACGGCGCGCGCTGTCCTGCGCCACCCTCTTCATCCATGCCACACCGTCCATCCACTGGCTCTCGCCCAGTCCGAACGAGCAGAAAAGCAAATGGGCTCCGGGAGCCTGTCCGGTATACTCGCCGTTGTAGCCCTTACCGGCCGCAATACCGGCCACATGGGTGCCGTGGGTACCGTAGCCGTAGAGGTTCGACGTGTCGCCTCCGGCAGCAAACAACGCCTCGTGACCCGAAATCTCGGTGCCGTAGGTAAAACCCTCGGGCGCGGGACCGGCCAGACGGAAATGGTCCCAAGCCTTGTCGAGTCGCCAGTTCGGCTTGCCGTAGTTGTTATAGTTGATATGCATATAGTCAAAGCCCCAATCGGTAATGCCGATATAGACCCCCGCACCGTTGAACGAGGTGTCGCCGTCCACACCGAGGCCCTGATGCACACTGTCGGTACGCGTGTCGAAACGCATATCGTTGCAGGTCGGCGCGGCAATGCGGTGCGAAATGCTGTAAAGCAGCACCTCCTTGCTATTGTCAAGCAACGGCAGTGATGCCACGGGCACACTCATCGTCACAATCTGCCCGGCCTGCGCACCGAACACAATGCCGGCCTTCTCGAACATCGCACGGTCGAATCCCGGCGCCATCTTGGCCAGCATATCGATAGTCGTCGCTCCGGCAGCAATCTCCTCCTCCACCAGCGCACGCGTGTCGATACCGCACTTCGAGGTCTGCGCCACGGCAGCGGACAAAACACTTATTGTCAACAGGGTAAACAGTAGCTTCTTCATATTATCCTATTTTTATATTTGATGCAAAAATACAAAAAAATTGACACATCAGCCAAAAAAAATTCCTCCGTTCGGCATCTCACGTCTCACGCTCCCCGTAAAATACTGGTTACCAAAGCACGCAATCGCCCCCCTACCCTTACTCCGTTGTCCGTTCGATGTTCAGTCGTTGTTCAGTCGTTGTTCAGTCAAACACTGAACAACGACTGAA
>JAFSLX010000077.1 GCA_017448185.1 Bacteroidales bacterium
CAGTCGTTGTTCAGTCAAACACTGAACAACGACTGAACAACGACTGAACATCGGGCGAGCAACGACCGTGGCGGTTTTGTGCATATTGTTTGAAAAATTATTTTATGGTTTCAGCCATTTTTTGTATCTTTGCTGTTTGAATTAGTATGCAATAATAGTATAATATTAATATATATCAGTTTGTTATGGAAGAGACCAACACTCAAGAGAGACAGTTGAATTTCTTGGAAGAGATTATCGAGCAGGGCCTGAACGAGGGCAAGTACACCAGCATCCAGACCCGTTTTCCGCCGGAACCCAACGGCTACCTGCACATCGGCCACGCCAAGTCGATATGCATTAATTTCGGACTGGCGAAGAAGTACGGCGGCAAGACCAACCTGCGTTTCGACGATACCAACCCCGTCAAGGAGGACACCGAGTATGTCGACTCCATCCAGGAGGACATCCACTGGCTGGGCTTCGACTGGGCGGAGAAGCATTATGCTTCCGACTATTTCGAGCAGCTCTACGAGTGGGCCGAACTCTTGATACAGAAAGGCCTGGCATACGTCGACGACCAGACCCTCGACGAGATTCGCGAGGGCCGCGGCACGGTGACCACACCGGGCAAGAACAGCCCTTACCGCGACCGCAGCGTCGAGGAGAACCTCGACCTGTTCCGCCGCATGCGCGCCGGCGAGTTTCCCGACGGCAGCAAGGTGCTGCGCGCCAAGATAGATATGGCGCACCCCAACATGATGTTCCGCGACCCCATCATGTACCGCATCCTGCATGCCCACCACCACCGCACCGGCGACAAGTGGTGCATCTACCCGATGTACGACTACGCCCACGGGCAGAGCGACAGCATTGAGCATATCACCCACAGTATCTGCACGCTGGAGTTCGACATCCACCGTCCGCTCTACGACTGGTTCATCGAGCAGCTGGGCATCTGGCCGAGCCACCAATACGAGTTCGCCCGCCTGAACATCAACTACACGGTGATGAGCAAGCGCAAGCTGCTCCAGCTGGTCAAGGAGAACTATGTCAGCGGCTGGGACGACCCCCGCATGCCGACCATCTGCGGCTTCCGCCGTCGCGGCTACACGCCCGAGAGCATCAAGGCTTTCTGCGAACGCATCGGCGTGGCCAAACGCGACAACATCATCGACTACAGCCTGTTGGAATTCTCGCTGCGCGAGCATCTGAACAAAGTGGCCCAGCGCCGCATGGCGGTGCTCGATCCGGTGAAGGTTGTCATAGATAACTATCCCGAAGGACAGACCGAGATGCTGACGGCCGTCAACAATCCTGAGTGCGAGGCCGACGGCACCCGCCAGGTGCCCTTCGGACGCGAGCTGTGGATTGAGCGCGAGGACTTTATGGAGGTGGCGCCCAAGAAATACTTCCGCATGGCCATTGGCCAGGAGGTGCGTCTGCGCTACGCCTACTTCGTCACGGCGCAGAGCGTCGAGAAGGACGCCGAGGGCAACATCACCTGCATCCACTGTACCTACGACCCCGCCACACGCGGCGGCGACGCCCCCGACGGGCGCAAGGTGAAGGGCACCATCCACTGGGTTGCCGCCCACAGCGCCATCGACGCCGAGGTGCGCCTCTTCGACCGCCTCTTCGCCGTCGAGGCCCCCGACGATGTGGAAGAAGGCCACACCTTTCTCGAAAACCTCAACCCCAACAGCTTGAAGGTGGTTACCGCCAAGTGCGAACCCGCCCTCGCCAATTGGAAAGATGAAAGTGGAAAGTGGAAAGATGGAATAGTACGTTACCAATTTGAAAGAATGGGCTACTTCTGCACCGACCGCGACAGCACCCCCGACCACCCCGTCTTCAACCGCACCTGCACCCTCAAAGACAGCTGGGCGAAGATAAAGTAACAGGTTACGCAATAAAAACAGTTAGAGCGCGTTACAGTTATATGAACAAGATTCGATATATCAACCTCTGTATCGTGGAGTTCGGCAAGCGTAATGGCATGCCGACCACTTTGGCGTTCAATTACTTGAATACTTACAAAGGCTTCTCGTTTCTTGACAGGAATTATGACGCCGAACACCTGCTGCCCTTGGAAGACACCCTGTCCGACCTCGCCGAATACTGCAAACGTCATGGAGGAACGATGGCATGAAGCTCTATCATGGCACAAATATAGATTTTGGTGAGATTCTACTCTCGCGTTGTCGTCCAAACAAGGACTTTGGACAAGGCTTTTATTTGACAGATATTCGCAGTCAAGCCGAGGCAATGGCTGTACGCCGCTGCGAGTTTGAGGAGTCGGGTGTCCCTATTGTGCAAGAGTACGAGTTTGACGAAAGCATGCTTTGCGGTGGCGTTTTTGATGTGCTTAAGTTTGAGGGAGTGAGTGCCGAATGGGCGGAGTTTATTTTGAAGAACCGCATGGCCAAGGGGCAGCGCATGCACAACCATGACATTGTCGTGGGCCCGGTTGCCGATGATGGTGTGGTGTTTCAGTTGAACCTTTACATGCAGCACCTGATAACGATTGACACTTTGGTGAAAGAGTTGACCTATCGCAAACTCAACAATCAGTATTTATTTGGCACGGAACATGCCATACAACAACTTCGAAGGGTATGAGCATAACACAGGATCAGTTGCAGTTTATCATCAATAGCGATGTTGAACATATTGTCGGCCGTCTGCAGTGCGACAAAGGCATGCCCCTTGACAAGGCTTTCAGTAGTGTGTATAATTCCAGTATCTACAAGAAGCTGTTGAACATTGACACAGGCCTGTACCTGCAGAGCGCCGACTATATCTATGACTACTTAAACGAGGAGATGAACCATGCAAATAATTGACCGTCCGACAGACAGAAAGATACTGAACGCCATGATGCCGAACTATTTTGGCGACATGGTGAAGGCTGTGGTGGACATTGCACAAAATAAGATTGGTGTGGATGCTGAACTGCATGCCGACATAGAGCAGGCGTTGCTGGCGCAGGGGTCGTCGCAGTACGACCTGTGGGGCATAAACCTGTATCCTGAGATGGACGGCGAGGATTTCATTGAGTTTGACTCAATGATCAACATCCGTCCCGGCCAGGGCAACCGCAGTCGCGACGTGCAGGATGCCGACACACGGCAACGGATAATAGAAACAGTAAACTATCTGCTGCCATGCTGACGATGGAGTTCCAACACAAGGATTTGGCCGCTGGCCGCTGGGCGCAGATGTCGCTGGCGGAGCAGATGCTGAATATCGGCAGCGAAGTGTCGCGTGCCAACCGCTGGAAGGCCAAAGGCAACGAAGAGCAGTGCCACCGTGCCGCCGACCGCGCATTGGAACTTGTGTCGCTGACCATTGACGCCAACAATAAGCGCCCAGGCTTAAAGGAATTGTGTCGTCTCTACGAAGTGATGGCCGATTACTATTACGGTAAGAACGTCTATCAGACTGACCCACAGCGGTTGCAAGGCTATTTTGACAAATTTTATACGGATAAAGAAAAATAGCTGCATGGTTTTTACAAACGAGACCGAAGATGATGAGTCCTGGATATCTGTTGCTGCTGGCTGCCATTGCGGCGGTGTGCATCTATTTCGGACGGCAGAAGAGGGGAGGGGATGACCATTGCCCCGATGGCGGTGACCGTGTGTGCGACCAAGAGACTCCGCCGGAAAACACTGATGAAACATTTGATGCTGAAAAAAATACAAATTAAAAGATGGTTGGGCGACATCCGTTTCTGGATTGTCGCCCTTGCTTTGATAAGGTTGATTGGCATTGCCAATCCGCCGTTGGAGGTGTCGCACTCGTGGCGGCAGACCACGGTGGCCATGGCGGCGCGCAATTTCTATGAGGTCGACCCCAATATCCTTTATCCCCGCATCGACATCGGCGGCGACCTTACGGGCATCACGGGCATGGAGTTCCCATTGCTGAACTGGCTCATATACCTGCTGTCGTTGCCTTTCGGATTCCACGAGTGGTACGGGAGGTTGATCAACCTGGTGGTTTCGAGCCTGGGCTGTTGGTATTTCTATCGGTTGCTGAAGCGTTTCTTCACGGAGCGGCATGCTTTCTGCGCCACATTGCTGCTGTGTGTCACCCTGTGGTTCGCCTTTGCCCGCAAGGTGATGCCCGATACGTTCTCCATGTCGTTGGTAATCATGGGATTGTACTATGGTGCCAGCTACCTGTACGACCGAAGAAAGTGGGTTTCGTTGTTGGCGTATGCGTTGTTGCTGATGGCCGGAATGCTCTCGAAGCTGCCGTCGGGGTATATCCTGGCGGTGTTGCTGCTGCCGGTGTTGGACAAGGCTGTGCCTGTGGGTCGAAAGGTGTGGCTGTCGGCGGCCACTGCGTTTGCCCTGATTCCGGTGGCCTGGTGGTATTTCTTTTGGTCACCGAAACTGGTAGAAGACTACGGTCTGTGGCATTTCTTTATGGGCAAGAGCGTGACGGAAGGCGCCTGCGAGATATGGCACCACATGGGCAAGACGTTTTATCGTTTCTACTTCAACGCCATGAACTACACGGGGTTTGCCCTCTTCCTGGCGGGAATGGTGATGGCGTTTGTCAAGAGGCAGAAGCTTGTGTTGCGGATACTTGGTCTGGCTTTCGTTCCGTTCCTGCTGGTGATGCTGGCCTCCGGCGAAACTTTCTACAAACATGACTATTACGTTGTTCCGTTCGTGCCTGTGATGGCCATGGTGGCGGGCTATGGTGTGTCCCTGATAGGGAATGCCCATTGGCGGGTGGCAGTGCTGGCCGTTGTTGCCCTGGAGAATGTGCTGAATCACCACAGCCAGTTTGTTATCCGTGACAATCGCAAGCCGGTGATGGCCTTGGAACAGACGTTCGACGCCTTCTCCGACCGGGGCGACTTGATATGCATCAACAGTGGCCAGGACCCCACGGTGATGTATTTCACCCATCGCAAGGGCTGGGTGGCTACCAACGAGCAGCTGCAGGACAGTTCTTTTGTTGCTGATTTAAAGGAGCATGGGTGCAAGTATGTGCTTGTGATGAAGAAGGTTTTCGGCAGTGAAGTCCAGTTGCCGATGGGCATGATAACGAATAATGAAGACTACGCTATATATCGGTTGTGAAAATAAAAATCGCACTTTCTGTTGACAATTGCCAAAAAAGTTGTATCTTTGCAGTCGGAAATAAAAACAAAACAATGATATAATACAGAGTATAACTACAGGGACATATAATTAAGCGTATTCGCTTTTCTGTGCTAACGGAAATTCTGGTAAAATTTCATCTGACTGCACTTGAAAGGGGAAACGCTCACGATACCGTGAGCTTTCTTGTTTGCAGTCAAGGTTTACCAGAGCCTCCGTTAGAACAAAGATAAAGTTCACGGCTTTTTTTTGCACGCTCCTGTAAGAAACAGGGGTATAAAAGCAACTATTAGTAAACTGCACAAAGAAGAAAAGAAACTACACGATGAAGAAACGAATCTTCTTGGCAACTATGTTTGCCTTGAACTGCGGGATGGCGACGGCACAGAGCCTCGCCGTCCACGGCACGCTGCGCGACGCAAAGAGCGGCGAGCCGATGGCTTTTACCAACTGTGTATTGCTGCGGACGGCGGACAGCACGTTTGTCGCGGGCAGCACCACCAACGACCACGGCGCGATGCGCTTCGAGGCGGTGGCGGCGGGCGAGTACCTGCTGCGCATCTCGGCGGTGGGCTACGACACTCACTGGCAGCGCCTCAACGTTCCGCCCGACACGGCATTGGGCGTGATAGACATCTTCCAAAGCAGCACCACGTTGCAGGCTGTAAGCGTCACTGCCCAGCGGCCGCTCTACTCCGCCGACGGCGAAAAGACGTTCTACCACGTGGAGGACGACCCGAGCGTGCAGACAGGCACAATGGCCGACGCGTTGCAGAACGCGCCGGGTGTGGAGGTCGACCCCGAGGGAAACATAACCCTGCGCGGCAGCAAGAACGTCACCATCTGGCTCAACGACCGCCCGTCGAACCTCAGCGAGGAGGCCTTGAAGCAGTACATCAAGACACTGCCCGCCAGCAGCGTGAAGCGCATCGAGGTGCTGAACAACCCATCGGCACGTTACGGCAGCGAGGGCGGCGCCATCATCAACATCATCACCAACCAAAAGGTGACGCTCAACCACCTGTTGAGTGTTGGCCTCAACGCCAGCTCCACACCCTACTTGCAGCCGTGGCTGAGCTATGTGTGGTCAAACGAGAAGGTGAGCGTAACGGCGTGGGTCAACGGCAGCATCGCCATGTTCAAGCAGCATAACCAAAAGGAAGAGCGGCTTTATGCCGACGACGGCTCGCTCTCTACAGATTTCTCATACAGTAGCGATGAAAAATATAGCGGAGGAAGCGGAGTGACGGGCGCTAATGTGACGTGGCAGATAGACAGCCTTACAAGCCTTGCAGTAGTGGGCGGCACATATATCGGTCTCATAAAGCAGGAAGGCCATTACGATGTGGTGCGGCAGGAGCACCTGTACAACGCTGGCGACTACAGCTACCGCTATAACGGCCTTGAACGCACGACATTTCCTTTCCCATCCGCTTTCGGTGGCCTTTTCTTGAGGCGCCAGCTTGACACCCTCGGACAGGAGATTTCATTCAGCATCAACAGCAATTACGACAAAGAGCGACAGGAGCGTGACCGCGAGCGGATATACACCGTGATGTCGCAATACGATATGCACTACTTGCGTAACCGCTATATGCGCAGCTGGTGGACCAATTTCGACCTTGATTACACCAAGCCCTTCGGCAAGAATACCACGATGGAGGCGGGCACAAGCCTTGTGCTGGGGCGCAACCCCGAAGAGTGCTTGTGGGACACCCTCGACTTCGCCACTGGCCAGTACCTCCGCGACGCCAACCGCTCCAGCACCGAGCGCACCCGCGACAACGAGTTGAACGTGTACCTCACCATGCAACAGAAGGTTGGTCGTCTCACCCTCAAGGGCGGTGCCCGGGTGTATCGCAAATGGAAGCAGGCATACTTCACCGACCTGCCTGCGGAGACCACGCAATATGACGTGGACAAGGCCTTCTGGGACTGGATCCCTTCGCTCCACGCCAGTTACAGCACCGAGAGCGGCCACAATCTCACCCTCTCATACACGCGCCGTTTCATGTCGCCCGGCAGCAAATTGTGGAGCACCTACACATGGCTTGGTGAAGAGAACTACGAGTTGGGCAACCCCGACCTGCGTTTCAGCCACACCCACAACCTCGAGGGCGGTTGGACGATGTACAAGAACTGGGGTAGCGTGGGTCTGACGGGCTATCTCCGCGCCAACACCGACGAGATAAGCATCCTCGGTGACGTGGCCTACCATCCCTACTACGGACGCATCGTCAGTTTCAGCCAGTGGCAAAACATCGGCGACAGCCGTACCCTCGGCCTTGAAGCCAACGTCACGTGGCGACCCAAGCCGTTTATGAACATCCGCTTCTATGCCAACGTCTGGGACTATTACTACAATATGGAGTTCCGCCCAGGCGAATGGGACGAGCGGCACCTGCCCACCTTCAGCGGACGGCTCAACGTGACGGGCAAGCTGTGGAAAGTGCTGCAAATCTACGCCAACGCCCGCTATTCTACCGCTGCCCTGTCGCTGATGAGCAAGAGCCAGCCTTCGTTCCAGCTCGACCTCGGAGCCAGTGCCGACCTCCTCAAAGGACGCCTCTCGCTCTTCCTCAACTGGCAGGACATCCTCGCCACCGCACAAAGCGGCACCGTCGGCCTCAACCCCTACTACCAAACCAACTACAGCTACACTTGGGGCAGCCGTGCCGTTACTTTCGGTCTCACTTGGCGCATCGGTAAGATGGACCTTCAAAGCCTCGCCCGCGAAGGCGTCAGTGCACCGACATTATAGACTGAGCGAAGACTGTCGACACACCGCCGAAGGACCATCGAAGGGTCAAGAGACTAAGAGCAGAAAATGAATGTTTTGTATTATTCTGTGGTGGTTGTTGTACTTTTTGTTGGTTATCAATATGTTGCAATCATTTCAAAGAAGGCACTCGGAACCCACATAGAACCCACCAAGGTGGCGGAAGGGAAGAACCGCATGAGCGTCCTCAATGCCGTCCGTGCCAAACTGATTCTGACCATGTTTGCCGTCATTCGTGACAACCGCCCTTTCGACCCTAATTTCAATTACTTTGAAGAAAAAATAAAAATTAATTTGGCCAAATCATAAAAATAAGGACCGAAGAACCACCACCGCAACATCGCCGACGGATTTAGTTGTTCTTCTTCAAAAGCCAATCGATGACATTAAGCCGTTGGATACCTTCAATGTTTGATGCCTCAAAGTCGGTAGTAAGTAGATATTTTGGATATGAGTCGCGTAGCTATATACCATAACTTATTTTGTTTCTGCAAAGATACATATTAATGACGAAAATGGAAAAAAAGGTTTATTCTCGTCATTATTTCCTGTAATGTGAAGCAGCAGGAGCCACCACCGCCGAGAGATCGCCGATGGATTATCGAGAGGTTGTTGTATTTTTGAGGTGGTAAATATATGGTTGCTGCAATAAGAATCGGAGATTTTTCTCGGAAGATTTGAAGATTTTCTGATAGAGATTTGAAGATTTTTTTTGATAGAATTGAAGATTTTTTGTTGGAGAATCGGAGATTTTTTGTATCTTTGCAATCGGAAATACAGATGGTTATGATAGTAAGAGGACAAATAAACGAGTTGATTTCCAGGTTGCAAGAGCCGAGGAAGACAATCCAGGTGGTTGCAGGTCCCCGTCAAATTGGAAAGACAACAGTGGTAAAACAACTCCTTGAGAAGGTCTCAATGCCGTCGCTTTACTTCAACGCCGACGCTGTCGCTCCTGATGATAACGAGTGGATTGCCGCTCGGTGGGAGGAAGGACGGTCGACAATGCGGTTCTCTGGCAGCAAAGAGTTTCTACTCGCCATCGACGAGGTGCATAAGATTGACAACTGGAGCGAGCAAGTAAAGAAAGAATGGGATGCGGATACCTTCAACGACGTGAATTTGAAAGTGATCTTGCTTGGCTCATCAAGGCTGCTGCTGAAAAAAGGTCTGACAGAGTCATTGGCAGGACGCTTCGAGTTGATACCGATGGGACATTGGTCGTTCAAGGAGATGCAAGATGCTTTCGGCTGGGACATCAACCAGTATGTCTATTTCGGTGGTTATCCTGGGAGTGCTGGCTACCTGCCCAACGAGAGCCGTTGGCGGAGGTATATGCGAGAAGCCATTGTGGCACCGGCCATCGAGAAAGATGTGTTACAGACAACTTATATCTATAAACCTGCGTTGATGCACCAACTGTTCAGACTCGGCTGCGGCTATTCGGGAGAGTTGCTTGCGTATAACAAGATGTTGGGTATGCTTCAGGATGCCGGAAATGCAACTACACTGGCGAGTTATATGGAGGTGCTTGGTGAAAGCAAACTGCTCACAGGGTTGCAAAAATATACGGTTGGCATGTCGCGTAAATACAAGTCTATTCCCAAATTGCAGGTGTACAACAATGCATTGTTGACGGTGATGAGTGATGGTATGACATTTGAGAAAGCCTACACCAATCCGCAATTATGGGGGAGATGGGTGGAGTCGGCTGTGGGATGTCATCTGCTCGACAAGGCAGATGAACTGGAATACCAATTGTACTATTGGCGTGAGAACAACGAGGAAGTGGACTTTGTGATTACTCGTGGAGACAAGACAGTGGCTATCGAAGTGAAGAGCGGCAACCGCCAGATGAACAGTGGCCTGGCTGCTTTCAGAGAGCGCTTTCATCCGACACATTCCCTTGTTGTGGGAGGTCCTGCTATGCCTTTGGAGGTGTTCTTCAACGGTGATTTGGAAAACCTATTGTGATTTATCTTTGCTGGTTACAGAAAAAGTTGTATTTTTGCAATTTGAATATAAAAACTATATATTATTGATAATAAATTGATACATATATGAATATTTCTTTTGATTGGCTTAAAGAGTATGTAGATATTGAGGATATGACTCCTCAGGAACTGGACGACCTGCTGACTTTCTCCGGCTTGGAGGTGGACAGCATGGAGAAGGTGGAGACCATCAAGGGCGGTCTGGAGCATGTGGTGATAGCGCAGGTACTGACCTGCGAGCCGCACCCCGACAGCGACCACCTGCACCTGACCACCGTCGACGTGGGCGGCGAGCGTCCGCTGAACATCGTCTGCGGCGCCCCCAACGTGGCCGCCGGCCAGAAGGTGGTCTGCGCCCAGATAGGCACCAAGATCTACACCTCGGACACCGAATACTACGAGATCAAGAAAGGCAAGCTGCGCGGCGCCGTCAGCGAGGGTATGCTCTGCGCTGCCGACGAGCTGCAGCTGGGTGCCGACCACGCCGGCATCATGGTGCTGCCCGACGACGCCCCCGTGGGAATGCCCGCCAAGGAGTACTTCCACGTGAAGGACGACTGCCTGCTGGAGGTGGCTATCACCGCCAACCGTATGGATGCCTGCTCACACATAGGTGTGGCTCGCGACGTGGTGGCTGTGCGCAATACACGTGAAGGGAAGCAGCTTAGCATCAAGTGGCCAGAAACTCTGGAACTTCCGGAACTTCCGGATAACCCGGCAGCCATCAAAGTCACCGTGGAGGAGCCGGAGCTCTGCCCGCGCTACACGGGCATCACGCTGCGCAATGTGAAGGTAGGGGAGAGCCCCGAGTGGCTGCAGAACCGTCTGCGCACCGTGGGCCTGCGTCCCATCAACAATGTGGTCGACGTCACCAACTTCGTCATGATGGAGGTGGGCCAGCCGCTGCACGCCTTCGATGCCGACAAGATCGGCGGCGGCCATGTCGTCGTGAAGCGTCTGCCGCAGGGCACCAAGTTCGTCACCCTCGACGGCGTGGAGCGCACGCTCGACGCCCGCGACCTGATGATCTGCGACGAGAACGAGGGTATGTGCATCGCCGGTGTTTTCGGCGGGCAGAAGAGCGGCACCACCATGGAGACCAAGAACGTCTTCCTCGAGAGCGCCTTCTTCAACCCCGTGAGCATCCGCAAGACCAGCCAGCGCCACACGCTGAAGACCGACGCCAGCTACCGCTACGAGCGCACCTGCGACCCCAACATCACCGAGTGGGCCCTGCGCCGCGCCGTGAAGCTCATCCGGGAACTGGCCGGCGGCGACATCTGCGGCCAGATGGTCGACCTCTACCCCAAGAAGATTGAGCGTCCGACGGTGGAGGTGAATTTCCGCCGCATGTTCGACCTCGTGGGTCAGGACATACCGCTGGAGGCCGTGCGTACGGCCCTCACGTCGCTCGACATCGAGATTGTCAACGAGACCGCCGAAGGCATGACCCTGAAGGTGCCCACCTGCAAAGCCGACGTCACCCGCGAGTGCGACATCGTTGAGGAGATACTTCGTATTTACGGCTACAACAACATTCACATTGGTGACAGCGTCAACAGCTGCCTCTCCTACGGCAAGAAGCCCGACCCGCGCAAACTGAAGAACGCCGTCAGCGACTACCTCACCGACAACGGATTCAGCGAGATTATGAACAACTCGCTCACCAAGAGCGAATACTACGACGAGAACCCCGACTTCCCGGCCGACCGCTGCATTCCCATCATCAACCCCCTCTCCAAGGAACTCAACGTCATGCGCCAGACGCTGCTCTACAGCGGCCTCGAGTGCATCGCCCGCAATATCAACTTCCGTATCCTCGACCAGAAGCTCTATGAGTATGGCCGGAGCTATGTGAAGACCGACGAGGCTGCCAACCAGGAGCTGCCCGTCACCAAGCGCTTCAATGAGACCGAGCACGTCAGCATCTTCATGACCGGCAACATGACGCCCGAGAGCTGGAAGATGAAGCCCGCCGAGACCGACTTCTTCTACCTCAAGGCCTACGTCATGGACATCCTGCACCGCATGCGCGTCAATATGGGCCGCGTGGAGATGGTGCCGACGCAGTACAAGTTCTTCGCCGAAGGCCTCGACATCATCCAGCGCGACAGCAAGAAGCTGCTGGGCACCCTCGGCCGCATCGGCCGCGAGACGCTGAAGAAGATGGACATCAAGCAGCCCGTCTTCTATGCCGACCTCAACTGGACGCTCCTTCTCAAGCAGTACCCCACCAAGGAGGTGCTGTATCAGGAAGTCGCCAAGTTCCCCGAGGTGCGCCGCGACCTGGCCCTCGTCCTGCGCAAGGACGTCACCTTCGCCCAGGTCGAGCAGGCCGCCCTGCAGTGCGAGAAGAAGCTGCTCAAGAGCGTCAACCTCTTCGATGTCTATGAGGGCAAGGGCATCACCGAAGGCTTCAAGTCCTACGCCGTCAGCTTCATCCTGCAGGACAAGGACAAGACCCTCAACGATAAGCAGATCGAGGCCACCATGTCCAAAATCCAGAAGACCCTCGAGACCCAGTTAGGCGCGAAGGTGCGCGGATAAATAATAGTGTTGTTATGTCAGAAAAGGAATTGAATGCCTACCGCCTCACTTCGATGGAGGAACCTTCGGACGAGATGCTTGCTGTCATAATGAAGGAAGCCGCAGCCGAGGCCGCAGCAGCTACAAAAAAAGCGCTGGCTGACTACTTTGCGGAAATCAGCGCCATGATGCAACGCAAGATTGCTGTGTTGATGTAAGTGAAATAAGTATTAGAGGCCCGTGACGGAACGTCGCGGGCCTCATCATTTTTGCGTATTCTTCGTTTCAAAATTTGCCTGAGGTTGTAATGCCCCATTTCGTCCGTTTCCAAAATTGCATGGCATTGTAATGAGTCTTTTTTGCCATTTCCAAAATCGTTTGGCCCTTGCGGCACTCATTTTAGCTCTTTTCAAAAACGAATGGGCCTTGCGACACTCATTTTAGCCGTTTCCAAAATTGATTGGGCTTGGCGACGAATGCATCGTGTTTATTATTTCATTATTCCGTTCCGTTTAATTATATGGTTGTATTCTTTCGACGTAAATAGTATTTGATTATTGAGCATATTCCTCCAATTAGCAGACCAATACCAAGCATACAAGGCACACCTCCCCAGTCTGAAGTAATCCATATTACAGGAACAACTGTGAATGTTGCTCCAATAACAAATTCTATTAGAAAAATGACCCATCTGGCAGATGGTTTTGATAATGACATTTTTTTTCTTCCTAAATAATTTAACGAGCAATATTTTACTAAAGAATAAAAGCCGTGTAATACAGCAGCCATACCAGGAATCATGAAAAAGTAGGCGGCGACTTTTACCAGTCCACCTTTAAGGAGTGGCCACCCGATAATGAATAATACGACTCCTAACAATGCTTCTGCAAGTGATATTAAAATGACCTTGTGTATTTTTATTCGTCCGTCAGTTGTAAAAACACCATATATGGCGCCAAAGTAACCAACAATTTCAATCGGGAACAGTAATTCTCCCTCAACTTGAACTCCAGATTTGTTATCTGTTTGTTCTACCTTTTCGCAGGGAGAACCGCAAAATGGGCATCTGTCTACATCAACGTTAAAAGAGTGTCCACATTTTTCATTAGAGCATTTTACTTTTGCCATTGCTATGTCATTTTTATGCTCTTCCGCACCTCGTTGAGCTAATAATAAACAAAAGCGTGGTGCCGCAAACTCTTCTTCGGATAGAGGTCGTAGGAATTACCTTGTAATGAGAAGATGTAGTCAGCCCACGCTTAAAAGCGCGAACCGTCATACAGATTCTGCATTACAATAGAAGTTTCCTACGTTTCTATCCGCAGAACGAGCATTGACGCTTCGTTTGATTCCCTTTTGAAATCAAGTGCAAAAGTACTAATAATTGTTGAACTGACAAAATAAAATTAGAGGGTTCGCATAGGAACCCTCCAATTGCTGTTATTATGGCTTTAGTTTTTTGGGTGGGACAGGACTAGTAAGCCAGAAGTAGACAACTCTCCTTATTGGATAGTTATTCCCAGTCCTGCTACTTCCAGTACTGTTTGTACCAGCATTAATATCTTCTTCTTTGATGTAGAGGTATTATTGTTCTTTGTCATAAGTTTTATCTTTTTGAGATTACTAATTATGTTTATTAAGGTTTTTAGGCCTTCCATTGCTTGTGAAATAATCACAATCGGTTCTGGAACAATATATCCTAACAAGGTGGAGAAGTATACTAAAGGACTTACTCAACTCTTTAAATCGACTGCAAAGATACGACAATTCTGCGAGGTGGCAAAATTTATTTTCCACCATATCGAAAAAAAAAAGACCGCCGCAGGGGTCTCCTGCGGCGGATGTGGTATCTCAATATGCAATGGTTACATGTCGGCTTCGCGCATCATCTCATCGGCAATGTAGCGGTCGCCGTAGAGGTAGAGGCCGGTCGCTTTGTTGTGCAGGTCGCGGCATGTGCGGCTGCCGTAGAAAAGCATCAGGGCCCGCAAGGGGTCTATGCCCAGCCGCTGGGAGAGGTCGACGGCAATTGCTCCGATGCGGTTGCTGAGTATTATCTCCTGTATCACGGGAGCCTTGGCGGGGTCGTCATATTGTCTCGGTGCTGTCATATTCTAGGTATTTGTCGGTTAATGCCTGATTTAACAAGCACATCTGGTTGTTTGGCCGATGTTCTGAGAGTCGCCCAAGGGCGGTGTTCAAATCCATCAGTCCGAGAATGTACAGGTTCACGGTATCAATAACCCTGTCGTTGGCTACGCCACCTTCGATATAGTCGTATTCCTTCGAGGGGTCGGCCCCTTGGCGGCACGCAATGATGAACTCCAGCCAGTCGGCATCGTAAGCAGAGAATACTTTGCAGCGACCGATGGAGAGGATGGCATCGCGGTCAAGGTTGTAACGATTGAGTAGAGGAGTCATACCGCGCCTCTCGGACATGCGGATAGCCCATTGTATGGCCTGTTCTTTTACATCGGTAACATAAAAGCCTTGTCCGAAGTCAAGATTCGGGCGACCAAACCTACAAACAGGTTGTTTTATTATTTCAGTTCCTCCGTGATATACTGTTATCATTTGGTAGCCTCCCATCTGTTCATACATTCAATCATATCCTTGGCCAGATTTTCGCGACTCTCGGTATGTAGGGTCTCGTAATTAGGATAGATGTATTTTTCAATCATTCCCAGACGTTTCATCCGTTCGAAAACCTCTGAGAAATCAACGCCCATAGCTCTTGCTGTAGTTTCAATGCAAGTTGCCACAAAAGCCATGATGACTTGCTGCCGTGGTGTGTTGATTACATGTTCCATTTCGACTGCAAAGATACGACAATTCTGCGAGGTGGCAAAATTTATTTTGCGCAGAGGGTGATAAAAAAGAAAGCGGCTCTTGTGGGAGTCGCTTGGTATCTTTTGTTATTATGGGATTTTCAGTTGATAATCATTTTCGAGGCAAGGATCTTATCCACAATAACGTAGTCGTCCTCGATGTGGAAGATGATGTTCAGCTGTTTGTTATGTGTGCGCAATTGCTTGGCGTGGGGATGATAATGGCGGACGGAACGATAGCGACTTTCCGGAATGAAGTCGGCAAGATAGCGCAGGGTCATAATCTCCGCACCTAGTTCGCGGGCATACTTGACTGCATGTTCAAGGGTGCTGACGCTGACGATAAAGTCGGCAATGTCGTCGATGTCGGCAAAAACCGTGTCAAGGATTCGTACCTTGTAGTCTTTCATAATCTTTCAAGCACAGCCTGTTCCAACTTCTCGACAAACTCCTCTACGGTATGCAGCTGTTCCTTGGGGGTGGGGGCAGCCTCCTTGTTGGTTTCGTGACGATTGCCTTTGGGCAAAGGTCTTGTGTGTGCGCGTGATGGTGCGTAAGCGGTTTCCATAATGGCCATTATTTTCGACTGCAAAGATACGACAATTCTGCGAGGTGGCAAAATTTATTTTTGCATGGGATTGAGAAATGATTAAATGAAAACTCCTACGGAGTAGGTACGAAAACGGGTTGTGCTGTTGCTATATAAAGAAAACTCCTACGGAGTGGGGGGCGGGTTGTGCTGTTGCTATAAAAAGGAAACTCCTGCGGAGTAGGGAAGGAAGCGAGTTATGCTGTTGCTATTAAAAGAAAACTCCTACAGAGTAGGTGCGGAAGCGGGTTATGCTATTTTTATTGAAAGAAAGCTCCTATGGAGCAGATGGTTGTAATGGGAACATTGCTTTTATAGAACATTTACGCCGTAGGCGTTTTCTTTTAATAGATCAATTATCAATCAGACCTTCTCTTAATTCTCCGTTAGGAGATTTCTTTTAATTATATGGTGCAATATTTAATCGGCATTTACGTTAATTTATGTGCATGAAAGGCTTGGAGCAATATGACGTTAGGCTGCTGCTAGCGCTGGTGAAGAGTGTCGAGGGAAGGACCGACTTTTTCAAGGTGCTGGTGGAGGGGCCGCACCCCGAGCTGGCGGCTTTCAGCAACGCCATACGTGGCGACGACGACGCAATGGTGTGGCTCTTCAAGCACGACTTCGCCTGGCTGGCTATCCTCAGCAACGCCTGCGACGGCGACGAGAAGGCCATCGAGTGGATAGGGACCGCTCTGCCGCGCGTCAACCTGATGTTCGCCCTCGCTGTAAAGCGCAACGAGCAGGCTATCAAATGGCTCTACGCCAACCGACTGGAGATATTCCTCATGCTGGCCCGCGAGACCGAGAAGTTCCTCGACTATCAGGACAAGGAGTATGCCTGGCCCTACGTGATGCACTTCGGCGGACATGTTCGTGCTGCCGAGGAACTAACAAAATGGAAAAATAAAACAGATAACAATGATACAGAAGAAAGACAACAGCAGACCGACCAGGGAGAATAGCAAATCCCGCGAGGCAAGAGCCGCCAAGACAGAGAAGCCCCGCAAGGGCAGCGCAACCAAAGTGGAGCGGGAAGGCGTCCAGACAAGGGCAAAGCGCAGCGAAGCCCCTGTGCGCAAGAAGTACGACGACAAGGAACCCCGCGGAGGCGCCAGGAAGCCCTACGACCGTCCTGTGCATGCCACCCGTCCTGCCGGACGTAAAGTTTCCGCTCCGCAAAAGCCCAAGGAGCCGCATGCCGAGGGTGCCATGCGCCTGAACAAGTACATTGCCCATGCGGGCATCTGCTCGCGCCGCGAGGCCGACGAGCTCATCGCCGCCGGCAGCGTGAAGGTCAACGGCAAGGTGGTCACCGAGATGGGCTACCAGGTGATGCCCGGCGACGAGGTGCAGTACGGCGGCGAGAAACTCCGTTCGGAACGTCATCGCTACTTCCTCCTCAACAAGCCCAAAGGCTTCATCACTACCACCGACGACCCGCAGGAGCGCCGCACGGTGATGATGCTCATGGACGGCTGCTGCGCCGAGCGCATCTATCCCGTCGGCCGCCTCGACCGCGCCACCACTGGCCTGCTGCTCTTCACCAACGACGGCGAGCTGGCCAAGAAGCTGACACACCCCAGCACGCAGGTCTATAAGATTTACCAGGTGGAGCTCAACAAGCCCGTCACCAAGGAGGACATGAAGAAGCTTCTCGAAGGCATCGAGCTGGAGGACGGCCCCATGCATGTGGATGACATACAGTATGCTGCCGTTGGCAAGACCATCGACAAGCGCATCGTGGGCGTAGAGCTGCACAGCGGCCGCAACCGCATCGTACGCCGCCTCTTCGAGGCCCTCGGCTACGAAGTCCACAAGCTCGACCGCACCACCTTCGCCGGCCTCACCAAGAAAGACCTCCCCCGCGGCCGCTGGCGCGAACTGACGGAGAAGGAAGTGGGTTACCTCAAGATGATATAGTCCAATGGGCTATCTGGTTGCCATAGTCGACACAAAGAAAAAATTGTCCTACAAGTCATACAAGAAACGCTATGACGGGATGTTGGAGTACGCTGATGGCCAAAACTACAAGGTTTCTTCGCAGCGGCTGCAATCTTTTTTCTTGGAACTCAAGGACATTGTCCGTCCTCTTAATGGCGAATTTGCGGCCATAGAGGATGACTGTGATTCGGGGACATACTATGCCTCGGATTACGGGTTCTCCCAAGATGCCATCTGGATTGAACTGACATTCTCGGATGTATATGAGGGAAATGTTTTGAGTGAGATATATTCAATTGCCAGAAAACACGGCTTGACATTTTTTGATGTAGATAGTCGCAAGGTATTGTGGCCGAATGGTGTAGTTCGCGACAAGGAGACGGACAAAACCCTTTTGATGGCGATAATCATGGTTCCGGTCGCAATCATTATCTGTTGCATTGTAGGACTTGCAGTAAAGTCGTTATAAACCACCGATTTAATGGACGGCAAAAGGTATGATGTGTGCCGGAGGCACTCGCTCTCAGTAACCTCGCACGAAGTGTGGGGTATGTGACATCAAAAGATGTGATGCGTGCCGAAGGCACGCGCCCTCAAAACAACATAATGCAATGAGTTATATCCAATCCATATACCATCTCGTCTTCCGTGCATATTCTTGTCTCGCTACCCGCCACACTCTCTGTGGCTCAATATGTACAGGCGGTAAAGACTTTTACCAGCAAATGGCTGCGAGATAATCCCGCTTTTCCATACTGGAATGGATGGGGGGCACGAATATGCCGCTATCTCGTATGGCGTACGCGACAAGGATATGATAGTAAACTATATCAAAGGGCAGAAAGAGCACCATAAGAGGGTGTCGTTTCAGGAGGAGTATCGGGCTATCCTTGAGGAGAACGGAGTTGCGATACGGGAGGAGTATTTCCTGAAAGACTGATGTTTGAGGGCGCGTGCCTCCGGCACGCCTGATATGATAGAGGACGCATATACACAGTGTACATCCCCACACTGCGCTCTGGCGGGCTTGTGCGGGGTTGCTGAGGGCACGTGCCGCTGGCACGCTGGTGTCTGTCTGGTTGAGTGATGACCCCACACTGACGTGCGGGGTTATTGAGAGTAAGCCTCTCCGAGGCTATTCCCCTATCAAGAAGACCGTATTCCTTTTGTGCAAATCCACTTTGGTGCGCTCTTTCTGCCATTTGGCGGCGGTAAGGCTGTGGATATACTGCGTGGGCAGCGTGAGGTCGCAGGCCACGCAAATCATGGTATTGGGTTGAAGCACAGAGCTCAGCGATTCAAGCATCTGGTTGTTACGGTAGGGGGCTTCGATGAATATCTGTGTCTGGTGTTCGCGGTGCAGGCGCTCCTCGAGGTGTCGTATCGCACTGGCGCGCTTGCTTTTATCCACGGGCAGGTAGCCCACGAAGGCGAACGACTGGCCGTTGAAGCCCGAGGCCATCAGTGCCAGCATGAGCGACGACGGACCTACCAATGGAACCACCTCGATACCACGCCGTTGGGCTACTTTCGTAATCATCGCCCCCGGGTCGGCCACGCAGGGCAGGCCGGCCTCGCTCAGCAGGCCGATGTTCTCGCCGCGCTCGATGGCATCCAGGTAATTGCCAATCTCTTCGTGCGTGGTGTGCTCGTTAAGTTCCAGAAAAACAGTGTCGTCGATGGGGTAGGGGTATCCTGCTTTTTTGAGGAACCGTCGCGCCGTGCGCAGCTCCTCGACGATGAAAGTGTGGCAAGTGGCAAGCAGTTCGGCATTGGCCGGGGGCAGCGAAATTCCCATCTCTTCGGCTCCGATAGGTACGGGGAACAATATCAGTCGACCTTTCATAAATCGTTAGTTTTGCATTAGATAACGACATGATATATTTTTTATTGTGCCATAGTTGTAAAAACCATTTCTCACAGTTTGATGTTCGGCCGTTGTTCAGTCGTTGTTCAGTCGTTGTTCAGTGTTTGACTGAACAACGAC
>JAFSLX010000078.1 GCA_017448185.1 Bacteroidales bacterium
GCGGACACCGTCTGCCGGACGAACAACGACTGGCTGGTCATAGAGCACAGGACAATGACTTTTTATTTGTTCCATATAGAAACAGAGTCACAATTTGACTATATATTCAAAACATTTACTCAAAAAATACATCAAACATGACAAAAACCGTAAAAACAGTGGCATTGTTCATGCTGTTGGGCACGCTGGCCGTCAGCTGCCAGAAAGAAAACATTGTCGAGCCCAATGCCACCGAGGCACAAGCCTGTACTGTACTACCATCGACGGGGTGGAGCACCTTGCGGTGCTGCATGGCGACTAGGAATGGGATGCCTTCCTCTCATGGATGCTGGCTCTTTCGAAAGAAGGACGGCAGGTCTATTTCCGTAATCTGAATGCAACGGGCACCACAGCCCAAACCAAAGAGGCAATAGTTTAATAACATCAATAAAAAATATCGTTATGAAAAAAACAGTTTTATCATTAATTACACTTGCTGCAATTGCAGTAAATTTGCAGGCGCAGGACACATTGTACCTGAACGGGCCTAAGGAGGATTATTACAATGACAAAGGATGGGTGACTGGAGACGAAATTAATTGGCGTCCCGGATTTACTGGAACGGACCAATATGCCACTGTCGGCGGTTTCACTGCAAAGGAGGAGTTGACCGTTTACGGCATTGCTGCCATCCTTTGCACGCCTCATCTTTATCTGCCCGATAATCTGTTGGAAGAGGAGGCTCTCAGGGTGCACGATACCAGCCTCGGGATTGTTCAGGAGAACCTTCGTCTGTACAGATATAGCAATGGTAACATGGTGATGCACCCCGAGGAACTGCCCGTAAACATACGACACACGCCAGTTTCCTATTATCTTCTATTCGATACGGTTCCGATTTTCAATTATTTCTGGTATACAGATTCGACACCCCTGCCGGTTTACGAACGCTATTTCGAGAACCCCGTAACAGTATCGGATACTTTATATGTCGGCGTTTCAAACAATGGTTATCGTGTTTACGACATAGACGAGTATGGACATCAGACGACAACACGTTGGAAATTGGAACATATCTGTTTTCATGGATTCCCGTACGATTTCGATTTGGATTACATGGTTGCTCGACAAAACGATGATTCAAGCTGGAGATTTCAAAGTGGTTTTGTTCAGTTTTTCTTCTATCCGATACTCACTCCCGGTGAGAACCTGATTGACACGACGCAGGCAGACACCACCGTTGTGATAGACACGACAGTCGTCATCGACACGACACAGGTCGACACGGTGGCCATTCGTATGCCGGAATACTTCGGGCGCTACGTGAGCGTGTCGCCGAACCCGGCGACAGGCAGCGCCGAGGTGCTGTCGAGCTTCGGCTTGAGCCGCGTGGAGGTGTTCAATGCCGCAGGCCGCAAGGTGATGGACCTCAAGGCCGAGGGCCTCAAGGCCTCGCTCGATGTGTCGAAACTGCCCAGCGGCACCTACCTGCTCCGCATCCACACACCGCAAGGCATGACAACCAAGAAACTGGTGGTGAGGTGAAAGATGAGAAAAATGCTCCGCGCGGTTTAGTGGTGCGTGTCGACGACAAGATATACAAGGTCAGCGTTTGGTAAAAAAACTATCTTTTTGTGATGAGAAAAGAGTGCAAATTTCGTAGAGAAAAATACTACTTGGGCTGTTCCTATAAAGGAAAAAGCATCGTGTGTTGAAAAAAAATAGGAGCTTTAAGCACATGTGGGATAATGGGTTGCAGAAGTGAAGTGAAGTTTTTTGAAAAAAAATTTGGTGGGTATTGAAAAAGTGTGTACTTTTGCACCCGATTTCGAAAGAGAAATCACGGATGGCTCCTTAGCTCAACTGAATAGAGCATCTGACTACGGATCAGAAGGTTGCAGGTTTGAATCCTGCAGGAGTCACTAAGAAAAAAAGGAACAACTTTAAAGTTGTTCCTTTTTTTGTTGTTGATTCTGTAGTTCAGACAAAGCGGTATTGCCTGAACTACTGTTTACTGAACCCCATAAACTTCCTTGTAAAGCACGTTGCGAATCTCCTCGAACTCGTCGTCGTCGAGCTCGTATTTCGACATGAGAATCATCGGCACGGTGCGTCCGTCGTTGTGGTAGGAAGGCTGTTCGTAGGGTTGTGTATTCTTGAAGAAGCCCATGCTGGCATAGAACTCCAGCCGGTGGTCGGCCTCTTCGGTGTTGGGCAGCTCGATTTCGAGCACCACCTGGTCATGTTGCTGCGAGAGAAAGTTGAGGAACACGGCCTTGCCGAGCCCTTGGTCGCGGAGCTCTTCGGCTATGGCGAAGTGTTCGACGTAGACCAGTTCGTCGAAAGTCCAGTAGGTGAGAATGCCTACTGGTTCTTCGCCGTTTTCGGCTACGAGGAAATGAAATTTGCCGGCATCTCTGTGCCGGATAATAGAGAAGGGCGGGCGTTCCTGTTCGGGAAACGCCTCTTCAAACAATTCTTGTGCAAAGTGCGAATGGTCGCTGTCTGCAAGTGGTTTAAACGTAATCATTTAATATTAAAAAAGCTAAAATTATTCATTTCGAAACGGATGCCGAGGGTGTGGTGCCAACCCATGGCGGTGTAGCCCTGAAGGACGGTTTTGGAATGGTAGCAGGTGTAGCCGAGGCGGATGGCACCGACGGATGGCATCTGGTAGCCGATGAAAGCCGAAATAAAGACTCCGTAGCCTATTCCGCCTTGGTTGATGTATTCGTAGCTGGAAATGCCGACATCGGGCGACTGACCGTCCCATACGTCGAGGATGGAGTATTTCGCACCGTCGATTTCCATCACATTGTCCTTGACTTTGCAATTGTTGAGGTTGAGACCGAGGTCAATTTCAAGGTCGGTGGTATAGGTGAGGGGGACTGTTTTCAAGATGGCGAAATCGATGTTGATGCGGTCTTCACGGCCTGCGATGCCGCAGCGAATGTACTGGTGGTTGTTGGTGAGGATGCCGGTGCCATTGGTGCTGCTGAGGTTGAAGGCTCCGAGGGCGTTCAGACGTGCAAGGTCGAATCGCAGCAGCCAGCCGAATCCCGAAGCGTAGTCGTTGCGGATGCCCATGCCAATCTGGTAGGAGATGCGGTAGTACATATTGGCGTATTCGACCACTTGCAGCTGGTTGTAGTTGCTGATGGCGGAAGGGGAAATTTGTCCGTGGGAGACAAGACGTTGCCAAATTTGCTGACCATAGGTATTGCTGTGGAGCACGCGGTTGATGGTATTGGCATTCTCTGGACGTCCGGAGTAGAAGTTGGCCGTTGCGTTATCGGCCCAGATAGCACCGGCGTTGGCAAACACCGATAGGCCTGTGTATCGTTTGGCGGGCGCGGGCCCCGGGGGCACCTCCTTTTCGTCGGCGGTGGCGACAGAGCTGGCGAGCATCAATGCGGCGAATATGATGGCGGCAGGTTTCATGCCTCGTCCTCCTCTTTTTTCAGGATGGAGGCCATGAGTGCTTTGGCCCTTGAAAGACGTATCTTCACGGTGCCCATCGGAATATGGAGATGCTCGGCAATCTGCTCGTAAGAGAGGTCGTCGTAGTAACGCATTTTGATAATTTGGCGGTAAGGCTGCTTGAGGCTGGCCACGATGCGCTTGAGCGATTCGTCGCGCTGCAGGCGAATCATCGCCTCCTCGGGATTGGGTTGACCTGATGGGATCTGGTATTCAATGAAATCGCCTTCGGAATTGCGCTGTATTTCGTTGAGTGAGATGGTTTCGAGTTTGCGTTTGCGCAGTTGGTCGATATAGAGGTTGACCCCGATGGAAAAAAGCCACGAGCTGAAGGTGCCGGTGGGGGAGTAGCGGTGCAATTGACAGAAGGCTTTGCTGAAGGTGTCGACAGTGAGGTCGGCGGCGGTAGTGGTGTTGTGGGTCATGCGCAGCAGTAGCAAATAAAGCGGCTCACGATAGGCTGTCATCAGGTCGGCATAGGCCCGATGGCTTCCATGGTCGCGTGCATCGCACACCAGTTGGTAGTCGTGTTGCAATCTGTCGGCTGTTGCGCTTTGTTCCACTATTTCTTGAACTTTCTGTTACTATGTAACGGAGTTAGAATTAAAATAGTATTTGCGATTGTAAAATAAATTTCAAGCAGTGGGGCGAAGAGGTAGACAGGATTGCTTTTGAAACGGGTGGAAAGTTGTGAGAATGAGGTGATTTGCCAGGCCCATTTGATTGCGGCGACAGCAGCTACTATCACCCAGGGGAGGCTACCGTTGAGAATCAGTAATACGCCGACGGCAATCCATAGCAGGTTGGCCACATAGGGAATGTCTTCGGTCAATCGACCGGGGAGGGAATGCCAGTTGCGGGTGGCTACGCGCTGCAGCCTTTCTTGGTGCCAAAGGGTGAAACTCTTCTTGGGTTCAGCAGTGAGGCAGGCATCCTCGCTGATGCAGATGGTGGTGTTGCGACGGTTGGCATTGTGGTAGACGAACAGGTCGTCCGAGCCGCCAGCCACGTTGTAGTGGCGGATGAAGGCTCCTTGGTCGAAGAAAAACTTTCGTCGGTAACTCAGGTTGCGTCCTGAACCGGTGTAAGGGTGACCCAGCAAGGCGCTACCGAGGTAGTTGGAGCTATAGGCGAGATTGTCGTACTGCTGCATCCAACCGAGCAGGGAAGAGGAACGGTTCACACCGCAGAAACCCAGCACAATCTTGGTTTCTGGCTTGTTCTCGTAACCTTTCACCATGCCACGCAACCAGCGAAGGTTCTTGGAGATACAATCGGGGTCTGCCAGCAGCAGAATGTCGTTCTTGGCCGACTTGATACCAATCGAAAGTGGGTATTTCTTGCCTTGGAAGAGGTTGACATCCTCTTTGAAAGGGACAATGTTCAAATGAGGATAGTAGTCTTTCAACAATTTGAGTACAAATTGGGTATCGTCGTGCGACAGGTAGTCGACTACCACTACCTCGAAGTTGGGATAGTCCTGCTCAAGCAGGTAAACCAAATTTTCGCGAAGCCATTCAGCGTCGTTGCGGGCGGTCAACACTACAGATACAGGTGGAAGGTGCTCGGCAGATTGGGCTTCGCCCGAAGCCTCTTTTCTGTGCCAATGGCCGATGCGGAAATGAAACAGTCCATAATATAGACACAACAGAAACGTCATTGCCAGCATTATCGCGGCAAGTGTAATGGCGTATGTATCAGTTAGAAAATCAGTAAAATCGAACATTTGTGCATACTTATTTCAAAGTACAAAAATACATATTTACACGCGCATCCACATTGGGGTGCGCGTGTAAAATATCAACAAGTATTCAACAAGTTTGGTTGTCGGTATGCCTCAAAGTCAGACTGTAGTTGGTTCTTCGATACCCTTCATGGCATCCATGAGTTGCTTTGAAGTTTCACCTTTTTCTATGTCAAATGTGATGTGAGTGTCATCGGCAGTGATGCAGATAGTGTCGCCCGGGAGGATGTCGGCACGAATAATCTCGTCGGCGAGGTCATCCTCGATATAACGCTGTATGGCACGGCGCAGCGGACGGGCTCCATACTGTTCGTCCCAGCCTTTTTCGAGAATGAAATCTTTCGCTTTTTCATCCATTTTCACGTCGAATCCCATCTCGCGAATACGGTTAAATAATCCCTTTAGTTCAATATCGATAATACGATGAATGTCATCTCGCTTCAGTGAATTGAAATAGATGATGTCATCGATACGGTTGATGAATTCGGGTGCGAAAGCTTTCTTAAGGCTCTTCTCGATGACATCGCGTTGCATAGCGCCTCGTTCGGCCTCACGGGCTTTGGTGCTGAAGCCTACGCCTACGCCGAAATCTTTCAGTTGGCGGCTGCCGATGTTCGAGGTCATGATGATGATGGTGTTCTTGAAGTCGACCTTGCGACCGATACCGTCAGTGAGCACACCGTCATCGAGCACTTGCAGTAGCACATTGAACACGTCAGGATGCGCTTTCTCAATTTCGTCTAGCAGCACGATGCTGTAAGGCTTGCGGCGCACACGTTCTGTCAGTTGGCCACCTTCTTCGTAGCCAACATATCCCGGAGGTGCTCCTATTAAGCGGCTAACGGCAAATTTTTCCATATATTCGCTCATGTCGATGCGAATCATGGCCTGTTCGCTATCGAATAAATACTTGGCCAAAATTTTGGTCAAGTAGGTTTTTCCGACACCAGTGGGGCCGAGGAAAAGGAAGCTGCCAATGGGACGGTTGGGGTCCTTGAGTCCGGCACGGTTGCGGCGGATGGCTTTGGCTATCTGTGAGATGGCCTCATCCTGACCCACCACACAGCCACGCAACTCATTTTCCATTTGCAGCAAGCGGTTGCTTTCGCTTTCGGCGATACGTTCGACGGGCACACCGGTCATCATTGCCACCACTGCGGCTACATCTTCGGCGGTGACGGCCACATGTCGGTCGCGTTCGTCGGATTCCCATTGTTGTTTCAAGGCGGCAAGCTTGCTGTTCAGGTCGCGCTCTTGGTCGCGATATTCGGCTGCCTCACTATAGCGCTTGTTGGCCAGCACCTCTTTCTTCAAGGCGGCGATGCGTGCTACTTCTTGCTCAAGGTTGATAATCTCCTCGGGCACCTTCACATTTGCAATGCGCACACGTGCACCGGCTTCGTCGAGGGCATCAATGGCTTTGTCGGGCTGCAGGCGGTCGCTTACATAGCGCTCGGTCAGTTCGACACAAGCCCGGATGGCCTCGTCCGAATAATTAACCAGATGGTGAGCCTCGTATTTTTCTTTGATGTTGTTTAAGATATCCAGCGTTTCCTCAGGAGTGGCAGGTTCGACCAGCACCTTCTGAAAACGACGCTCGAGGGCAGTGTCTTTCTCGATGTATTGACGATATTCATCCAATGTTGTGGTACCGATGCATTGTATAGTACCGCGTGCGAGGGCGGGCTTGAACATATTGCTGGCATCCAAACTGCCGCTGGCCGATCCGGCACCGACGATAGTGTGGATTTCGTCGATAAAAATGATGATTTCAGGATTTTGCTCAAGTTCGTTGATAATGGCTTTCATTCGTTCCTCAAACTGGCCCCGGTATTTTGTACCAGCCACCAATGAGGCGAGGTCAAGGCTGAGCAGCCTCTTGCCGTAAAGGGTGCGTGGCACACGACCTTCGGCAATACGCATCGCCAATCCCTCGGCAATGGCACTTTTGCCCACGCCGCTTTCGCCGATAAGTATGGGGTTGTTTTTCTTGCGACGGCTGAGGATCTGTGCTATGCGGTCCATTTCTTTCTGACGACCCACGATAGGGTCGAGCTTTCCTTCCTCGGCTAATTTGGTCAAATCGCGGCCAAAGTTTTCGAGAGCAGGTGTGCCGCTCTTTCCCTTAGGTTTGGCGGCCTGTGGGCTTTTGACCTCCATGTCGGGGTCGGCAAACGGGTCGTCGTTGTCGTCGTCGCTGGTCTGGCTGCTGAAGTCGGGCAGTTCGCCTGGTTCCGAGGCTGGACTGTTGCCTCTTACAACGCGTGAGAAACGGTCATAGTCAACACCCGATTTGCCGAGCATGTTGGAAACGAGGTTGTCATTCTCCTGCAGCATGGCCAGCACAAGGTGTTCGGTGCGGATTTCGGATGATTTCTGCTTTATCGATTCAAGGTAGCTCAGGCGCAGCACCTTCTCGGTTTGGCGCAGCATGGGTATTTCGCTGTCTTCTGTATAACGGATGTCGGCACTGGACTGGCTGACACTCTGCTCGATGCGTTCGCGCACATAGGCACAGTCGACCCCCAGTGAGGTGAGCATTGCCATGGCCGAGCATTCGGGTAGTCGTGCAAGGCCAAGAAATAGGTGCTCAACACCTATACCGCCGTTTTTCAGTCGGATGGCTTCATCGCGGCTGAAACCGACAGCTTTTTTCATATTTTCACTCAGGTTTGCTTCCATTGGACTATTTTTTCAATTTGCAAAAGTACTATAAATAATAGTACTGCAAATTGTGTGCCAAGGAATATTTTCAACACTGCAATGTTTAAACGTAATGCCGTCTACAATTGCCAAGTACCTTTATTTGTAAAAACAACGGCCCACAGGGGTGCTGCGGGCCGTTGTATGAAATTGTTGCAATGGTATTACAACAGATTAAGCTATACTATTTCTGCATGGTCTTCAGGCGCTCAGTGAGCATTGGAACAATCTTGTGAAGGTCGCCCACGATGCCGAGGTCGGCCACCTGGAAGATGGGGGCGAACTTGTCTTTATTAATAGCGATGATGAGTTCGCTTTCCTCCATGCCTGCAAGGTGCTGGATGGCACCGCTGATACCACAGGCCATATAGAGGGCGGGACGCACGGTCTTACCAGTCTGACCCACCTGGCGGCTGGCATCCATGACACCGGCGTCGACCATGGCACGGGACGAAGAAACTTCGCCGCCCAACTCTTTGGCGAGGGCTTCGAGTTTGCCAAAACCATCTTTAGTGCCGACACCGCGGCCACCGCTAACGAGGACTTTGGCCTCGCTGATGTCGGTGACAGTCTTCTCTTCCTTGACGGTCTTGACCAGCTTCACGCGGGCAATCTTCTTCTCGTCGAAGTTGACCTTGAAGTCGACCACTTCACCCTTGCGGGTAGTGTCGGCGGCCATCTTTTGCATAACACCGGGACGGACGGTACTCATCTGCGGGCGGTTGTTTTTGCAGAGGATAGTGGCCATGAGGTTGCCGCCAAAGGCGGGACGGGTCATGCGGAACTCATGAGCTTCGTCGTCGCTGATCTCCAGCTTGGTGGCATCGGCGGTGAGACCGGTGCGGTTGCGGGCGCTGACGCGAGGACCAAGGTCGCGGCCAATGGTGGTAGCACCGATGAGCATTATGCTGGGCTTTTCGCTTTCGATTATGGCAGTGATGGCCTCGGTGTAGGGCTCAGTCATGTAGTCCTTCAGCAGGTCGTGGTCGACCACCATCACTTTGTCGGCTCCGTGCTCGATGAGGGTCTGGGCGAGGGCTTTGACGTCCTTGCCGAGGAGCATGGCGACGACTTTTTCGTTGTTGGCGTCGGCGAGCTCGCGGGCCTTGCCGAGGAGCTCAAGAGCCACATTCTGCAGTTTGCCGTTGCGCTGTTCGGCAAACACGTATACGTCTTTATATTCTGCTAAGTTCATGGCTATCAAATAATGTGTTTCTCTTTAAGTTTGTTGACGATGAGCTCTACTGCCTCTTCGGGGCTGACCTCGAAGGTCTGGCCGGCGGGCTTGAGCTGCTTGGGGAACGACTTGAAGACGCTCGTGGGCGAGCCGGCCTTGCCGATGTGCTCTTCGGGGACGTTGATGCGGTCGGCACCCCAGACTTCGATTTCCTTGTCGAAGGCGGTGACGATGCCGTTGACGGTCATGTAGCGGGGCTGCACGCTGCTGGCGAGAGCGGTGACGACGCAGGGAGCCTGCATCTCGAGCACCTGATAGCCGTCCTCGAGCTGTTTCTTGATGGTAAAGGTCTTGGTGGCCTCGTTGTACTGAAGGTCTTCCATGTAGGAGACCTGCGGCAGGTCGAGGTGTTCGGCAATCTGGGGACCCACCTGGGCAGTGTCGCCGTCGATAGCCTGGCGGCCAGTGATGATGAGGTCGACATCCATGGTGCGCAGAGCGCCGGCGAGGGCGCTGCTGGTGGCGAGGGTATCGGCACCGCCGAGCTTGCGGTCGGTGAGCAGGATGGCGCGGTCGACACCCATGGCGAGAGCCTCGCGGAGAATGGCTTCTGCCTGGGGCAGACCCATGGTGATGACGGTGACGTGGGCACCGTATTTGTCTTTCAGCTGCAGGGCGTATTCAAGGCCGCCCTTGTCGTCGGGGTTCATAATCGAGGGAACGCCCTCGCGGATGAGCGTACCGGTCACGGGATTGATTTTCACCTCGGTGGTGTCCGGCACTTGCTTTATGCAAACTACAATGTTCATTGTCTTAACTTTCTATTATTTGAATAATTTGCCAGCGATGACCATGCGCTGCACTTCGCTGGTGCCTTCGTAAATCTCGGTGATTTTGGCGTCGCGCATCATGCGCTCGACGGGGTACTCGCGGGTGTAGCCGTAGCCGCCGTGGAACTGGACGGCCTTGGTGGTCACCTCCATAGCGGTCTCGGCGCTGAAGAGTTTGGCCATGGCGGCATCGGCAGAGTAGGGGATACCGTGGTCTTTCTTGTAGTGTGCCGAACGGCAGAGCAGACGGGCGGCCTGCACCTTGGTCTCGAGATCGGCCATCTGGAACTGGGTGTTCTGGAACTGGCTGATCGAGCGGCCGAACTGTTTGCGCTCCTTGGTGTACTTGACGGTCTCGTCCATAGCGCCCTGGGCGATGCCGAGGGCCTGGCAGGCGATACCGATACGGCCGCCGTCGAGGGTCTTCATGGCGAGGCCGAAGCCCTTGCCCAGTTGGCCCAGCTGACGGTCCTTCGGGATGCGGCAATCCTCGAAGATAAGTTCGGTGGTGGCGCTGCCGCGGATACCCATCTTCTTCTCCTTCTTGCCGATGCTGAAACCTGGGTCGGTCTTCTCGACGATGAAGGCGCTGATACCCTTGGTGCCGAGGCTCTTGTCGGTCATGGCGATGATGATGAACACGTTGGCGTAGCTGCCGTTGGTGATGAATATCTTGCTGCCGTTGAGCACCCAGCTGTCGCCGTCCTCGACGGCGATGGTCTGCTGGCCGGCGGCGTCGGTACCGGCATTGGGCTCGGTAAGGCCGAAGGCGCCAATCCACTCGCCGCTGGCGAGCTTGGGCAGGTATTTCATCTTCTGCTCCTCGGTGCCGGCCTCAAGAATGGGGGCGCAGCAGAGGGATGTGTGGGCGGAAAGGATGACACCCGTGGTGGCGCAGACGCGGCTGAGTTCCTCGACGGCCATGCCGTACATGATGTTGGTGCCGCCGGCGCCGCCGTACTGGGTGGGGATGGGAATGCCCATGAGGCCGATTTTGGCCATCTTCTGGACGGTCTCCATGGGGAAACGCTCCTCCTCGTCAACTTCGGCGGCGAGGGGTTTCACTTCTTTCTCTGCAAACTCGCGAATCATCTGCAGGAAGAGTTCTTCTTGTTTGGTGAAGCTAAAATCCATATTGTTGTGTTTGTTTTTATTTCACTGCGATTGTTTCAATCTCGACCAGGACACCCATGGGGAGACCCTTGACGGCGAAGGCGGCGCGGGCGGGACAGTCGGAATTGTAATATTTGGCGTAGACCTCGTTCATGGGTTTGAAATACTCCATGTCGGCCAGCAGGCAGGTGCTCTTCACCACATCCTGGAAGGTATAGCCAGCTTCGTCGAGAATGGCCTTGATGTTCTGCATCACCTGTTCGGTCTGGGCGGTGATGCCTTCGGGCACGGTCTTGGTGGCGGGGTTGATGGGAATTTGACCCGAGATGTAGAGTGTGTTGCCGGCCTGCACAGCCTGGCTGTAAGGTCCGATAGCCGCGGGGGCGTTGGGTGTGTTAATGATTTTCTTCATGTTATGATATTTTTATATTGTTTCAAGAAAATGCAAATATACGAAATTTTTACAATATATATGGTTTTTGCATAAAAAAAGTTTTTCATTGATGTGTATAAGTTTGTTGTTCAGTTAATTGTCTGGATGGAATCTTATGCTGTCTTCCCATTCGTTTTCTCACCTTTTCGACGTCGTTATTGCAGTTCTCAAGTTCTCCGTGCGTCGTTCTTCAGTTGTTCTTTTGTTGTTCTTCAGTTGTTCTTCGGAGGATGACTGAAGAACAACTGAAGAAATGCCGGTAAACGACTGAACATTAGAACAACTTTACAGTACCCTCGGTGGGACCCAGGTGTGACTACTAATGGGGTGGGAAAGAATAATTTGAGGTCAGAAAGTTGGAATTGGGTAAAAAAATGAAGTTGCGGTTGAAAAAATGTAGATAGTAAAAAAAATTGTTATATTTGCAAGTGGGCATTGTTTGTTGTGTAAAGTTGCAATGGATTGATTGTTAAATACATTGCAATGAAAACAAATACAAAAGGATAGTACAAAGACTAAAAAACTTATCTCAAAACAGGGTTAATTAATAATTTTATATAAAAAAACAGTATTATTTGCAGCCCTTATGATGGGCGTGTTTCTGGTTCAAGGACAGGTGGCCAATCTGTCGCCCACTGCGGCGATGAAGGCCATGGAAATTAGCCAAGGCAAATGCACCGAGACTGAGGTGCAGGCATTCGCAATCCTCGCCGAGGGTGTCGGCATCAAGGATCTGGATGCCTATGGTGTGAAGCTCAACACGATTGCAGGCGACATTGCCACGCAAGTAACTCCAACCCGCAGTATTTCGAAGGCGACAATCAGTACACCATTGGTGGCTTTGCCGCCAACACCGACGCTGTAATCTCGATTGGCAGCTATGCCACGCGTACCAGTAGGGTGAGCGGTGGCTCGGCATCGGGACTTGTTATGCTCGATGAAGGTGATTTTGTCGGGCTTTTCCTCGCGCGGACCGACGTGGGACGGTCGCGTCAAACCCGATATTTGCACTCCCGGACAACTTATTTCTTCTGTCTATAGCACACCATATATGCCCTACCTAGGAACCATGATGCTCTCGACTCCACGTTCCGGGTTGACAGGAACTATTACTATTGCATCATGCAGGGCACGTCGATGGCATCGCCAGTCATGACCGGTGTGGTGGCTTTATGGCTGCAGCACAATCCAAGTCTTAATGTTGACTCGGTGCGTACCTTGCTCCACGCCACAGCCCGCAAGGACATGTTTACGGGCGATATTCCCACCACCGGCAGCAACGATTGGGGATGGGGCAAGGCAAACGCCTTTGCTGGCCTGCCTCCTACCACTGTGCCCATGCATTACGTCAAAGTCTCCGTGGACAATTATCAGCATGGCATAGTCAGTGGCAACGGTTTGGTTGCTGAAGGACGGCATGTCATTGCAGCTACTCCCTTAGACGGCTTTACATTCTCTGTCTGGAACGACGGCGTCACCGACAACCCGCGTGTCGTCAGCATTTCTTCTGACACCATGTTTGTGGCCAATTTCAACCAGGCACCTTGTGATACAATCAGGCAGTTCCCATGGAATATAGTGGTATCGGAAAGCCTTCTCAACTGCTGGGACAATTTCTCTTATGTAGACTCGCTTTTGTGGTTGCCATTCCCTCCGATTATGATATCGGCGGCAATGCCCGGTACAGATGTCGTTGACAATTGGCTCGTGTCGCCCTACCTCATTCCTGACGCAAACTGTTCGCTGATATATAGCTGCGGAAGTATGAATAGCGACAGTTTAGCTATTGAGGTGATTACTGACAACGGCGATACCGTGAGAATCTCAGACGAACTCATCACGCCGCTAACCGATGAGCTGCAAGTGAGTCTGTCGCAATATGCCGGCCAGCTGATTCGTTTCGCGTTCCATCATCATGCCACCGTCGTGTCGAGCGCCATTATGCTTTCAGCTATCAAGGTCGACTACGTGCAAGGCATCGATGATGTTGAGTTCGGTAATATCTCCTTGGCCACCTCCGGCTTGCAGATAAAAGTGGCTGGAGCAGCCGGGACTCAGCTGAATGTGTACGATGTCATGGGGCGGTGTGTACTCTCTTCACCAGATGCCAATATGTTTTCGGCATGTTCTCCAAACATGATATCCGGTTGTCATCGGAGTTGAGTCGAAGTTGACTCGGAGGAGAGGTGGTGATGGTGCTGGGAAACAGGCTTTTATGTTTTTGTTATAACGAAGCCATTTCCGACTGCGAAAAAAGTTGTATTTTTGCAATCAAGAATATGCTGTTCAATTCGCTTGGTTTTGCCCTGTTTCTGCCAGTTGTATTCTTGATTTACTGGCTGTTGCGTCGCTCACTGCGGTGGCAAAATTTTTTTGTGTTGGCGGCTTCTTATTTTTTTTATGGCTGCTGGGATTGGCGATTCCTTGTTCTAATTGCGTTCACTTCAGCCATTAGCTATATTTCCGGACTGATGATAGCCCGTCTACCCCGAGGTCATGCCCGTTGGATGATGTGGGGTAATGTCGTTGTTAATCTGTTGATATTGGGTGTTTTCAAATATTACGATTTCTTTGTTCAGTCATTTGCCGACCTCTTTCTTGGTGGTTGCAGCGACGGACTGCTGCTTCATCTTGTGCTGCCTGTGGGAATTTCATTCTATACTTTTCAGGCATTGAGCTATACGATTGACGTTTATCGTATGACAGTGCAGCCGACGCGCGATGTAGTGGCGTTCTTCGCCTATGTCAGTTTCTTTCCCCAGCTTGTTGCTGGCCCTATCGAGCGTGCATCCAGCCTGTTGCCGCAATTCACTGCTACTCGCAGATTCAACTATGCATTGGCCGTCGACGGTTTGCGACAGATGCTTTGGGGCTTTTTCAAAAAGATGGTGGTGGCCGATACCTGTGCGCTCTATGTCGACCGTGTGTTTGCTGAATATCAACAGTATACTGGTTCCACGTTGCTTTTGGCGGCAATACTTTTTTCGATTCAGATTTATGGTGATTTTTCAGGCTACAGCGATATTGCCATTGGATGCGCCAAGTTGTTCGGAATCAGGCTGCGTCGCAATTTCAATGTACCTTATTTCAGCCGTGACATAGCCGAATTCTGGCGGCGTTGGCACATATCGCTTACCTCATGGTTCCGCGACTATGTATATATCCCCCTTGGAGGCAGCAGAGTTGGCCGCGGACGGATTGTGTTTAACACTTTTGTAATCTTTCTGTTGAGTGGACTTTGGCATGGGGCAAACTGGACTTTTGTAGCGTGGGGAGCCTATCATGCGTTTTTGTTCATGCCACTGATACTTTTGGGGCGAAACCGCAGACACCTCGACACTGTGGCCGAAGGCAGGCTGCTTCCTTCGTGGTTTGAGGCTGTTGAAATGTTGATTACGTTCATTTTGGCCGCAATCGGGTGGGTGATTTTCAGATCTGAAAGTATCAGCGATGCAATAAGCTACCTGTATGCTATATTTGCCCAAGGTCTTTTTGCCGCCCCACTTTCGGTCGCCGTGCCCGAGTATGGAATACTTCTGATTGCTTTGCCTTTATTGTTGGTGGTTGAATGGCTCAATCGCGACAAGGAACATTCTTTTGCCCGTCAGCCACGCCGTCGATGGATGAGATGGGTAGGGTATATGTTGCTTATTTTCATTATTGTATGTTATATGCAAACATCTGAAATGCCATTTATTTATTTTCAGTTTTGAAGCGGTTTGTTCATAATGTAGTCCTCTTTTCTGCAATGGCATTGCTCTTTGTTGCAGTGGCAGTGGTGGTATTTGGTGGAACCGGGATACTGCGCAATGTAAAATATATGCCACAGATGTGGGATTTCTCGCGCGAACGACTGACAGAAGCATCTCGAACCAAGGATGTTGATATTCTTTTCCTTGGTTCGTCGCACTGCTACCGTACTTTCGACACACGTTTTTATGCCTCTCGTGGTTTGCGGACGTTTAACTTAGGCACTTCTAATCAGACACCCCTCCAGTCCGAGATGTTGTTACATCTATATCTTGATACGTTACGTCCACGTATGGTAGTCCTCGAAGTGCATCCGGATATAGTTGGTAATGATGGTGTTGAGTCATCGATATACCTTTCGGGTTCTCTGCGTCCATCGATTCCTTTGGCGCGAATGGTAATCTCAACGCATAATGTAAAAGCAGTTCTCTCGGCCTTGTGCGCTACAGTGCGTAATTGTTTCCCGTGTGCTGAAACAAAAGGCGCAACCAAAGTCGATACGGCCAATGTGTATATCCCTGGAGGCTATGTGGAATATGTCGGGAATCAATTTAATTTATCACTTAAGGATTCAATTGTTATTCGATTGAACAATAAGCAGATTAGTGCTACAAAACGAATTGTTGATATGCTTGCAGATAAGGATATCCCATGCTTGTTGGTAGAGGTTCCCGGTACGCAAGCTTTATTCCATGCCTATCAAAATCATGATGATTTTGCCGAGACTATGCAACTTATTGGCAACTATGTGGCTCCACGACCGCAATTGATTGATTCGCTTCATTTTTACGATGAAGACCATCTTAATTCGAAAGGGGCAGAATTATTCAATGCCTATTTTTATGATTCAATAGTGCATTCATTTTATAATAAATACTTTTTGAAATGAATATCCTTGGGCTTATGTCGGGCACCTCGCTCGATGGGACTGACCTTGCATTATGCAATTTTGACGACGGTGGTTATCGAATAATTGCCGCAACAACGGTTCCTTATGATGACGAATTGCGAACTCGACTCTCGTCGGTTGAACAGTCAAGCGCATTGGAATATGCTAAAGCAAATGTTGAACTTGGCCATTATTATGGTAAAATAATCAACGCTTTTATTGATGAAAAACAGTTGCACGTAGATGCAATTGCCTCGCATGGACATACTATTTTTCACCAGACGCAGATAGGTCTCACCACTCAAATTGGTGACGGTAATACCATCGCGGCAGAAACAGGTTTGCCTGTGGTGTATGATTTTCGTACACTGGATGTTGCGCTGGGAGGGCAAGGTGCACCGCTTGTACCAATCGGCGATGAGCTACTGTTTGGCGACTATGATGCATGTTTGAATCTTGGTGGCATTGCCAATATATCCTATCGTATTGATGGAAGGAGAATTTCATTTGATGTTTGTCCATGCAATATGGTACTAAACCGGTTGGCAGCACGATTGGGTTTGGCTTATGATCCCGAGGGGAGAAATGCCCGCTTGGGGAATGTAAATAACTACTTGAATGAAAAATTAAATAATATTGATTATTATTCAATTAATTCACCAAAGTCTCTTGGTAAAGAATGGTTTTTAGAACATTTCTGGCCATGGTTTGAGGACACTAAAATGTCCACTAAGGACCTTCTTGCCACAGCTGTTGAACATATAGCAATGCAAATTGCATTAACACTACGTTCTTCGGGAGTGAAAACACTACTTGTGACTGGTGGAGGGGCACTGAATTCTTATCTTATAGAACGGATTTCATCAATTGAACCTTCAGTTAATATAATAATACCTGATAAATTGATTGTTAACTATAAAGAAGCATTGATTTTTGCTTTTCTTGGTTATAAAAGATTGAAGAACGAAATTAATACGCTTTCATCTGTCACAGGTGCGAAAGTGGACAGTATTGGTGGTGCTGTTTCTGGATTGTTGAAGAAAGGTTGATTTCTTTTTGTTTTACTATCGGAGTTTTTTAGTATTTTTGCATTTTAATTTGAATAATAAACGAACGTAGATGGATAATTTTGTTGTCTCAGCAAGAAAGTATCGCCCAACGACCTTTGCAAGTGTTGTGGGGCAAGAACATATCACCCGTACACTTAAGAACGCTATTGTAACGGGTCAGCTTCCTCAGGCATTCCTTTTCTGCGGACCGCGAGGTGTAGGTAAGACCACCTGTGCCCGTATCTTGGCCAAGACAATTAACTGTGAACATCGCACGCCTGATGGCGAAGCATGTAACGAATGCGAGAATTGCCGCAGTTTCAACGAGGGTGCTTCGATGAGTATTTTTGAACTTGATGCTGCCTCGAACAATTCTGTCGACAATATGCGCGAATTGGTCAAACAGGTATATATTCCGCCTCAAATGGGCAAGTACAAAGTTTACATTATCGATGAGGTGCATATGCTCAGTCAGGCTGCTTTCAATGCGTTCCTTAAAACTCTTGAAGAACCGCCGGCTTATGCCAAATTTATCCTTGCCACTACGGAAAAGCACAAGATTATCCCCACGATTCTTAGCCGTTGTCAGGTGTTTGATTTCAAGCGGATTGAAAACTCTGATATTGTCCGTCACTTGAAGTTTGTTGCCGACAGTGAGAATGTGAAATATGAAGAGGATGCGCTTGAAATCATTGCCACGAAGGCTGAAGGTGGTTTGCGTGATGCTTTGTCGATTTTTGACCAATTGGTTAATTTTACTCAAGGCAATCTCACTCGTCAAGGTTGTCTGGAAAATTTGAACATTCTTGACTCCGAATATTATTTCCGTTTGGTCGACTATCTTCGTGCTGGTAATATCAGTCAATCGCTTCTATTGTATCAAGAGATTATCGGAAAAGGATTTGGCGGACAGCATTTCCTCACCGGATTATGTGAGCATTTTCGCAATTTGATGGTCAGCCTCGACCCTCAAACCTTGCCTCTTATCGACGGAGGCGATGCACTGCGTCAGCACTACGGGCAACAGGCGCAACAGTGTGGTTTACCTCTGTTGCTCAATTATTTGAATACAACATCGGATTATGAATTCCGTTTTCGTGAAGCCAACAACAAGAACCTTTTTGTCGAAGTCTGCTTGATGAAACTGGCTTCTGTGGTGATACCGCAAGGATAGATAGCAAGACGCCCTGAGGCAGACACGGCGAAAAAAATACCGGAGACTCCAAAAGTCGAGCCGGAAGCTGAAGCTGTGAAGTTAACCACACCTCGGGTGACTCCTGTAGAGACTTCTACAAAATTGGAGGCGGCCCCCGAAAAGAAGCCGATTCATACCTTTGGTGTTCCGTTAACAGGTTCAATATCAATCAAAGCAGCTACCGCCTTTAAGGTTGAAATGCCCAAGTTGCAATCGGAGGTTAAACCTTTGACACAGGAGGATTTGGTGCAATATTGGACAGAAGCTGCCGAAGCTTTGGATTTGACGGAACTTATGCATGCTGCCGTTGTCCGTCCAAGTGAGCAAACAGGCATGTTCGAGGCTGAAGCCCAAACCGTTTATTTCGCGGATGAATTTAAGTCTCACAAGCTTGATGTTCTCGAATTTATGCGTAAGAAATCAGGTATGCCGATGCTTGACTGCAAGGTAATTCCTTTGTATGTGAGCAAAGAAGAAGTGATTTATTCTCCCGATGCTAAATATGAAGCAATGCTTGCAGCAAATCCAAAGCTGATAGAGTTGCGTAAATTATTCCCCCTGATAGATTATTGATTTTCAAAATGGAAGTTGATTTTTATAAGTTCGACGGTGCAGGAAATGATTTTGTGGTTATAGATAACCGTCAGGATGATTGTCAGTTGACAGAACAGCAAGTGGCATTGCTTTGCCATCGTCGTTTCGGTATTGGTGCCGACGGTTTGATGACTCTTGACCCAGGTGGAGATGGCTATGATTTTGAAATGCACTATTATAATAGCGATGGTCGACTGGGTTCCATGTGTGGCAATGGAGGACGTTGCATTGCTGCCTTTGCACATGTTTTAGGACTTGGTAACCACTTGCATTTCAAAGGATATGACGGACTGCACGAAGCTGAAATTGTGATGTGGAACCCTGAACAGAGAGTGGGAATTGTGCGTTTACAGATGCGTTCGGTGGCGACTGACGAAGTGAAGCGTGTGCTTGACGGTTGGTTCCTTGACACCGGTTCACCCCATTATGTACAGCGTGTCAATGACTTGGAACATTACGACGTTGTTGGAGAAGGACGACGCTTGCGTAACCTTGTAGAGTATTTTCCGGAAGGAACCAATGTGGATTTTATCGAGGACCAGTCCGACGGCCGTCTGGCAGTTCGCACGTATGAACGAGGTGTGGAGGACGAAACATGGGCTTGTGGTACAGGCGTGACGGCTTGCGCCATCGTCACAGGAAACCATGACATTGTTGCCCATGGAGGCGATTTTAAGGTTACTTTTGAAGCCACAGGCCACAGTTACGAAAAAGTATGCCTAATAGGCCCAGTATCACTTAATTTCACTGGCAAATGGACCTTTTCAGCTGTATAGACCTTGAGCCCGTGCGTCAGCGAATGAGCGAACTGGCGGACGAAATTGATCGCTTGAACTACGAGTATTATATGAATGACCGTTCGTTGGTCAGCGACTTCGATTTTGATGCCATGCTTCGTGAATTGACAGAACTTGAGCATCAGTATCCAGAACTTGCATCCCCTTTGTCACCGACAAAACGTGTTGGTGGTGAGATAAATAAATCATTCCCTCAAGTGCAACATCGTTTTCCGATGCTATCGTTGGGAAATACATATTCTATTCAGGAAATTGAAGATTTCGAAGCTCGAACGCGTAAATTGCTCGATGGTGTGGAGTTTACGTATACTTGTGAACTGAAGTATGATGGTGTGGCTATTGGGTTGACATACAAGCATGGGCGTTTGGTGCAGGCTGTTACGCGTGGCAACGGCACCGTGGGTGATGACATCACAACTAATGCCAAAACCATTAATACCATCCCGTTGCGTTTACACGGCGATTATCCTGATGATTTTGAAGCCCGAGGCGAGGTCGTATATCCATTTGATGCTTTCGAGGCTATGAACCGTCAGCGAGAAGCCGAAGGCGACGAACCTTTTGCCAATCCACGCAATGCAGCATCGGGATCGCTTAAATTGCAGGATTCGGCCGAATGTGCCCGGCGCAAACTGATGTTTTGCATGTATTTTATGATGGCACCTGACGGTGTTGCATTGAAACCCACTCATTTCGATCGACTCGAATGGGCCAAACAGATGGGGTTCAAGGTGCAGCCATACATTAAGGAATGCAAGGATATCAACGATATAAAAGCATTCATTGACCATTGGGATAAAGCTCGGTGGAATCTTCCGTTCGGTATTGACGGTATTGTTATCAAAGTGAATCAAACATCCCTGTGGGATAAACTTGGCCTGACTGCCAAGTCGCCCCGCTGGGCTATTGCATACAAGTTCAAAGCCGAACGTGTCAGCACACTGCTTGAAAGTATCAGTTATCAGGTTGGGCGTACAGGTGTAATCACGCCAGTGGCCAACCTTAAACCCGTTTGGCTTGGAGGCACCACGGTGAAGCGTGCCACCTTGGTCAATGCCGATTTCATCAGCAAAATGGATATTCGCAACGGCGACCATCTGCTTATCGAAAAAGGAGGGGAAATAATACCCAAAGTGGTTGGTGTCGACATGGAACAACGGAAGGCAGATGCCCTTCCGGTAGACTACATTGACTGCTGTCCAGAATGTGGCGCACCTTTGGTACGTGCCGAGGGTGAGGCAGGACACTATTGTCCTAACAGCGATGGATGTCATCCCCAAATTATTGGTAGATTGGAGCATTTTGTAAGTCGCAAAGCAATGAATATCGACACGCTTGGTCCTGAGCGCCTCGAACTGCTTTATGCAGCAGGACTTGTACGCAACGTGGCCGATATTTATTCGCTGCGTCGAGAGCAATTGATTGGCCTTGGTGCCGATCAAGCTGCATCTATTCAACAGAAGGGTGCTGATAACCTGCTTGCAGCTATCGAAGTCTCAAAAAATGTACCATTCGAACGAGTGCTCTTCGCGCTTGGTATACGTTATGTGGGTGAAGTGGGGGCAAAGAAAATAGCTCGATATTTCCAAAATATCGATGCCTTGATGACTGCCGATGAGGCAGAACTTGCCCAGGTCGAGGATGTCGGCGAGGTGACAGCAAAGGCAGTTTGTGAGTGGTTTGCCGATGATAATCATCGCCAGATTGTAGAACGCCTACGTCAGGCTGGTTTGCAGATGCAAGTGGTTCGTGAGGAGGGCGATAATAATTTGGCCGGCATGACATTCGTGGTAAGTGGCGTGTTTGAGCATTTCTCTCGCGATGAAATCAAGGCCGATATCGAACGCCATGGCGGCAAGGTGTCGGGTTCAATCAGTGGTAAAACCTCCTATGTGGTGGCAGGGGAGAAAATGGGACCGGAAAAAATGAAAAAGGCCGAGAAACTGGGCGTGCCGATTATCAATGAGGCCGACTATGTCAAATTGTCTTCAAGCATTGTTTAAACACCGGCAGACCGAAGCACCGACTCTACATATACCTGTTTCATTGGGTCGTCGGGCGGATACAGCTGGTCAAACGGCACACTGAGTTTTTCTACAAGCAGGTGAGTGTTATCCTGATGCTCAATCTGTTCGAGTGCATCGGCCACCTGTGCCCAATCGTGTTGCGATTTCAGCAGAGGAATAAAATTACTGATGTCGAAATTGCGAAGCACCATATTGTCGATACCTTCGGTCTCGATTCGTGAATGGGCACGCGCCAACTTGATTTCGCCCACCTCTTGCAGCACTTGTTGGTATTTCTCATACAGCACATATTCGTTCAGCAGGAAGGCTACAACTGTACTGCTCAACCGTTCCCAAACCTTGATAGGTAATGGACGTGCAACGAAGCGGCCAATCATAAAACTGCCAGCCGTGAGCCCCGATACACCCCGCGAGAGGCAGATGCGACAAGCCTGCTGGAGGAAGTCTACTTTATGGCCGGTATCGAGCAGGTTGAACAGGCGGCTCTGGTCGTTGTGGTCGCCCATGCGGCTTTGCAGCACCTGGTCGGCATAGTCGTTAGGGTGAACATCGTACCATGAATTGACAATTGCAGCAGCTTTCTTTGGCTGGTTCTGCATGTTGCAACGGATAAGTCGTGCAAGCTTGTTGATGTCGGTAATATGGTTGACCTGCTGCGAGTTGACGATATCCTGGTATTGGGTATAAGCCTTTTTCATCTCTTCGAAAAACTGCTGCTCGTCCTCGCTGAGGTCTACAGTGTCGCCTTGCAGGTATTTGGTAAACCGAGCAGGCTTGAATGCCGCCTGTCCTTTGAAAATGGTCTGTCGTTTTGAGCTGATACTTAGCATTTCGCCTTCGGCAATGGCGACACCTTCATTATTGATCACTCTCTTCCCGCCATTTTCTTCCTCCATGTGAATTCCATAGCTTTGAAGGTCCATGAAAGCGGGAATGCCATATCCGCGGCAGGCAGTGACCACATGGATGGCGGCAGGCATCATACTGAGAATGGCATCCACTTCGTTCAGGGTGATGGTGTCTTCAGGTACAAAGTGCTCTTGACAGAGGCATACATTCTCGCCTTTGGCTTTGAATTCACGTGCTTTGCCGATGGAAAAACACAGGCGTGCCGATATGGCGGTGCGGGGGAGCACACTCAGTCCATGTCCGAAAAACTGCAAGTGGATGAGTGAACGGTCGTCGATCGATGCGGAGATAATTTGCCTCAGGTGATAGGGCTTGATAAGGTCAACCACGTTGGCATCACTGATAAGCTCTTCGTTGCGCAGGTCGATAGACGAAACAAGGGCAGCGCGGCCGGTCATTTCCGATGCATTGAGCTGCAGCACCGAGAAGAGGCTCATCTCATGTGGCCGGGTCTCGACAGCAAATTCAATCGTGACAGGCGTTTTATAGCGGTATTCGAGTTTCTTCAGCAGCGGGTCGAAATGGTAGACTGCCGGGAATTTCGAACGGATTTCGTTTCTGTCGCGATAGGCGAGGTCCTCGGTGGTCACATCGCCGGTCATGATTTCCTCACCGAAGATATTCCTGTAACTTTCAATCTGTTTTCCAACGCCCGTACGCGAATGACGGCTGTAGAGCACGCCAGGATAGCTTGCATTGTTACCGATAGTCCACACCATACGCTGCAGAATAAGGCTGGGATAGGCTTGCTTGCCTTGCATGAAGGTGAGGATAAGGTCGGAGTTGTCGTTATAGAAACGGCACACATGCTGCGTGAGCCGCAGGGCTTGGGTATAGGCATCGGTCAGCAGTTGCTCCTCGCCAGCAGCAATGATACGTTGCTCGAGTTCGTCGATACGTTGGCGCTGGGCCAGTTCACTGAGCTTGATGTCGGTCGATTGATAGCGGTGCTCGATGCCGAGCATCTCGCTGATTGTGTGCAGTGTGCTGAGGTAAACACGGTTGGCCATCGTGGCATCGTACATGCGGCAGAGGGCCGAATAGGAAGTGCGCGTGACACCGATGTTTAGCAAAGTCGGCATCAGGCCCGGGATATACTGAGGCATGGCGCAACGGATGGCGAAGACAAGCGGTGTGTGGTCGTCGCCGAGACGGCAGAGGGTCATTACCTCAAGGTCATGGATGGCCATACGCAGCAGTTCGGGCAACTTCTCGGGCTGCTGGAAAGCCTTGGATGTCAGTATACAGAAGTCCGGAACAGGATAGCAGTTGCGAGTCAGGTCCATCAGCATACGGCCTTTGTAGCTGATGCCCTCGTCGGTGAAATCGCCTGTGGAAAGGGTAGTGATCAGTTCGTCGCAATCCGACAGGGGATTGTCGGCTACATATTGTTTGCATGACTCCCAGAAGTTGAGGCGTGTTGCCTCCAGTTCGTCGCAAGGATTGCCGACGCTTTCGTCGAGCAGCATTTCAAGAAAGCGGCGCTGCTCAGTGCCGCGCAGTTTCAGCAGGCAGTACATATCGTACCAGCGGGGCGGGAACTCATGCCAACCCTGTTCCTCGCCTTCAAGGCGATAGATGACGGTGCCGGGTTTGTTGCCTTCGAGGCGGTTGTCGGGGTCCTCGCTGTTGTGGTTGAATATTTCGCGTCCTTCATGTGCATAAAGGTTTGCCATGAAGAAATTGGGGTAGCTGGCACGAATGCGGAAACTGCTTACGGTCATTTCATTGTCAGGTTCTGGTCGGTGGCGTTGTTCATGATGGCCTCGAACATCTCTTCGGGCGACAGGCCGATGTAGGGCAGCATTTTGCGCGTGTCGGCAGCCATATAGTGGTCGGGATACTCGTCGACAAACTCCTGGTAGCACTGGCGGGCCTGGTCAAACTGCTCCGAAGCCTCGTAGGCATAGCCTTTCTGAAACAGACAGAAGGGCACATCTTCGAAACCGGGGTAGATGTTGATGATGCTGTCGAGCACGTTGACGGCCTGCTCGGTCTCGCCCAAGGTAATGCTGATATCGGCCACACGCATCAGGTAGACAGGTGCAAGGCTGTCGTCAGGGAAGTCGCTGACAAACTGGCGGTAAAGGCCAATCATCTCCTGGGCCTTCTCCTCGTCGACCGACACGTCGAGCATCGACAATTCAGACTCGTGCTTCTCGATGGCGGCAATCTGTTTTTCGCGGTCAGGGCTACAGGCAGCTAAAAGAAAAAGGGAAAAGGCAATAAGTAAATAGTTTTTTTTCATTATTATTTGTTTTATTATTTTTTCATTCTGTATTTGGTACGCACACGACCCGCGGCAATATCGTTCAGGCGGCGCTTCAGCATCGTGCGGCGCAGGTTGCTCAGGCGGTCGGTAAAGACTTTGCCGTCCAGATGGTCTACCTCGTGCTGCACCACACGGGCGTATAGACCCGTTGCCTCGTCGGTATGCTCGTTCCAGTCCTCGTCGTAGTAGCGCACCACCACGCTCTCAGGCCGCAGCACATCCTCATGGATGTCGGGCACACTCAGGCAGCCCTCGTTGAAAAACTTCTTTTCGCCCCGGAACTCCAATATTTCCGGGTTAATCAGCGTGTGCTGCTCGGTCACCTCGCCGTAGGTGTCGGTCTTCTCGTCGTAAGGGCGGAAGCCGATGACCACTACACGGATAGAAAGGTCCACCTGCGGGGCGGCCAGTCCAACGCCGTCGGCGGCGTACATCGTCTCGTACATATTGGCTACGAGCTGCTTCAGCTCGGGATAATCTTTCGAAATAGGTTGCGCCACCTTGCGCAGCACGGGGTGTCCATAACCCACAATAGGTAAAATCATATATTTCTGTTGTTTATTGTATTCATGTAGGATTGAAGAATGATTGTGGCCGACACTTGGTCAATCATCCCTTTGTCGCGGCGTTGCTTCTTGCGCAGGCCACTGTCAATCATGCTCTGGAAAGCGATTTTCGACGTGAAGCGCTCGTCCACACGGGCCACCTCCTTGTCAGGAAATTGGCTTCGCAACTCGGCCACGAACGGCTCGATATACTGCATCGACTCCGACGGCGTATTGTCCATGTGCTTCGCCTCGCCCACAACGAAGATGTCCACCTCCTCGCGCGCGCAATAATCTTTCAAATAATGCATCAGGGTAGGGGTCTCCACCGTCGTTAGGGCAGTGGCGATAATACGCACGGGGTCGGTAACTGCCAACCCCGTGCGTTTCTTTCCGTAGTCTATGGCCATAATACGTCCCATACACTTTTTCCCTTTTTGTGGCCCCTCTCGGGTTCGAACCAAGGACCCGCTGATTATGAGTCAGCTGCTCTAACCAACTGAGCTAAGGGGCCGTTTTGAGCCGAAAGCACTGCTTTCCTGCCTCAAAAGCGAGTGCAAAATTACTACTTTTTTCCGACATGGCAAAAACTTTTTTTCCATCTTTATTGCCGATACACACAACCTGCTGAAAATCAAAACCAGGAAAGTCTGCTGTCGCACTGTTGCATCTTCGTTGTTCAGTCGTTGTTCAGTCGTTGTTCAGTCAAACACTGAACAACGACTGAACA
>JAFSLX010000079.1 GCA_017448185.1 Bacteroidales bacterium
GTAAACAAAAACAGGTGAATGTGACGCAAAGTGTAAACCAAAACCGTGACGGTGTAAACCAGATTAGGGATATGGACGAAACAATGTAAACCAATTCAGTTTAACCATCCCAAATCTGTCAACCAATTTCAGGGAAAGTCAATACTCACCCACCCCTATAAAATGAGGGTGCACTAATCAACAATGCAAAGTTTATAAATAAAAATGAAAAAAGCAAATTTTTATTAAAAAAAAGTGCTGCAGATTTTGCTCCGACAACCTCTCGAGACAGACAGGGAACGGCGTAGAAAAAAATAAAATTTTTTTATTGTTCCGTTGTTCGATAGTTGTTCGATAGTTGTTCGATAGTTGTTCGGTGATTTATCGAACAAGTACGGAACAAGTACGGAACAAGTACTGAAGAACGGAGGGATAAAAAAAATCCCGAGGCGATGCCCCGGGATTTTTGGTTTTAAACTTTTAAGCGATTTAGAGAATCACGCCGATACCGACGAAAATGCCGTTGGTCTTGGTGACGGTGTTGGCGTTGTCGATGTCGGTCAGACCGAGGTCGTAGCCACCGAACAGGCGGAACTGGTTGTAGGTGAATACTGCACCAAAGGCACCGCTGATGTTGAGGCGTTTGTAGTTCACTATACCGTTAGCATCGTACCAGTCGACAGTGCTGTTGCCACCAATTCCGACGACGTTGCCTTCGAACTTGGTCTGTCCGGAGAGGCCGTAGCCGAATACAGCACCGGCGAAGACGGAGACCTTCAGCTCGCGAGAGAGGTTGAGGCCGTAGTTGAGCAGCACGGGCACCTCAAGGTTGATGAGTGTAGTGGTGTTTTTAGTGCTGGCGAGGCCGTAGAAACTGCTGGTCTCGGTTTTGGTGATGAAGCGAACCTGGCCGCCGAGCGAGAGGTTGAGGTCACCAGTGAGGTTGACATTGTAGTTCACACCGCCGAAGAAGCCGGGATAGTCGGTATTGGAGACGTTGCCATTGTTGTCGACGGCGATGGTCATCGGGGCGTAACCGATGTTGACACCAAGCTGAGCTTGGGCGTTGCTGGCAAACAGCAGGGCTGCTGCCAAGGTCATGAGTGCAAATACTTTTTTCATTTGGTTGATAAATTTATTTTTCGAGACGGATACGGGCATCGACGGCGGTGACGTAGCGCGGATTGCCGAGGAGCGGGTTGAGATCCATTTCGGCAATTTCGGGAGCGGCTTGCACCAGTGCGCTGACGCGAGCCACCTGCTCAGCATAGAGGTCGATGTTCACACCTTCCTGGCCACGGACACCTTGGAGAATCTTGTAGCCTTTCAGTTTGGTGAGCATCTCCTTGGCCTCGGCGGCGGTGATGGGGGCGAGAGCGCTCTGCACGTCCTTGAGCACCTCGATGAAGATACCTCCCAAACCGAAGAAGATTTGATGGCCGAACTTCGGGTCTTTGATGGCTCCGATGTAAACGTCGATACCATCGAGCATTGGGTACATTTCGACAGCGTAGGTTTCGGGGATGACAATGAGGCGGTCGAATTCACGGGCCACAGTGTCAAGGTCTTTCACACCGAGGGTGACACCACCCACGTCGCTCTTGTGCAACGGGCCGACGACTTTCATGACGAGGGGCACATCTTTCGAGCAGCCCACTTCCTTGGCAAAGGCGAGGGCATCCTCTTTCTTGCTGACTTCGACGCTCTTTTTGCGGCTGATGCCGGCGGCATCGAGCAGCTCGTTGTAGTCGGCAATCTCCATGTAGCCGTCCTTGCAGCGCTCGACGGTGCGGCGGATGCGGGTCACGTCGATGGCAGGCAAGTCAACATGTTCGGGCTGAGGTTTCGGGGTGTTGTACACCTTGCAGATGGCGTTGCCAAGCACGCACTCTTCGGGGAAGTTGATGCGGCCTTTGGCTATGAAGTCGTTGATTTCGTCTTTCACATTGATGATGCTCGGCAGCACGGGGAAGATGGGTTTCTTGCAGGTCTTCATCTTCTCGTCGAGCAGGTCATAGACCTCTTTGTTGCTGAACAGTCCGGGCGAACCGAAGATGACGACGGAGAAGTCGATGTCGGTATATTCGTTCTCGACGGTGTCGATGATGTAGCCAAGCTGTTCGGCGGTGCCGGTGGCAAGGAAGTCGATGGGGTTGCCCACCGAGGAGCCCCCGAAAAGTTTTTCAAGCAGGGCAGGGCTGGCGGGATGGTCCTTCAGCGAGGGCACTTCCATGCCGCCATTGCTCAGCACGTCGGTCAGCATCACAGCAGGGCCGCCGGCGTGGGTGATGACGGCGCAGCGTTTGCCCTTGATTTCGGGGTGCATGAAGACAGCGCAGACGGTGGTCAGTTCCTGACGGTTCTGGCAGCGGACGATACCGGCTTTGCGGAAGAGGGCATCAACGGCTGCATCGTTGGTGGCGAGGGCACCGGTATGCGACGAGGCGGCGCGGCTGCCGGCGGCACTGCCACCGCTCTTGATGGCGGCGATGTGGCAGCCCTTGTTGATGAGGCTGCGGCTGTGTTTGAGCAAGCGCTGCGGGTCACCGATTTTCTCCATGTAGAGCATGATGACATGAGAGGATTTCACGGGGTCGAACGTCTCGTCGAGGTGCTCGAGCACATCTTCGATACCCAGCTGGGCGCTGTTACCAACGGCCCACACGCTGTTGAACTTCAGTCCGTTGCTCATGCCGTACTCTTTAATGAACACGGCGGTGGCACCCGAACCGGTAATGAAATCAACACCCTTGGGATCCAGCGGAGGAATGGGGGTGTCGAAGCAACCTGCGTAGTTCACGTTGAGGAAGCCGGTGCAGTTGGGGCCGATGAGCGAACCGCCGACGCTGTTGATGGTGTCAACAATATGCTTTTCGATTTCAGCACCCTCGTGGCTCTCCTCGGAGAAACCGGCACTGACGATAATGAAGCCTTTGCAGCCTTTCTCCTTGGCCAGCACGTCGACTGTCTGGGCGCAGAACTTGGCGGCGATGCAGAGAATAGCGCAGTCGACCTGCGGCAGGTCGTCTACCTTGGCATAGCATTTCACACCCTGCACTTCGGTTTCTTTGGGGTTGACGGCGTATACCTGACCTTTGAAGGGACTCTCCAAGAGATTCTTCAGCGATTTGCCGCCGGGTTTATGAACATCGGACGAAGCACCGCAAATGACGATGCTACGGGGATTGAGTAATTCTTTTGCTATCATATTTTTTCTTTTTTAATTTTTCATTATTTAAGTTAACGCATCATAAAACAAAATATTGTATGGTGTTCTTATTTTTTCATAACACGGCAAGCGGCGACACCTGTCGGTAGGGTGAGTCGGAGGGTGTAGGTACCTGTTGGCAGAGGTGTGAGGTCAATTGTTAATTCTGAATTATGAATCTTGAATGAGGATACTTTTCGTCCGGTGATGTCGTAGACTTCGATGGGTGTTCCGTCAGGAATTTCAGCAAAGGTGACAGTGCCGGTAGTGGGGTTGGGATAGGGTGAAAGGAACGAAGTGAAAGGTGAGAGGTTGTTGATAGCGACGGAGTCGTGAATGAGAGTAAGGTTGAGAGTGACGAGCGAGTCGCATCCTACGGCAGAGGTGAAATGTTGCTGATATTCGCCCGAAGCAGTGTAGATTGAGTCGCCCCATTGGTAACTGTTTCCTTCAACAGAGACCTCGATATTGGTGCTGACCGAGTGGTTTACAGTGAGGTGTAGCGTCAAGACCGAGTCGCAACCGGAAGTGTTGGGCAGCAAAATGGTGTCGGTACAGGATTGGGTGTAGGCTTGTCCGAAGAAGGTGAAACTGTCGCAAATTGTCACAAAAGTGTCGACATTGAAAGAGGATAGCACCACGTAGTCGACGAGTTCTATGCCGTTGCTGGTTGTGCTGACGTGTACTCCCGAAGTCGGGTTGTCGGTGTTGATGGTGTCTTCGCCAATAATAAAAGTGCTACCCACGCAGACCTGTTCGCTTTGGAAGGATGCGGGGGTGATGGCAGGTGGAAGTATGATATGGTCGATCCAAGCGCAGTCGGAGTTGTCGCTGACGCTATAGTCTTTCTCGTAGGAGAAACGGAACGAGTGGCTGCCTTCGGGAACAGGAAAAACGAGCGGAACCCAGTCGACTTGGCCTGAGGCATTGAACACTTCTTCATTGTCGATATAGAGCTTGAATTTGTCGTAGTTACCTTCACTGGAAACCTTGTAGCGGAATCGGATGCTGTCGGAATGGGTGAAGGTGTAGTTGAGGGTGATGTCGGAGGTCTGGTTGTGTGTGGTGCTGCTGTTCGACCGTAGGCTCATGCTGCCGTCGGCTGCTGTTTCGGAAGTGAATGTCCATGGGATTGAACCTTGGCTCCAACCTGAGAGGTGGAAGTTACCACCTTCGAATGTTTCGTTGGCAGGCAGGCTGGTGAAGAGGTTCAAGGTGTCATCGACAGGGCTGTGGAAACCATTGACTCGTGCCCGTAAAGGAATTAAAATACCATGAGGGAGGCGATTGTCGGCCTGCAATGTGTAGTGGCATAGGGTGCTGGTCCCCGGGGCGATGGTGAACGGTGTAGAGTCGATTTCGGTGATTGAAAGTAGCGAGGTGGGCGATTGTAGGGCGAGACGGCTCGACGGGAGGGCAGCGTGACCGTGGTTGTAGATAGTGGCTTCGAGGCTGGTTGTATTGCCCGGCAGGACAGTGGGCATATTGTCAGAATAGACGACAGTGAGTACCGGTGCATTGACATAAACTGGAAAGTCGACAGTGGTTGTATTGTTGCCCCATGAAACCAAGGCCTCGATGATTACACGGCTGCCGTCGGTAATTTGCTGGGCGAAGTTGGCATCGAGAGTGGTGGTGAGTTCCAGTGTCTCATTGGCTTCGATGCGTGGCACTACGATTGAATTGTTGGGGATGGTGATTCTTGGGTTGTTCGATGCAAGACGAACCGTTACATTGGAGGCATGAGCGGTGCCGATATTACGGACTGAAATGGTGAACGGAACCGAACTTCCGGCATTGACCGATGTGGTAGGAGTAATGTGTGTGGCTATGGTATAAGGAGCATTTGAGGTGGGTTCCACCACTTGTAGCGAACGCAATGCAGTGCGATAGTTTTGGGCCGAGGCGGTGACCTCGTAGGTACCGACCGGTAGATTGTATGGAAGGTCGATGGTGGCAATACCCAGCGTGTTGGCGAAGGCGGAAGCTATCAAGGTGTGGTTAGTTGTGTCGGTAATTGCTACGTAGACGTGTGGCTCCGTTGTAATCTGCAGGGTAGTGGCAACAGTGGTAATCACCGGCTGCATGGTCAGGTTGAGCACATTGGGCTGGGTTAGATAGGGCATGAGCGACGGGTCGCCCATCAGATGGTAAATTTCCCAGTAATAGAGTGCGTTGGTACCATTGACCGAGGCCACGGCGAGGTTGCCTGCCATCATGATGGCCCCTTGGGTAGTGGCCCATTTTGAGTAGACTTCGTTGTGAGTGTGGTTCAAGCAATCGTAGGCACCGAGCTGTGTGGCACTATAATTCATCGACATGTTGGCACCGATATTTGAACGGGCACCGACAGTCCAGAAGAAGTCGTAGGACCAATAGGTGCTGTTGCTGGCTCCGATGTACCCTACGGCACCGCAATAGTTCCCCTGTCGAAGCAGTGCTTCGCCGAGGCAGGCATCGAGGGAGAATGTATTGCTTTGGCAGCAATTTCCAATCATCAGACCGAAGCGTTGATGGTTAGTCATCTCGGGTACATTTTCGGTGCCGAGGTATGGTGTTCCCCAACAAGTAGGGCTTCCGTGGGCGGTGTAGTTGATGATGCTTGCACCTTGGCTGTAGCAATTGCGAATGTATTCGGCGTTCGCTTCGTTGCTGGATCCTATGATGACATTGGGCACAGAGGGTACTATCGAGGTGTCGTTCTTGAAGTAGCGCACCTGTTGGAAATTGTGGTAGCCGTTGATGTAGTTGGTGATTGCATAGTCCATTGACGGGTCGCCACAATTGTATCCATTATCTCCAGGGTTACCTCCATCTACCCCCGATACCATGATAGCATGGTCGAGGAACGTCGGGTCGGCAAAGGTGTATTGCTCGTGCATGAGGGTTTTCTCAATCTGGGGTATCAGTTGTTCGACATTCTGGGCCGAGAATCGGCCACAGTAGCAGTCGGGTACATCATCGCCGATGTTCCAAGTGGTATAGTAGAGGTCGGTGAAATGCTCGTTATTGCTCACACCGACGAAGGCGGGAATCTGTTCCATGTCGCCAACGAGTAGCAGATAGGTTGGAGCAGGATTGGCGGAGGTGGCGTTGGAATATTGGCTTTTAATGTAGTTTGCAATGCTTGTTGTTGTGGTTCCCACATTTGGATTGTCGGTATATACTATGTCGACAATGAAGCCTTTGCGACGTTTCCAATCAATAAAAGTATCTAAATAGCCTCGGAACATGCTGTGAGATACAATTAAATAGCGGATGGGAGCTGAGGTGTTTATGCCTTTGGAAAAAAGGTTGTTTATTCTGTTGGCAGGTGGAGCGAATGCAGGGGTATTGTGGCGATTGAACAAATCTTGTGTGGTATATTTGTCTACATCGCGATAAACTACTGTTACGGTGACTTGTCGACAGATAATAATCTTATGGCTGACTGGGTTATAGCTGACTGGTGAGAATTGCAGGCGGGCCAGATTACGGTCGCGTGCAATTCCGATAGGCTCTACAGAGGCTATTGCCATGCTGTAAAAGACATCGTTGGCATACACTTCTTTGTTCATAACAAGAACAGGGGTAGAAGTGTCGCTTTTGCGACGAGGTGGCTGAACAGGTAGCACAGTCTTTTGAGGTGCCTCGATGGTGTCGAACACAGCATCGCTTACTCGTACGTCGAATCCTTTGCAGATGGGAATCTCGATAAATTGTGAGAATACAGGCAGGTCGGGACAACCGATGGAGGTTGAAGGTGTATAGTCGGCAATTGTCAGTGTTGAAAATTGTTCGCCAAGGAGCGACTTTTCCCCAAAGACCAATTCTCCTGTGATAAAAGACAGTCGCAGGCTGTCCATATCGTCGTGCAGCACTGCGACTTTGTTTTCTTGTTTCTTGTATTTGTTGTCGGCATGTGCGGCAACAGGCATTATCATCATAGCAGTTGCTATGATAACCAACAGTTTATTCATGGTTGGATATGATGTTTATCTTCTGAATGGTGTCGTCATTTGTGCGAAACAGGTACAGGCCTGAATGCAGTGAGGTAATGTCGATGGTATTGTTGCCAGCTTCGAGGTGGTAGGAGGAGATTAGTTTGCCCTGAATATTATATATGTATAACTCGGAGGGTTGATGTACTGTGATGTTTACGCGGTCGGTGGCAGGATTAGGGTAAACATTAAGATTGGAGATTGGCAATCCGTCGATGCCCGAGTAGTGTGGTTGGCGGCGGCAGAAAAATTCGTGCAGTTCCACCATGTAGTCTACATCGTATTGCATTTCATCGACATACCATTCATGCTGGCCACCAATGACTTTCAGGAACTGCACGTGGGAGTTTTGCTCGCCTTCGTCATAAGAGTAACGGACAAATCGCATACCGTCGTCAATGCGGTCGGGCATGCTGTCGATGGTCGGAGTAGGATTGCAGTGGTCGTGACTTACCCAATAGTCAATTACGCTATCGACGCTGATGCCCATTTTTATTTCTCCCAAAAGGGGGACATTGAGGTATCCATAATAGGAAATAACTTCGTCGTCGGTGCCGTGTATGTGCAGCATGTTGACCGGATTTACAGGATTGCGGTCGGCCAAAGGCAAGGCTATCAGACCGCTGATAGCACCAAAGCCGGCAATACGGTCGCCATGTTCAATGGCCATGCGGTGGGTCATGAAACCACCCATAGAGATACCCGAAAAGAATATGCTGTCGTGGTCGATTGTGTATTGGCTGTCAAGTGTATCGATCAACGCCATCAGGAAACCGGCATCGTCTACCTTGCTATTGAGTGCATAATGCAGTTCGCCGATTGTCACTTCGATACCAGCGTTCCAAGTGCTACCCAAATCGAATGGATATCCCATATAGTCGATGGTATAGGGAAGTGCCTGAGGCAGCACAATAATCCAACCGTACTGGTCAGCCGCAGTTTGTAAGTCGTACCATGAGTCATAGCGGCTGATGTCGCCACCCAGACCGTGCATGAAAAACAATAGAGGCAGTGGAGTACCTTCTGTATGTTGCGTGGGAACATGTACAAGATATTCACGCTGCACATTGTCCCAGGTGATGCTTTGTCGCGGTGTCTGTGCTGCTACGCTGCCGAACAGTATGGTCAGAGCTAAGGCCAGCAGACTACGTTTGACGATGGGCTGTATCATAATAATGATTTAATAATGGCATCGGTAGAAATGCCTTCGGCTTCGGCGTAATAGTTGCGGACTATGCGGTGACGAAGCACATTGACGGCTACGGCAGCCACGTCCTCGTGGTCGGGCGAGAATTTGCCATGCAGTGCGGCATGGGTTTTGGCTCCGATAATTAGGTATTGCGATGCACGTGGACCCGCACCCCACGAAATGTATTTGGTTAGTGCAGAGCTTGTGGACTGTTGTTCGGAGTTGGGACGTGTATGTGTGACAAGTTTGACGGCATTTTCGACCACGTTGTCAGGTACTGGCATGCGACGGATGACTTGTTGGAATGCCAGGATTTCGTTGGCACCGAGTATGGGATTGACCTGCGGGTGTGTATCGACGGTTGTCTGTTTGACAATTTCCACCTCTTCGTTAAATGAGGGATAGTCCAAACGAATGTTAAACATGAAACGGTCGAGCTGAGCCTCGGGCAGGGGATAGGTTCCCTCCTGTTCAATGGGGTTCTGTGTGGCAAGCACCAAGAATGGGGAAGGGAGGGGATAGTTGTTGCCTCCCACGGTGACGGTGTGCTCCTGCATGGCTTCGAGGAGTGCTGCTTGTGTCTTCGGCGGGGTACGGTTGATTTCGTCGGCCAGAACAATATTTGAAAAAACCGGACCTTTGACAAACTTGAAGTTGCGCGAGTCGTCGAGAATTTCCGAGCCTGTGATATCGGACGGCATCAGGTCGGGAGTGAACTGTATGCGACTGAAACTCAGTCCGAGTGCTTTGGCAAGAGTGTTGACCATAAGGGTTTTGGCCAATCCGGGAACACCGAGCAGCAATGAATGACCACCCGAGAAGAGCGAAAGCAGAAGGCTGTTGATGGCTTCGTCTTGCCCGACGATGACTTTGCCTATTTCATGCTTAAGTGCTGTGTATTTTTCAACTAACAGGTTGAGTTGTTCTTTATCTGTCATTGTTTTATCTGTAAGTTTTCGAAAATGCAGTCTTTGTATTCGTCACAAATATGAATGTAGGTTATCGAGGCCTGCTTCTTGGCCCACTGGCGTAATTTATTCTGTTGGGCATTGTTGAGGGCAGCATTGTAGATGGCGTCATAGTCATCGGTAAGGTTGGCCTTGTGTGATGGATGCTTTTTGTTTAGCATCACGATGCGGTAAGCATCCTTGTTGTCTTCGGTCTTCATTTGGGTTGCGTTGCTCACCTGCCCCTCGTCCATACCGGGTATGCCGACTGTGTAATAGCGTTGGTCGACAGCGGCTTTGTCAAAACGAGTGCTACCATCAGCCGGGTTGACAGCCGTGCCCCCCTGTTTGGCGTTGGCGGCGGTACTGTAGCGTTGTGCGGCTTCGATGAAACTGATATGTCCGGCACGTATCTCTGTGGCTACACTGTCGAGCTTCATGCGGGCTTGTAGCAGATCTTCGGATGACACTTTCGGTGAGATGAGGATATGTCGGGCATTGATGGTATTACCACGACGTTCGATAAGTTGGATGATATGGAATCCGAATTTGGTCTCTATGATGGGCGATACTTCGCCGGGTTTAAGTGCAAATGCGGCCGATTCGAACTCACTGACCATTTCGCCACGAGTGAAAAATCCCAATTCACCTCCTTTTTTGGCTGATTCGGGATCTTGCGAGTAAAGTGTGGCAAGCATTGAGAACTTTTCTCCCTTCAATACTCTTTCGCGTAATTCGGCCAATTCGGCGCGAACTCTTTCACGCTCGGCTTCTGATATTTCGGGTTGAAGTACTATTTCCGAGAACTCGTAACGCTCAGGAATGGTGGGCAGACTGTCGGCATCGAGACTGTTGAAAAACTGTGTTACCTCAGCCGGGGTTATTTTCACCTCCTCGGTAATTTTCTGCTGTGCACGGCTGCTAAGCATGTAGTTACGAATCATACGTTGGTACTGCTCCTTCAATTCTTCGTAGTTGAAACCTGTGGCTTCCTGCAGGGCTTGTTTGGTGCCATATTGGCGCATATCGTTCTGGAGATACATCTGCACGTACTGGTCAACCTCGTCGTCCGACACCTCGATACTGTCCACCTCTCCTTTGTGTACCAGTAGTTGGTTGAGAATCATATTCTCGAGGATGGCACAGCGGTTTGCGAAACTGTTTTCCACCCCCACGCGCATGCGCATCTGGGCATAGGAGCGTTCGATATCGGAATATTTGACGATGTTTTTGCCAACGATAGCGGCAACGCCGTCGACGCGTGTTTCGCGCTGGGCCCATACCGACAGGGCCGCGGTCGATAATAGTATGATGGCGACAATCTTTTTCATTTATTCTTTCTTGTTGTTGCGTTTGATATGGCCGCCTGCCTCGGCTTTCTTCAGCAGGTCGGACTGCAATTTGTTCAGTATTTCTAATTTGCGATGGTTGAGCAGAATGGAACGGATATTCTCATGCTGCACTTCGAGGGGCGATATTTCATCGCTCACCTTATAGTCAAGTATGCGAACGAAATAGCTGAGAGAATCGTCGCTCAGTTGTATGGTTCGGTTCTGCTTCAGGTAAAGACCTTCGTTGTAGGTGGTAATGGGAACGGAAGTCTGCAGGTTGTAGAACGGTATCCATGTGGTAGCGTCATAATAGCCTGTAAAGCCATGTTTGGTAGCGTGTTGCTCCAGCTCTACGACATCCTTGTCGTCGAACGGGCTTTTTGATACAAGGGTGCGTAGCCGTTGCAGGTGGGATGAGTTTTTGGGCGCTTTGACGTATACAGCTTTGACGATAGCGCTTTTCAGCAGAAAGTCGCCCGAGTGTTCGTTGTAGTATTCCTGTATTTGCTCTTCACTGATATTGGTGTCGAGCATTTGGTCGACCATTTGTTGTTCGTAGGCGTAGGTCAGCAGGCTGTTGCGGTATTCGTTCAGCTGTTTCGAGAGGTCGTCTTTGACGTTTTTCTCGGCTTTGGCGAGAATCACCATCTGACGAATCCATTGGTCGACATAGTTGTCGACAATCGACATACTGTCTTCCGACGATATGCCATTGGGCACCAAACCCTCAAGGTCACTTTGGTAGAGTGTGTAGTCATACACCTGAGCCACCATCTGCTCCTCCTCATCGTTCGCGAAGAGGCTGCATCCGCTGGTCAGCAGGCAAAGGCAGAGAACCTTAATAATTGATTTTGTTGACAACATCCCAATGGATTTTGACATTGTATTTCTTCCGCAGGGTTTGGTTCAGGTTTTCTTCCACTTCATTCTGGTAGCCGTTCAAGTAGTAGCCACGGGCTTCACGCTGCGATTTGATGACGGGCGCAATGACATCCTCCACCACGATGGCGCGGTAGCCGTGGCCGTGGGGATGCAGGTATACACCTTTGCTCCATTCGTTGTCTTGCAGTATATCCTGGCGGCTGAACTCTACCAGTTGCAGGTCGAGCGATACCGGCTCATTGCCATTGGTGTTCTTACACTTTTCACTTAGCATTTGCTTCATTTCCAGGCTACCCATATTCTTTTTTGCTGCTTTGACAAGCATCTTCTGTGCCTTGTTGGGTGCAAGCATAGTGCTGTCGGCAACGTCGAGGATAACCAGACGGGCTCGTTTCTTCCAGAAGTAGAGCGAGTCGGCAGGATTGTCAAGGTGCTTCGTGCTGCTTTCCCGGGCATAGTATTGGGCAAATCCGACACTGTCGTTTACAGCTTTGCCCCAAATCATCTTTTCGTTGTAGTTGAATATCATCAATCCGCGACGGTATTCGTCAACGACCTCGGCAAAGTCGGCGTGCTCGTTCTCGAGTTGGCTGTCAGCATAGACGATTGTGACACTGTCGATAAATTCGTTGTACTTGTTCCGGATATAGTAAGGAATCGTGGTTCTGTTACGTTCCGATTTCTGGTGCCTTTTGATGTAGCGGGCCACATCAAGGACATTGTAGGTGCGGTTAGGCATTTCGACCAACGGACGCAAGTCTTTGAACGAGGTATCCTTGTAGCGCCACAGGCCGCTCATCACCGAATCGGGCACGATGGTAATCAGCTCGTCGAGCGAAGCCTTCATCTGAACGGGCTGTTGCAGTTTGCCTTTGTTCTTTTTGCCTTTGGGCGATTTGGGCTGCTCGACGGGGGTGACTGTGTTGTCGACAATATGGTAGCGCTGGCGGCAGATGCGTGCGAAATTCTTGCGCGACTCTTCGCCACGCGGGTCACGCGACATCTTCGACTTGTAGTAGGGGACCATACTTTCGTAGGGCGGCAGGGTGTCTTTTTGTATCAGTTTGATTATGTGCCATCCGTATTGGGTGAAGAAAGGCTTGGAAAATTCGCCCTCTTTCATATTCTGCAGGCGGCTCACATATTCTGGCGGCAATTGTGAGAGGGTTGCATCCGACAGCAGTCCTCCGCTGTTGGCGGTCGAGCGGTCGTCGCTCTGGCGAGCCACCATGGCGAAATCCTGTCCATCTTTCAACTGGTTGTACATCATGTTGATTGCACCACGGTTGGAGGCCGAGTCGTTGCTTTTCAGCCAAATGTGGGCCATGGTGCATTTGCCGTACATCGATACCTTGTCAATCAGTTTGATGATATGATAGCCGAAACGGGTGCGCACAGGCTGGCTTACTTCTCCCACATTCAGGGCGTAAGCGGCATTCTCGAAAGGATAGACCATGTCGAACACCGAGAAGTAGCCCAGCTCACCTTCGTTGGGGCGTAGCTGTGCTTTGGGCGAGATGCGGTGCACCTCTTCAGCGGCCACGGCATAGAAATCTTCGCCATTTACCACGCGCTGGCGCAGTTCGTGGGCGCGCTGCAGGGCGGCAAGGGTATCTTCGGCCGATGCATCGGGTTTTACACGCACCAGTATGTGTGCTGCATGCAGCGAATAGTGGTTGCGGTCGTAAGCCTCGTGCAGCAGGCGTTCGAGCACCGTCGAATCGATCAGGTAGGGTGCAGCGAGATCCTTGCGGTAACGGGCCAGTTCGCGCAGCATATCAGGCATGGTGTCGAATCCCTGTGCTTTGGCATCCTCCACTTTGGCGCGGAAGGTGGCGTAAAGCTCGGTGTATTCTTTCAAGGCTTGGCGTTTCTCGTCGTTGGTCACGCCATGGCGTTTCTTCAGGTTGTTGCCCACCGACTGGTTGAATTCCTTCATGAATTCCGACTGTCGGATTTGCTTTCCGCCAACCTCCATCACTATGGGGTCGCTTTGGGCTTGTGCAATGTGAAAAGTGAAAAGTGAAAAGATGGCCGCAGCCAACAGCTTTTTCTTCATTGGTCTTAACTGCTTAACTTCTGTCTAACTTCTTGTCTTATCTCGAATAGTTCGGTGCCTCGCGGGTGATGGCGATGTCGTGCGGGTGGCTCTCGGTGCGGCCGGCGGCGGTGATGCGGATGAACTTGGCTTTCTGCAGGTCGCCGATGGTGCGGCTACCGGTGTAGCCCATGCCGGCCTTCAGGCCGCCTACCATCTGGTAGAGCACCTCGTTGAGGGTGCCTTTGTAGGGCACGCGTCCCACCACGCCTTCGGGCACAAGTTTCTTGGCATCGGTCTCTTTGTCCTGGAAGTAACGGTCTTTCGATCCGCTCTGCATGGCCTCGAGGCTTCCCATACCGCGGTAGCTCTTGAATTTGCGGCCTTCGAAGATGATGGTCTCGCCCGGAGCTTCGTCCACACCAGCCACCAGGCTGCCCACCATAATCGAGCTGGCACCTGCGGCAAGGGCTTTCACTATATCGCCGCTGTAGCGGATGCCGCCGTCGGCGATGACAGGCACGTCATATCCGTTCTGCTTCAAGGCACCGCACACTTCGCACACGGCGGTGAGCTGCGGCACGCCGATGCCGGCCACGATACGGGTCGAGCAGATGCTTCCGGGCCCGATACCCACCTTGATGGCGTCGGCACCGGCCTCGGCCAGCATCAGGGCTGCCTCGCCGGTGGCGATGTTGCCCACCACCACGTCGATATCCTTGTAGGTGCTCTTTACCTTCTTCAGGGCTTCCACCACGCGGATTGAGTGGCCGTGGGCGGTATCGATGACGATAGCGTCGGCACCGGCTTTGACCAGCGCGTCGACACGGTCCATCATGTCGGGCGTGATGCCCACGCCGGCGGCCACGCGCAGACGGCCGTTGCTGTCCTTGCAGGCGTTGGGGCGCTCTTTGGTCTTCATAATGTCGCGATAGGTGATGAGGCCCATAAACTGGCCTTCCTTGTTCACCACGGGCAGCTTCTCGATTTTGTGCTGCTGCAGTATGTCGGTGGCCTCGGCGAAGGTGGTGCCTTCGTGGGTGGTGATGAGCTTGGTGATCATGATTTCGCTCAGCGGGCGCTCCATGTCGCGTTCGAAGCGCAGGTCGCGGTTGGTCACCATGCCGATGAGCATGCGGTTCTCATCCACGATGGGGATGCCGCCGATGCCGTATTCTTCCATCAGGTGCAGGGCATCCTTCACCTTGGCGTCCTTGTGCAGGGTGACGGGGTCGATAATCATGCCGTTCTCGGCACGTTTCACCTTGCGCACCTCGTTGGCCTGACGCTCGATACTCATGTTCTTGTGCAGCACGCCGATGCCGCCTTCCTGGGCCATGCCGATGGCCATGGCGGCCTCGGTCACGGTGTCCATAGCGGCCGACACGAGCGGTGTGTTGAGCATGATGTTCTTGGAAAAACGCGAAGCTACCGATACTTCGCGCGGAAGCACTTCGCTGTAGGCGGGCACTAACAGCACGTCGTCGTACGTGAGGCCTTCGCCGATGAATTTAGTGGTGTCTGTATACATATTGCGCAATATTTTGTTCGGATAAATTTAATTTGCAAAGATACGCAATTTTTTGCATATAGAAATAAAAAAAATACTCTTTGGATAGAACGTGTTGTTGCTCAATATGAAAAAATGATGAGTGTTGGACTATTGCATTGCACATTTCATCCTGTAGCTTACTTCGTCGCCTGTTGTTCAGTCGTTGTTCAGTCGTTGTTCAGTGTTTGACTGAACAACGACTGAA
>JAFSLX010000083.1 GCA_017448185.1 Bacteroidales bacterium
AAACGGCCGTCTTGGCCGCTTGCGCCGAACGCACTATGGTACGCGCTGCCTGGCTGGAGCCGAACATCTCGTCGCTCTCGTCCTGTCGGCCCAGGCCCACCTCGGTCTTCACCACATTCTGGGCCTTCTTCGAGGTGGCCAATGCCACAATCATTATCACCCCGGCGACGGCCAGATAGCCAAACGGCGATTTCTCGGATTCCATCAGGGCGTTCATCATAAATGTGTCGGGGTCGGTGGCTCCGTGCTGCATCCAGTCTTGGAATGAGGACAAACCGGCGAGAGGCACACCGACAAAGTTCACCAGGTCGTTGCTTGCAAAAGCCATCGCCAAAGCAAAAGTCCCGAAAAGGACGACGAGACGGAAGATGTTCACCCTCACAATGACAAGGCAAAGTGAAATAAATGTCGTCACACAAAATATGCAGAACAAAAGCATCCCAGTGTTTTGGGCAATCCACGCCTTGGTTTCGTCTCCGATAAGGGGAGTGCCGGCAAGCCCCTTAATGAAGATGAAATAAATGAGTATGGTGAAGGCGATGCCTCCAAAGAAAGCCTCGGCGTAAGGATGCCGATGGGGGCGGAAGGTGAAGATGAGACGGGAAATCCACTGAACCACGGCACCCGTAACAAAGGCGAGGGCGACGCTAACGAAAATGGCGATGATGACGGACAACGCCTTGCTGGAATTGAGAAGATCGGACATTTCCAGACTGCCGTCGGTTGACATCTTAAGGAGTGCCAAAACGAATGTGCCGCCCAAAAGCTCGAACACCAACGACACGGTGGTGGATGTAGGCATTCCACGTGAGTTGAACACATCAAGGACAATCACATCCGTTACCATTACGGCTAGGAAGAGCATCATCACCTCGCTGAAAGAGTAGTAGGCCGGTTGCATGATGCCGTGCCGCGCCACATCCATCATCCCCGCCGACAGCATAGCTCCGGCAACGATTCCAACCGAGGCAACGATGAGAACGGTGCGGAACCGCGCCACCTTGGCCCCGATGGCCGACTGGCAGCAACTCGTCGATGAGTTCATCAACGAGTTTGATTCTCTCGACATGACCCCTTACCATGGCAGACCGAAGGACGCACATACCAACCTGGCGCATAGCCAATATGTGGCATCGCTCCACGTCGATAGTGAATCCGGCATTCCACATCTGCATATCGTGGTGAACCGAGTGGATATGGACGGTCATGTGAACAACGACCACAAGATTCGTGAGCGTGGCTGGATGGCCGCTGACATCATCAACCAACGCCGCAGATGGAAACTGCCAAAGGATATACGCGACCGCCACAGACACCAGATAAACGATGCTTGTAAAGCAGCGCTCCGTGAGCTTGACAAGTTCACTTGGGAGGGCTACTGTGACAAGATGAAGTCTAAGGGCTATTCCGTCATGCTCCGCCATGACAAGCAGGGAAAACTCGTGGGCTACACCGTCTGGATGGGCAACAGCCACTTCAAGGCTTCGGAACTGGGCGTAGCCCGTAACCTCACTGTGACGAAGATAGAGCATACCTGGCAGAAACTCCATCAGCATGATGGACAGCGCATAGGGGCTCCTTCTGGCACAGGGCTGAAACCTGACAGCCAGTTGTCCCGACCTGTCAGTGCCACACCTGATGCCACTAAGCCGAAGTCCGTAGTGGAGCGTTATATGGAGCGGAAGGCAGAGCAACAGCGGACAGCCGAACCGCCCCGATATATCAAAGACATACCTTATAAGGACGAGAACTGTCACATTGATATTCCACAGGCCATTCACGACCTGATAGACCGTGAGGTGTCCGTGCATCCAGACAACGAGACTGCCACACATGAGGATGTCGTGAAGGTCGCCATGCTCCTGTTTGCTGGCTATATCGACGCAGCAACCTCCATGAGCGAGAGCAGCGGCGGAGGTGGCAGCGCACCAGACAGCGGCTGGGGACGTGACAAGGACGATGACGAGGAATGGGCACGCCGATGTGCACAGATGGCCACACGAATGAGTACACCAAAACCGAAATACGGATATAAACGAGGACGTTAATATGGGACTGAGACAGAAACCAATACAAGAATACCGCCCAACGGAAGAATCGAAGGCGGCACCAACCGCCAATGCTGGCGAGAACGCAGGACTGGAGGATGTCCTGCAAGTGGCAGAAGCCGAGAATGTGATTCAGGAGAAGCTGGGCTTGTTGCGCAAGGAGATCCAGGAAATGGAACTCTCGCGCACCTCATTGAACGAGGCGACCAAGGCACAGGATTCTGCCAAGGATGACCTTAGTGAAACCATGAAGGCTTTCTATGCGGCCAAGGATTCTGCTGACAATATCGTCACTGGTATTGTGGCGCAGATTGTCCGTGTAGAGAACATGCACCTCACCGCCCATCTGGACGAGGGCAGCGTTACTCAGGTTCAGGAGACCAACCGCAAGGCAATAGAACAAGAGAGTGATGTCCTTGCCCAACATATGAAAAAGCTGAAAGCCATGTTCAACGACCAATCAGAAGAATTGGCGGATATTGTTCGCAGGGGCGAAGGTGTCTGGATGTCACTACGTGTGTTTTACATCATCGCACCGATAGCCCTGTTTTCCATATTCGCTTGGGTGATATACATATCCTTCTGGGTGTACTTCCACTGGATAGCGTAATAAATGGGAATATATCAATAATGCGATGACCGCTAAATCAGAATATAATAATCTGACAGCCTACCATAGTCGTTCCATTCCAGTATTGTTTCACCCAATAGAGAAAATTTTATCATTTGAATATTGATATTGTTTATTTCTTTTCGGAGCTCGTCTATTTTTTTATTGCCAAGTTCTAATGCTTCTATCTCCTGCCATTCATAGAGGCT
>JAFSLX010000080.1 GCA_017448185.1 Bacteroidales bacterium
TCGTCGGTCACGCAGATAAAATATGGTTGTTTTCTTTTCGCCAACTGTCCATCTACCATCAATGTTCCTGCTTCGGTGACGGACATTGAAACACTGGCATTTGCGGCATTCAACCTGAACGCCATCAATGTGGACGAGAACAACCCCAACTTTATGTCGATGGACAAGATGCTGTTCAGTAAGGATACCACGACACTTGTGGAATGCCTGATGACCAAAAGCGGAGTCGTCACGTTGCCGCAGCGCACACGTCACTTGGCCGCCAACGCTTTCGCCTATTGCCAGAACATCACCGGCGTGACGCTCCCCGAAGGCCTTGAAAGCATCGGCTACTGGGCCTTTGTGGACAACCAGCGGCTGAACAACATCGTCATCCCCTCGTCGGTGACGCATATTGCCCCAGGACCTTTCGTGAACTGCCCCGCCCTCAACAACCTCTCCATCGCGGAAGGGAACACGCATTACTATATGGATGGGATGATGATATACTCCGCCGGAGGCGACTCCCTTGTTTCCGCCCACAAGAGCGCCGACTCCGTATTTCTTCCGAACACACTGCGTTATGTCAACGGCTTCGGCGGCAACAGCAATGTCAAGTATGTCCACGTCCCCGACGGAGTGACCACCATCGGCAACGAGGCGTTCAACGGCAGCTCGCTGCGAAGCATCGACCTGCCCAGCCATCTGCATTTTATCGACGAATATGCATTCTACTACTGCCAGTCGCTGACCCGCGTTGGCATGCCCACAATATTAGACACTATGAGCGAAGGCTGTTTCCATAGTTGCAACCATCTAACCTCTATTGAGATTCCTAATGGATTACGTACCATCCCCGAGGCTGCATTCTTCATGTGCAACTCCCTGTCGAACATCACCTGGGGCGACGCCGTCGAGGTAATAGACACATGCGCCTTTGGCGACTGCTCCTTCACGGAGCTGACGCTGCCCCCGACGTTGCGGGTTGTCAGGATGACCGCCTTCATCGGCGACTACCGTGGAAGGCTCAAAAGGCTCACCTTCTCCGCCCCAGTCGACACCATCGAGGTGGGTGCATTCTACAGTCAGCCCTTGCAGATGCTACGCCTCAAGAACACCATGCCGCCCGCAACCACCGATGACGGCTACGGTACGTATGGCTGCCTCGACGGGACGGATGCCGACAGCATCGTTGTCCCCTGCGGGAGCCTCAACACATGGCTGGCCGACAGCTACTGGGGCCAGTTTGCAGACAAATATGTCGAAGACTGCAACCTGGGCATCGGCGACCCCGACGTGGAGAACATCAACATCTACACGCTCGGTGGCCGCATCATCGTCGAGGGTGCCGAAGTCGAGACCGTCCGCATCTTTGACATCACAGGCCGCAGTGTCCGTAATGAGGCATTGACGACGGGGGTCTATATTGTGAAGGTCGGCGATCGTCCGGCGCGAAAAATTGTAGTAATGAAATAGTAAACCATCAAATACATAATCAATATGACACACCACATCATCAAATCCCTCGCCGCCTTCGCCTTTGGCGCGATGCTGCTGACGGCCACCGTTGGCTGCGAGAAAGAAAACGACCCCATCCAGCCGAGCGACAACGACGGCAAAGTATCACTGGTACACACCGCCTGGCAGGGTAGGATGGTTAATACGACGTTTGATGACACCTATTGGGAGGAAGAACTCGTGTTCATGTCCGACAGCACAGCGCTGCTTTTCCGAAAGGCCATCTTTGAGGGCGAACTGACCGGAGCAAGAACCATTGAGACGACCTACACCTTCGACGGCGTGAGTTCCGGTACCATCTTCGGAGATGAAAACACCCCATTCAGCTACGAGACCATCAAAGACACTCTCACACTCACCATCGAGGACTACTATCCCCATGTGTTTCACCCGATGGACATTTAAGACATATCCAATATGCAACACCACATCATCAAATCCCTTTTGTTCTCCGCTTCGCTATCGAAAGTCCACCGGACTTTCTTCACACTTGCCCTGGGCGCGATGCTGCTAGTCTCCTGCAGCAAAGAAGAACCAAACGAAGGCTCCGTCAACCCCACTCCCGGACAAGAGACCGTCTCATTCGTTGGGACGCACTGGGAGGCTCATCAAGACTTTAACGACATTATCGCAGGTTCTGAAATTCACTTTGTCTATAACATGACAATGGAGTTCTTTACGGATTCCACTGGTCGAACGATGCAAACAATGCTTGAACCCTATAGTTTTGACCCCGCTCCATTCGACTTTGTCTATCAGTTCGATGGTGAAACTTCCGGTAGTATGACAGAATTCAACATGTATGGCGAACAATTGGAAACCCTGCGCATAACTTACGATAAAGTGAGCGAAACCATTACCGTTAGCAACGACAACTACACTCCTGAGCAACATGCCAAGTTCGACCGAGTTTTCCACAAGGTCAACAATAATGTAGAATAAGCAAAAACACCTCCAACATGCAACACCACATCATCAAATCCCTCGCCGTCCTGATGGCGACATGTTTACCAGCCGTTGCCTCGGCACAGAATTTCATGTCGGGAGGAATAGGTTACCACGTTCTATCGACAGAGGAGCATACGGTGGAGGTGACGGGAAAGCAGGGATGCTTCCTGTTTGCCAATTGTCCGTCTATAATGAACGTCCCTGCGTCGGTGACTAAGATTGAAAAACTGGCGTTTGCAGCGAATGGCCTGACAAGTATCGATGTGGACGAAGGCCACCCGAACTACCGGACAATCGACGGAATGCTTTTCAGCAAGGATTCGACGAGGCTGCAGGAGTGTCCACCAGGGAAAAGCGGCTCGGTCTCGCTGCCACAGATGACGAGAGAGGTGTTCCCTTACGCTTTCGCGTATTGTCAGGCGATACTGGGGACAATTTGCCGACCGATTAGTGGAGGACTGTAATTTGGGGATGGGCGAGCCTGACGCTAAAGCGATGAAGATTTACACCTTAGATGGTCGCATTATTGTCGAGGGTGCCGACGGTGAGGCTGTCCACGTGTTTGACGCGTTGGGTCGCATTGTCCAAAATCAACCCCTACCAGCTGGCCTCTACCTCATCATCGTCGCCAATCGCCCTCCGTCAAAAATCATCGTATCACATTAACCTCCCTCCTCTACAAAATCCCCAAGTGCTCCAGCAATATCTTCACCCCAAGCCCAACAAGGACTACACCTGCGATCATGTTGGCGGAGCGTTCCGGTATCGGTATCTTGCGTCTGCCAAGAAAGACTCCCGTCTCCGCCACAACGAACGTCACCACCCCAATCGTCGTCACTATCCAGAGCACTTCCCCTATCGGATTGTCCAAACCCAACCCGATGCCCACCGCCAGCCCGTCGATGCTCGTCGCCACCCCAAGCAGGAAATAACCCCACACCAGCGAGCGACGCGAAGTTCCTCCCCTCGCCTCGTCCTCTCCATCCTCTCCCTTCACCCCCTCCCATATCATCTTCCCGCCAATCATCGCCAACAGCCCGAAAGCTATCCAGTGGTCCACCGCCTCGATAAAAGCTCGGGCCACATCCCCGATCAGCGCCCCCACCAAAGGGAATGCAAACTGGCAGAAACCAAGAATCAACCCCAGCAGCAACCCTCGGCGCCCGCTCATCCTGCTCCGCAATGCCGTCGCCGACGACACCACCAGCGTGTCAACACACAGCGCCAACGACAGTAACAACGCTTCAACAAAACTCATACTTCTCCTTTCTCTATAACCTATAACCCATATCCCTTATCCTCTCATGCGCCACCATCCCCATCGTATGGCGCAAATTCATCTCCGCCACATGCACCCCCCCGTCTGCACAAACCATCAGGTCCACCCCCAGCGGCCCCCGATAGCGTCGCCACACATTCGCCTCCAACCATCGCTCGATGCGTTCTCGTGCCTCATGCACCGGAAACCTCCTCTCAATCTGCTCATCTGTCCAGGGGACATTCTCCTTGTACACACCGCTGCCCGTCTTGAAATAGGAATAACCCGCAAAACCCATATCATACTCCAACGCCAGGTCGGCCACAACATCGCGGCGCGGTTCCGCAATCACGCAGCGTTGCCCCTCCACCGTCTTCAACAGCCAGTCGCGGTCAATCGCCGTCAGCACCCCGTGCACCCAGCGCAGCCCCCTGCCCGCACCGCTCCACGGCGCCTTCATCACCCAGTGCTCGCGCTCCTTCAGCAACCCCTCCATCTCCTCCACCGTCCTCACCTCGTGGCAGTCCTCCTGCAGCGGCAACACCGTGCTCCGGTGCTGCAGCTCGCGTATCGTCTCAATCTCCTCGTCACTCGGCAACAGCTCGGCAGGCACTCCCCGCTTCAGCAGCTCGTGCTTCACCACCGCGTTCCAACCCCATGCCGTCACCTCGGTGGCCTGCGAGGCCTGTTCGCGCGTCAGGTCATACACCGAGCAGCACAATGCCCCCGGGTACAGCACCTGCATGATACTTGCATCGCGGCGGGCAAAATCAACGGCCGAACGTGGCGGTACATAATGAGCACGACCTTTGGCCAGGCAAAGGTCGTGCTCAGGGTTGAAAATGCACAGGTGCATCGTTTATTTGTTCACCTGGAATTTCTTGTTACCGGTCTTGAAGAAGTCGGCAATCTGGTTGGCGGCGGCAATACCGGCGTTGATGTTGGCCTCTTCGGTCTGGGCTCCCATCTTCTTGGGGGTGGCGAAGTAGCGGCCTTCAAATGCCTTGAAGTCGGCATCGGCATCGGGCATGATGTCGGTGATATACTTCAGGTCGGTGCGCTCGGCCATCAGCTTCAGCAGACCAGCCTCGTCGATGACTTCCTTGCGGGCGCTGTTCACCAGGATACCGCCCTTATGCATCTTGCCAACGAGGTTGTAGTTGATGCTCTGTTTGGTCTCGGCGGTGGCGGGGATATGCAAGCTCACGATGTCGCAGGTCTCGAACAGGGCCTCCTGGTTGGCAACGGCGGTAGCCATACCGGTGGCGTTGATCTGGTCGGCGGTCATGAAGGCATCGTAGGCATAGACATCCATGCCGAAGCCCTTGGCGATGCGGGCCACATTGCGTCCCACATTACCGAAAGCAAGGATACCAAGCTTCTTGCCCATCAGCTCGCTGCCGCTCTTGCCGTTGTAGAAGTTACGGACGGTATAGACGAGCAGACCCATGACGAGCTCGGCAACGGCGTTGCTGTTCTGGCCAGGGGTGTTCATGGCGACGATGCCACGGGCGGTGCAAGCCTCGAGGTCGAGGTTGTCGTAACCGGCACCGGCACGCACAACAATCTTCAGGTTCTTGGCGTGGTCGATAACCTCTTTGGTCACCTTGTCGCTGCGGACGATGAGGGCGTCGGCATCGGCTACGGCCTTGTACAGGTCGTTCACGTCGGTATATTTCTCGAGGAGAGCCAGCTCGTAGCCGTTCTTCTCAACCACTTCGCGGATGCCGTCGACGGCAACCTTTGCGAAAGGTTTCTCGGTAGCAACTAATACTTTCATCTTCTTGTAAATCTTTATTTCATCAGAGAAGACGCAAGTGGGCTCCTTACGAAGCTTCTTCTCGAAACCCTCCCTTACGTCGTCTCTGATTTCCATATTTTTCTAATCTTATTTGTTAGCTTTCTCGAAGTCCTGCATGCACTGGACGAGAGCCTCGACGGCCTCGATGGGGCAAGCGTTGTAGAGGCTGGCGCGGAAGCCACCCACCGAACGGTGACCCTTGATGCCGACCATGCCGCGCTCCTTGGCGAAGGCCATGAAGGCATCCTGCAGGTTCTCGCGGCCCTCGGCCATCACCCAGCAGTGGTTCATGATCGAACGGTCTTCCTTCACGGCAGTGCCGCGGAACATGCTGTTGCGGTCGATCTCCTCATAGAGCATCTGGCTCTTCTTGAGGTTGATCTTGTTCATGTTCTCAACGCCGCCAATAGTGTTCTTAACCCACTTCAGGGTCTCGTGCATCACGAAGATGGCGCTCACCGGAGGAGTGTTGAACATGGAGATGTTCTTGGCCTCTTCGGCTGCGTGGGTGCGGAAGTCCACCATGGTGGGCAGCGGGTTCATGTACTGACGGTCGGTAATCTTGCCGAGGATGTCTTTGCGGACAATGTAGAAGGTGACACCGGCGGGGCCGACGTTCTTCTGGGCACCACCGTAGATGAGACCGTACTTCTTCACGTCGACGGGACGGCTCATGATGTCAGAGCTCATGTCGGCGACCAGCATCACGTTGTTGATCTCGTTGGCGGCGAAGTCCTTGCGGATTTCGGTACCGTAGATGGTGTTGTTGGTGGTGATGTGGAAGTAGTCGGCGTCGGCGGGGACGGTCCAACCCTTCGGGATGTAGCTGTAGGTCTTGTCTTCGCTGCTGGCCACGATCACGGTCTCGCCGAAGTTCTTGGCCTCTTTGGCGGCCTTCTTGGCCCAAACGCCGGTCTGCAGGTAGGCAGCCTTCTTGTTGAGCAGGTTGGCGGGAACATCCATGAAACCGGTGCTGGCACCGCCACCGAGGAACAGAATCTCGTATTCGGCGGGGATGTTCAGCAGGTCGCGCCACAGCTGGCGGGTCTCCTCCATCGTGCGCTCCCAACCCGGGGTACGGTGAGAAATCTCCAACAGACCGATACCGGTGTTGTCAAAGTCGCGGATAGCGGCAATCGTCGACTCGATGGCCTCTTTCGGCAGGACACAGGGACCTGCGTTGAAATTATAAGCTGTTTTCATCTTGTTTTTTGTTTTAAAATGTTTATATTTAATTAATTATATATCATCAACAAATCACATTCGTGGCTACAAAGATAGCAAATAAATTTATATTTAGAAAAAAATATTCCCATGATATGAAAAAAAGTTTCCCCGTCTTCTGTTGTTCACCCGTTGTTCGGTCGTTGTTCAGTCGTTGTTCAGTGTTTGACTGAACAACGAC
>JAFSLX010000007.1 GCA_017448185.1 Bacteroidales bacterium
TTCAGTCGTTGTTCAGTCAAACACTGAACAACGACTGAACAACGACTGAACAACGACCGGGCAACAGATGATGTATTGGGAGAATGCATTCGTGTTGCACAGATTGGAAAAAAAGAGTATCTTTGCATTGTGCAAAAAGAGGAACCAGTATGGACAAAGAACTGACAATCAAGTATCAGGAATACGATTCGATAGCTGAACTGAATTCGGCCGACCAAGAGTTGATGCAGCAGGCGATAAAGGCCACCGAAGGGGCGTATGCGCCGTACTCGCATTTCAAGGTCGGGGCGGCCCTGCGGCTGAGCGACGGCACGGTCGTCACCGGAGCCAATCAAGAGAACGCAGCCTATCCCTCAGGACTTTGCGCAGAGCGGACTGCCATCTTCGCCGCGTCGGCCCAACGGCCCAACTGTCGTGACTACGAGTCACTTGCCATTGTCGGCTGCAATGCCGAAGGGCAGCTGTGCGAAGCTTCGCCATGCGGTGCCTGCCGTCAGGTGCTACTGGAATACGAACAGCAGCAGAAACATGGTTTGAGGGTGCTCTGCCTGTTGGGAAACAGCCGTGTGCGGGAAGTGAAAAGCATAGCCAGCCTGCTACCGTTTTCGTTCGAATTTTGACCTGCAAGCGCCTCCAACAGCTCTTTTATCAGCCCTTTTGTGAGCATCGGTGCACTAAAAATAGGAATTTATTATGTGCTGATTCCATGATGTTTGCATAAAAGAATAGTATTAAACTACAAAAAAAATTTTTCCACAAGGTTTTTTCTTTGTACTTTTGCACGCTTATTTAAAGAAATATAAAAAACAGTAAAATATCAAAAAATGGCAATTATTGGAACTATTAGAAAGCATTCGTGGATAGCTGTGGCTATCGTGGGTGTTGCAATTCTGGCCTTCATTCTGGGCGACCTTACCAAGAACCGCGGAAGCATTCCCGATGTGGGCAAAGTGAACAGTGCAACGATGACCAACCAGCGCTTCAACGAGCTGATTCAAGAGATGGAGACAAACTACCGCAACCAGCAGCAGACCACCCAGGTGCCTGCCGAAGTGGAGAACCAGATTCGCGAGCAGGTGTGGCAGAACTTTGTCGAAGAGACCCTGATGGAGGAACAGACCGAGGCGCTCGGCCTGAAAGTGACCGCTGCCGAGATGAGCGATATGTACACCGGCATGTTCATCCACCCCTACTTGCGTCAGATGTTCACCAACCCGCAGACCGGTCAGTATGACCTGAAGCAGGTGAACTACATGATTGAGAATTACGACCAGTTGGACACCAACTTCCGAATGCAGTGGCGCGAGGTCGAGAAATATGTTCGTACCGACCGTGAGCAGCAGAAATACAACACCTTGATTTCCGCTGGCTTCTATATGCCGAAGGCTATTGCCGCCAAGGTGGCCGAATATGGCAAGACCTATGCTACCGCCCGCGTGGTGGCTCTGCCTTTCCAGACCGTTGCCGACGAGGAGGTGAAGGTAGAAGATGCCGACTACAAGAATTACTACGACAAGCATAAAGCCGAGTTCAAGGTGCGCGACGAGATGCGCGACCTGCAGTTCATCACCTTCCCGGTGAACCCCACTCCGCAGGACCTCGCCGACATCCAGGAGCAGGTGAACAAGGTTTGGGATGAGTTCCAGACTGTCCCGGCCGACGAGCTTGCATTCTTCGTCAATGCCGAGTCGGACCGCAGCTACGATTCGACCTATGTGAAATCCAGCACCTTCAAGGCTCCGTTTGATGAGCAGATCGCTGCCAGCCAGGCCGGCACGATGATTGCCCCCCAGATTGTAGGCAACGAGTGGATGATGGCCAAGGTCATCAACACCGCCGTGCGTCCCGACAGTTTGCGTGCCAGCACAATCTATGTGCTCAACAGCAATGCCGGTGGCGGAATCACCCGCAGCAATGAACAAGCCAAACAACTGGCCGACAGTGTGCTGAATCTTATCAAGAGCAACCGCATGACCTTCGAGCAGGCCGTCGAGCAGTTCTCCGACGACCCGAAGAAGAGCGAGACCAAGGGCGATATGGATTGGCAGCTTGATGGCGGCTACGGCTACCTGAACGAGGACATCGTCAACACCCCCGTGGGAGGCTGTTTCCTCTTCGAGCATCCGCAGGGAGTGGGTTATTTTGTGGTGAAAGTTACCGACAAGACCCCTGCCAGCAAAAAATACCGCGTGGCCCTGATTACCCGCGAAATCGTTCCTTCGAACAACACCAACCGCGCTATCTACAACGAGGCTAACAAGTTCGCCGGCCAGAACCGCACCATTGCCGAGTTCAACGCCGCCGCTCAGCAGCAGAACCTGCAAGTGCGTGCCGCCCGCGTCAACTCCATGTCGAACAACATTGCCGGCGTGGCCAATGCCCGCAGCATCGTCCAGTGGGCTTACAACGAGGAGACCAAAGTTGGCGACGTGGCCAATCAGGTTTTCGAGTGCGACGGAATGTTTGTCGTTGTGACCTTGAAGGACGTGTTCAAGAAAGGCTTCGCCACCCTCGATCAGGTACGCGAAATGATTGAACAGCCCGTGCGTCTTGAGAAGAAAGGTGAGTTGCTGATGGCCCGCGCCGAAGAGGCTCTCAAGGCCGGCAAGGACATCAACTCGATTGCCACCAAGCTGAACGCCACCGTCGATACCCTCGACAGCATTGCCTTCACCGACTACTTCCTCGGCCGCTTTGGCATGGAGCCCAAGGTGCAGTCGGCTATCGCCGTTACCGACAACGGTATGGTTGGCCCTGTGAAGGGTGCCAATGGTGTTTACATGGTGCAGATTGACGGCAAGACTCCTCGCGAAAACGACGAAGAAGCTGTGAAAGGTCAGCTCGAGCAGGGCTATCGCAGCAAAGTCCGCGCCCTGACCCAAGTGCTGCGCGACAACGCCAAGATTACCGACCAGCGTAACAAATTCTTCTAATAGATAATCCGACAACAAGTCAACGAGTCAACCGGTCTACATGTACGCAGACTCGTTGACTCGTTGATTATTTATAGTTCGCTCGACGATGGGACTGAAAGATTGGATGGCAAAACTGAAAGACAACCCTATAAGCGATGTCATCAAACATAAACATCGCTTTGTGGTGATGGATACCGACACCTTCAAGGAGAAATTCTCTTTCCAATTGTCGGGCATCAATCTTTTTGTCACAGTCGGCATCACCGTTATTGTGCTCATCGTGCTTACCACGGTGCTGATTGCCTTCACCCCATTGCGCGAGATGATCCCCGGTTACACCGACACCGAGATGGTGGAGCAGACCTATGAGAATGCCCACAGGGTCGATTCGCTCGAGACCGAACTGGCCAACCAGGAATGGATGGTGGCCACGATACAAGCCATTTTGAGTGGACAAAAGGTCAGTCCAGAGTTCGACTCAGTACGCAACGACACGACGGCAAGCCTGCAGCAGGTGGCCAAAGCCTATCGCCATTCGATGGAAGACAGCCTGTTGCGCATCGAGGTGGAGCAGGAAGACAACCAATATCAAGTGAAGGTGGCGAACCGCCAATCGGCATCGCCTGTCGAGGCCCCTACCGTGGCACACTTGTTCTTTGCCCCGATGAAAGGCAATATTGTTGCCGGATTCGATGCCAACCATCCGGGAGTTGACATCGCTGGATCAGCATCACAACCTGTTACTTCGGCCTACCGGGGTACTGTGGTCTTTGCCGGATTTACCGTCGACGAAGGCCATGTCATTGTGCTGCAACACCCCGGTAATGTGCTGACAGTGTATAAGGACAATGGAGCACTGCTAAAGCATCGCGGCGATGTGGTCCGAGCCGGTGAACCAATAGCCTACATTGGCACCACAGGCCGTCGCGAACTGGGACCACATCTACATTTCGAAATCTGGGTCGGCGGCATACCTGTCAACCCCGAAGAATACATATTGTTTTAAATGAAGAAAATAGCCATATTAGGTTCCACCGGTTCCATCGGTACACAGACCCTGAATGTGGTGCGTCGTCACCGCGACCGTTTTTCGATTGAAGTGCTTTGTGCCGGCAGCAATGCCGACTTGCTTATAAAACAAGCTATCGAATTCAATCCAAACGCAGTAGTGATTGCCGACGAAGGGAAATATACTATCGTTCAGGAGGCTCTGTCGCCAAAAAATATCAAAGTGTTTGCAGGCGAGAAATCAATGGTCGACCTGATGGAAATGGAAAGTATTGATATCGTGGTGGCAGCCATCGTAGGATTTGCCGGCCTACGCCCCACACTTCGAGCTATCGAATGTGGAAAACCTGTGGCTTTGGCCAATAAGGAGACAATGGTGGTTGCCGGAGCATTGGTAACCGAAGCTGCCATACGCCACAGAGTTCCCATTTTGCCAGTCGACAGTGAACATTCGGCCATTTTCCAGTGCTTGGTGGGTGAAGGTGCCATTGACAAAATATTGCTTACCGCCTCGGGCGGCCCGTTCCGCGGGATGACACGTGAACAATTGACCACAGTCACCCTCGAACAAGCCCTGAAACACCCCAACTGGAGCATGGGTAGAAAAGTTACTATTGACTCCGCCTCACTGATGAACAAGGGGTTAGAAGTAATCGAGGCCAAATGGCTGTTCGGTGTCGATGCGAACGATATCGAGGTTCTGGTTCATCCACAATCGGTGGTACACTCAATGGTGCAGTTTTGCGACGGAAGCATTAAAGCCCAGTTAGGCATTCCCACCATGGAAACCCCGATACAATACGCCTTGACCTTCCCCGAACGCATCGAAAGTCACCTGCCACGACTTGATTTTTGCCAGTATCCCAACCTCACTTTTGAACGTCCCGATCGCAAGACCTTCCGCTGTCTCGACCTCGCCTATCGCGCCATTGAACGCGGAGGTAACATGCCCTGCATCATGAATGCAGCTAACGAGGTGGCTGTGCAGCAGTTTATCGACGGCAGAATCTCGTTCCTCGAAATTGCCGACACCGTCGAAGCTGCCATGCAGACAACACCCTTTATCCCAAACCCGTCGCTCGACGATTTGTTACAAACCGATAAAAGTATTAGAACCAAATGAAATGGATTGCTCTTTTGCTCAGTTTGACCCTTCTGGTATCGACACATGAACTGGGCCATCTCCTTTTTGCCAAACTGTTTCGCACCCGCGTACTCAGGTATTATATCTTCTTTAACTATAAGTTTTCAATATTTAAAGCCAAGAAGTTCAATGGCAAATGGCATTTCCTCTTTTTCAATGCCACGACACCCGATTCATGGAATGTGGAGAACCTGCAACCAGAGGACCAAGACAACACCCTTTGGGGCTTGGGATGGATTCCGCTGGGCGGTTACTGCGACATCGCAGGCATGATTGACGAAACCAAGGACAAGGACGACCTTCCGTCGGAACCCCAGCCTTGGGAATACCGTACCAAAAAAGCGTGGCAACGCCTTTGTATCATCAGCGGCGGCGTATTGGTCAACTTCCTTACCGCCCTGCTTCTTTATGGTGTTATCTTTGCCCATTGGGGCGAGGACAAACTGCCCATGTCGGCCGCCACGCTGGGCTACGACTATCATCAGGTGATGATTGACGAAGGCTTTCAGAACGGCGATATTATCTGTTCACTTGACGGCAAAGAGGCGCTCGATTTCGCCGATGCCGCCACATCGCTCTTCCTTGAGAATCCCAGCACCGTGTCGGTGCTCCGTGGCGATTCGCTGGTTGACATTACTATGAGCGGCCACCTCGTCGAAAACATTAACAACGAGGGTGTCAAAACCCTCATCACCCCACGTATGCCGTTTGTTATCAAAAGCTTCATATCGGGCAGTACGGCCAAGCGCTGCGGTATGGTCGAAGGTGACAGCATCGTCAGTGTAGGTGGAGAAAACATGGCTGCATTCAGTGAGATTACCTCTGCATTCAAACTGTATGCCGATGACACTGTCAACATTGGTTTCTATCGTGGTGGCGAATTAATGTCGTTGCCGGTGGCCATCAACAGCGAGGGTAAAATTGGTGTGCAAGCCGAGACCGACATTGCACGGCTATTCCCAGGCTATCAGCATATCAACTACAATATCCTGCAAGCTATTCCTGCAGGTATTTCCCATGGATGGAAGACATTGGTCACCTACGTCTCATCGCTCAAGATGCTTTTCAGCCCCGGCGGCGTGAAGAGTCTTGGTGGGTTCGGAACCATGGCCTCCATCTTCCCCGACTATTGGGATTGGCATGCTTTCTGGAACATCACAGCCCTCTTGGCGCTTATCCTTGCCTTTATGAACATTATCCCCATTCCAGGTCTTGACGGTGGTCACATCCTATTTACTTTGTGGGAGATAATCACACGTCGTAAACCCTCCGACAAATTCCTCAATATCGCCCAAAATGTCGGCCTATTCCTACTACTTGCCTTGATGATACTGGCCAATGGCAACGACCTTTGGCGATGGCTCAGTGGCATGATGTAATCCTGATTTCCGATCATGAAGAGAATCGACCGCCTCATACTCCGTTCATTCATTGGACCGTTGGTGCTCACCTTCGTTCTTGCCGTCTTCGTGCTACTGATGCAGTTCGTGTGGAAGTATATCGACGACATGGTCGGTAAGGGGCTCGATTTCAAAGTAATTGTCGAACTGCTGCTCTACGCCTCCGCCACATTTGTCCCCATGGCACTGCCTATTGCTGTGCTCTTTGCATCAATCATGACGATGGGCAATTTCGGAGAAAAATACGAACTGGTGGCCATGAAAGCTGGCGGTATCTCGGTGAGGCGTGCCATGATGCCCATGGCCATCGTGGTGCTGATGCTTACAGGGGTGGCATTTTATTTCGCCAACAACGTGATGCCCAATGCGATGCTTAAGTATCGCATGACCCTCTATGACATCACGCGAAAAAAACCCGCTGTCAACATACGGCCAGGAGAATACTATAAGGAAATCGATGGCTATGTAATTCATGTTGGAGACAAAGACCGCGACGGCCGCACATTGCACGATGTTGTTATCTACGACCACACCAAAGGCATCGCCGAGACCAATGTCATTGTGGCACGCGACGGTGTGATGCAGACTACACCCGACAACCAATACCTACTGTTCACACTCGACAGCGGCTATTCATATTCCGAGCCCACTTCAGGCGAAAACTACCAACGGCGCCCATTTACCACTATCGGATTCGAGCGACAGGTCATCAGTTTCGATATCTCGTCATTTGCCTTTAGCCGTAGTGGCGAAGATCTTTTCAAGGGCAGCTACCAGATGATGAATCTCAGCCAGTTAAAAGCCAACATCGCAAAGCTCGACTCGGCATACGACCAACGCAAGGCCGAGATGAACGGGAACATCTATGCCACAATGAAAGTGTGGCAACAATACAGTAACAATACTGCGACAGCCGGCAAGGTCGACTTTTACCGCATGCTCGACACCATAGGTACAGCCCAGCGGACCAAAGCGGCTTCATACGCACGAAATACTGCCAGCAGCATAGGTTCCTACATCAAATCCTACGGAGAAATGCTACAGTCTGACCGCGAATACATCAACCGGCATGAAATCGAGCGTCAACGAAAATTCACCCTTTCCATCGCCTGCCTGCTGCTTTTCCTTATTGGTGCCCCGTTCGGTTCCATAGTACGTAAGGGTGGCCTCGGCCTCCCCTTGGTAGCCTCGGTCGGTTTCTTTGTACTTTATTATGTGGTGGGTATGATTAGCGAGAAGGCCGTGCGCGAATCGGCCCTTGGTCCTGAAGGCATGTGGGTCTCGTCGCTTGTCATGCTTCCCATCGGCCTGATGCTCACCCTTCAAGCCACTACGGACTCCTCCTTCTTCGATGCCTCGTCATGGAAGAAATTCTTCTCAAAACCATTCTCGCGGAAAAAGAAAAAGTGTTGACCACCAACATTGAAGCCGTAAGCATCATCTCCACGCCGCCTCCGAGTCATCTCCGTATCATCTCCGAGTCAAGTCCATTGATTTGCAGTTTTATTCTGGTCTAATTTTGCCTAAAGGCAAAGTAGTATACGTCAAAAATCACCAATTATGGTTATTGTACGAATAAAAGTGACGTGGTATTTTTGCAGCCATAACAATGACTGCAAAAATGAGTACTATTAACAGACTATTAGCAACTTGTGCATTTTTTTCAACATTGCTTCCTGTGAGCGTAATGGCACAGGACAGTATATCCACAGTAAAATCGAGACTGACCATTGGCGGCTACGGTGAAGCTGTATACAATTACAACTTCTACAGTGACAATGTTTTCCGCTACCGTTATGCCGACCGTTACAAAGATGCCCCCGGCCATGGGCGCATCGACCTACCGCATGCAGTTGTCATGCTTGGCTACGATTTCGGCAAAGGTTGGACAGTCGGAACCGAGATTGAATTCGAGCATGGTGGCATCGAGGCTGCTATCGAAAAAGAAACCGAGGAAACTGGCGAGTTCGAACATGAGATTGAACGTGGCGGCGAAGTAACTTTGGAACAATTCTGGGTGCAGAAGTCGTTTTCGCGTGGTCTCAATCTGCGAATGGGCCATATTGTTGTTCCTGTGGGAATGACAAACAATAACCACACCCCTAATCAGTTCTTTGGTGTATATCGTCCAGAAGGAGAGAACACTATCATACCGTGCACATGGCACGAAACAGGAGTTAGTCTTTGGGGGCGGACCAACAGCTGGCGCTATGAAATACAATTGCTACCCTCGTTGAACAGCAATCTTTTTACCGAAGCAGGATGGGTGCACAACGGGAGTGCTTCCCCTTACGAATTTCGTCCTGCAAACAGTTTGGCCACCGCTGCCCGAATTGATTTCACCAAGGTAAAAGGACTGCGTCTGAGCCTAAGTGGATACATCGGAAACAGCTTTGTAAACGACATAGTAACAGAGATTTATCCAGAATCATCACGCTACTTTGGTGCCAATGGAACGGTGGTAATTGGTGCATTCGATTTTGCCTACCGTAATCGATGGCTAACGGTTCGTGGCAATTTCGATATTGGTTATCTTGGCGATGCGTCGCTAATTTCAACCCGCAACAAGAACCAGACAACCATGTCGGGCAACCCTTATGCCCATAGTGCAGTGGGACAGAATGCATGGGATGCCTCGATTGAAACTGGAATCAACCTGCTGTCCACAAAACATACTGATAGGCAATTCTATATTTTCTGTCGTTACGACCATTACGACAGTTTTGTACCTGCAGCAGGGTGGACCGATATCGAATGGACAGAACGACAAATAGTGTCGGTTGGGGCAAATTATTATCCTTTGCCCGAAATCGCCATCAAAGCAGAAGCTGGGATACGCCTGCTGGCTGAACAATATAATAGCGAGCCATTTGCAACTATTGGCATAACCTGGTGTGGTTTCTTTAAACATTGATATTAATTAATAAAAACAACGAATATGAACTACTTTTTCAAAAAAACCGGTATCACACTGGCCATGGCTGCAATGACCATAGGGCTTGCAGCATGCAACGGAAACAAAACCAACGAATTTAATGACGAGGATGCCGCTGTAGTGGCCGCCCAATTTGTAGACCACACGGTGGCTCCCACTTACAAAGCACTGGCCCAAAAAACCGAACAACTGGCTGAACAGTTGGCCACTTTGAAACTCAATCCTACCGATGCAGGAGTGCGCGAAGCATGCCAGATATTTCTCGATGCCCGTGCAGAATGGGAGAAAAGCGAAGCATTTCTTTTTGGTGCCGCCGGCGACTACGGCGTGGACCCTCATATCGACAGCTGGCCTCTCGACGAAGACGCTTTCGCCACGTTGATGAACAGCCCGGAAATGATACGAGCACTCGATGCTGAGGACGGCGACCAAGTGGCTGGCGACCGCCTCGGCAACGCGTTGCTTGGGTTCCACGGCATTGAATATATCCTTTTTAAGGATGGACAGCCCAAGAATGCCTCGGCCATTACCGAAAAACAGTGGATTTATGTGGCTGCTGTGGCAGGCGACCTGCGTAACCGTTGCTACCAACTTGAAGTGGGCTGGATAGGCAACGAGGCACCCGAAAGCCATATCGAAAAACTTGACGACCTTGAAATGCAATACACAGTAGCCGGTGGAAACTATAGCTACGGTGAGAACATGAAAAAAGCAGGGTTGGCTGGCAGTACTTACCCGACTCGTATTTCGGCCTTGATGGCAATAGTGCAGGGCTGTGTCGACATTGCTGATGAAGTAGGTAGCTCGAAAATCTATGCCGCATGGCATGGTGAAGATGTCACCTACATTGAGTCGCCTTATAGCTATATGTCTATTACCGACTTCACCAACAATATCATCAGCATTCAAAACGTATACATGGGCGGTGTTGATGGTCAGCGCAGTGAAGCAAAGTCACTGCACAACTATGTAAAGGGGATAGACGGGGACCTCGATGCCAAGGTGATTTCCGCTATCAACAACGCACTCGAAAAAATTCAAGCCATGCCTGCACCTTTTGCTCTGCACTACAATGAAACAATCAATGGTGAGGCAGTGGAAGCCTGTGCCGAATTGAGTGAAATACTCGACGAAGTGATTGTTGCCATGAGAAAACAATAAAAGAAAGGAGCCGAAAATGAGACGACACACATTATTATTTGGATTAACCTTGGTTGTCGCTGGTATATTCTATGCCTGTCAGCCCAACGAAGAGAATCGTCAACCTATTGAAGGCATTGATGAAGAGACCTACGCTGGAGGACTGCTTGGAACCACGTTCAACCAGTCAGCCTCAGCCTACGAAGACCCTACACCCGCCGTAGAACAGGCAGGTATGGTGAACGAATTCAAATACGGTGAATTTTTCTTCGAACACACTATCACTCAAAACAACCCACCTTTTAACGGATTGGGGCCTCTTTATGTGCGCACAAGCTGCGAAAGCTGTCATCCCGGTTACGGTCATGGCCGCCGGATGGAGCGTTATCGTGCCGAAGATTGGGGTAACGGATATCTGCTTGTGGTCTACAACACGGCAAACGATGCCTACGAAACTTCAGTTGCCGGCATGCCACAAACCAAAGCCGTAGCACCTTTCAAACCATCAATTGATGAAGAGAAAATTAACATTGCATGGGTCGGATACACCGATGAATGGGGAAATCGTTTCCCCGATGGCGAAAGTTATAGCCTGATTTATCCTGAAGTAACCATCCCAGAGGATGCATTTTATGCCCCACTGGCCACCCCCTATGCACAACTTGGTTTCCGATTGGAGAGCACCATCGGCATCTATGGTACAGGCTTGCTCGATGCCATTCCAGATGACTCGTTGAAGGCTCAGTATCAACGCGAATATGATGCTGGTGCCCAACTTAACCCAGCCATCTGGGCGGGAAGCGATTGGGCCTCGACCTATGGCAACACGAATCATCCTAAACGATTCACCTATGCTTTGAGCCGTGGCCCGTTGCAAGATGCTGCTGGTGCCAATGCCATTTGGAATATTCCCAATGTGACACGAGGCGACCGTCGTAGCCATTACCTCAGTCTGAACAAGAGTATTTACGCCATCACTGCCTCACAAGACCCTGAAGTACAAGAAGCCTTCTATAGCTACTTCCCACAATGGAACAAAACAGGAAACCCAGAAATCGACATCTACAACTACCTAATGTGTGACACTTTGCCCATTGAAATGAGCGATCGCGATTATACCAACTTCATGGTATGGCACAGAGGATTGGCAGTGCCTGCCGCCCGCAACTTGAGCGATGCCACGGTGCAACGCGGTCGTAAACTCTTCCGTGAGATTGGCTGTGCCAGCTGCCATCGCCCCAGTTGGATTACAGGCCCCGACAATTTTACCGATCCCAACCATTTCTTCGTTGATGGCGATGCACGCCTGCCACGTTATCCCTACCAGAAAATCTGGCCATACACCGATATGGTACAACATCGTTTATTTATGAAGAACGATATCCGTACTGGCTGGTGCCGTACAACTCCATTATGGGGTCGTGGACTGGCTCCGATTTGCTCTGGCCATAGCGACCGTCTGCACGATTGCCGTGCCCGTAATGTTATCGAAGCGATTATGTGGCATGGCAGTGCCCAAAGCGATGCACGTTGGACGGTGGAAAAATTCCGTCAGCTATCAAAAGCCGACCGCGATGCTATTGTCAAGTTTATTGATGCAATTTAAATGAAAAGAATAAAAGTCTTATTAATGGTGCTGGCAGTGATATTACTCGCTGCCGGCACTGTTGTTGAAAAAATCAACCCTACCATTCGGATTTATAACACGTGGTGGTTCATTGCTTTTATGGCAGTCATGGCCGTAGTGATTATCGTAAACATAGTGCATGGCAAAATATGGAAACAACTGCACTTGCTGCTTATACATGCTTCAATAGTGATTATTATGCTTGGTGGAGCACTGACCACCTGGACTGGTCAACATGGCAGCATTACGCTACAACAAGGCGTTCCTACCAATTCATTCGTGGCCGACAACGGCATTGAAGTCCATCTGCCGTTTACTATCACTTTGGATCATTTCGAAATAATACATTATCCTGGCACCTCTTCGCCGATGGATTACGTAAGCCACATTACAACCGACAATGAACATTATGACATCTCAATGAACCATATATATCGGCGTTCGGGCTATCGTTTTTATCAAGAGGATTATGACAAAGACGGTAGCTCAATTCTCAGCGTAGCACATGACCCAATGGGAATTACCGTCACCTATATTGGCTACTTGTTGCTGATTTTGGGATTGTTGGGCATGTTTGTTGTCCCCAACTCACATTTTCGAAAACTACTCAAAAGAGCCACTGTGATGGCGGTATTGTTGCTACCTGTTGCATCATCAATGGCTGCACCCCACACTCTACCACGAGAATCGGCCAAGAAGATGGGTGAGATGTATGTCCTCTATCATGGTCGAATCTGTCCTTTACAGACCCTTGCAAAAGACTTTACAACAAAACTCACCGGGAAGGCTACTTACCATGGATTGTCTTCTGAGCAGGTTCTTGCGGGATGGCTGTTCTATTACAACGAGTGGCAGAGCGAACCTATGCTGAAAATCAAAGGTTCGGAGGTGCGACAATTGCTTGGCATCGACGGACGTTATGCTTCAATAGCTGATTTTACTGATAATTACGGCACTAATATTGTAAGTGAGGAATTGATAAAAATACCCCCAATGGACTCGCGGAGCAAAAACCTGCGTTCGGCTGACGAAAAGTTTAACCTTTTGCAAATGCTGAAAAATGGACAACTGCTGAAACTATTTCCGTTGGTCGACAGTACGGGTTCGATCGGTTGGTATTCACAAAACGATGCTTTGCCTTTGAATATTCCTGATGATGAATATCTATTTGTACGCAAACAACTTAGTTATTGCCAAGAATTGGTTGTCTTGGGTGATTTCGAAGCTTTGAACAAGGTGTTCGAGAAAACACGACATTATCAAGAACAGCATGCAGCAGGACTGCTCCCTACCACTGCAAGGGTAAAAGCCGAGCGACTGTATAATATGTTGACTACAGGCCGTTGGTTAGCCATTATGAGTATTGCGTTGGGAGTGTTGTTTTTCGGGGTGGTGGTTGTCCGCATACGTCATTGTTTTATACGGATATGGCGAACCTGTTCGGTTGTTTGGATTGGCCTTCTAACGGCATTTCTAATTCTGATTTTTGTTCTACGCTGGATTGCCGGAGGACATGTACCCATGGCTGGAGGCTTTGATAGTATGAATCTTATGGCTATCGCTATAGGCCTTATCGCCCTCATCATCCATCGTCGCTACACAATGGCTCCTGCCATTGGATCATTGGCCATGGGTTTTTGCCTTCTAGTGGCCATGATGAGCGGCAGCAACCCACCTGTAACTCAACTGATGCCAGTACTCAGTTCGCCGTTGTTGGCTCTCCATGTAACAGTAATTATGGGTTCGTATGCCCTGTTTTTCTTCATAATGCTCAATGGAGTGGCTGGATTGGTACTGCGGCGACAGGCTGCAACCTTGCAACGTATAGGATTACTCATGCTTTATCCTGCAGTATTCCTATTAGCTACAGGTATTGTGATAGGTGCATTGTGGGCCAACATTTCATGGGGCAACTATTGGTCATGGGATCCCAAGGAAGTTTGGGCACTTATTACCCTGATAATATATGCATTGCCACTGCAACTCAACCAGAAACCCATCTCATTTCATCTTTTCTGCATTTTCGCATTTTTGAGTGTAATTATTACTTACTTTGGTGTCAATCTAATACTTGGAGGCATTCACGCCTATAATTGATTTTGTCACTTTATAAAAAGTGTGTATCTTTGCACTCGGAAAACCGAAACGTAGTTTTATGAAAGAGATACACGATTTCACTATCTTGGAACGACAACAACTGGGTAGCCGTTACTTTGCGTTAGTACTGGGTCATGGCGGATGTATGCAACCTGTGGTACCAGGACAGTTTGTTGAAGTACAGGTTACAGGAGTGCGCGAGGTAATGCTGCGACGTCCCATTTCGGTGCATGATGTCAACGAGGAACATGGCACCCTCACACTGCTTATCCAGATTGTAGGCAACGGCACACGTCGTTTGGCCGAACTGAAGGTCGGCGACCATCTGAATGTGGTCTATCCATTGGGGCATGGCTTTTCGACCACTATTCCTGCCCGATCCAAAGTGTTGATGGTAGGCGGTGGCGCAGGAATCGCTCCGCTACTGCATTTGAGCAAAACACTGAAAGCAAACGGTATGGACTGTACCATCCTGCTCGGAGGCCGTACAGCGGAACTCATTCCGGTACGCACAGAGTTTGAACCTTTTGGCCGCGTGTGTATAGCCACCGACGACGGTTCGCTGGGTCACAAAGGTCTGGTGGTGGAACATCCCGCCTTCAGCGAGAATTATGACATGATTTACACTTGCGGTCCAACACCGATGATGAAAGCCGTAGCCCGAAGCGCTTCCAAGCGAGGTATACGATGCGAGGTAAGCCTCGAGAATATGATGGCCTGTGGCGTGGGTGCTTGCCTCTGCTGCGTGACCGACACTGACGAAGGACACAAATGCGTCTGCAAGGAAGGCCCTGTATTCGATATTTCCACACTTAAAAAATGGTACCAATGTTAAATGTCAACATACACAACCTCAAGCTGAAGAATCCTGTGATGACCGCCAGCGGCACCTTCGGCTATGGTGAAGAATTCGCCGACTTTGTCGACCTCGAACGTCTGGGTGGTTTTATTGTTAAAGGCACAACGGGCAATCACCGCGAGGGTAACCCCTATCCCCGTATGGCCGAAACCCCGTCAGGTATGCTCAACGCCGTGGGTCTGCAGAACGGCGGTGTAGAGAAGTTCTGCAAAGAAGTGTATCATAGAATCAAACACTTGGACACCAATATCATCGTCAATGTCAGCGGTTCGAGCATTGAGGAATACTGCGACGTGGCATCCCAGATTAATGAACTGGAAAAGATTCCTGCCATCGAACTTAACATCAGCTGTCCCAATGTGAAAAAGGGAGGTATGGGCTTCGGCACCAACCCCGACATGGCGGCACAAGTGGTGAGTGAGGTACGAAAAGTATATCATAAAACACTGATAGTAAAGCTCACACCCAATGTCACCAGTGTGGTCGACATCGCCAAAGCAGTCGAAGATGCAGGCGCCGACTGCGTAAGCCTTATCAATACCATGCTCGGCATGGCGGTAGACGTGGAACGTCAGCGCCCCTACCTAAGCACTATTACAGGTGGTTTGAGCGGGCCTGCAGTGAAGCCTGTGGCAGTACGCATGGTATGGCAAGTAGCTCATGCCGTGCAGATTCCTGTTATCGGATTGGGCGGCATTGCCTCAGCAGCCGACGCACTTGAGTTCCTCATGGTAGGTGCCAAAGCTATACAGGTGGGCACAGCCAACTTTATCGACCCTGCCATCACCATGAAAATTGTCGACGGCTTGGAAGATTACTGCAATCGTCATGGAATCAAAGATATAAACGATATTATCGGCATAATATGACCATTATTGCCGACTGTGGTAGCACCAAGACCACTTGGTCATTGGTAGATTCTCATTCCAAGGTGGTTACCGAAGGTTTAAACCCACATTTCACCACCGACGAGGCTTTTCTCGCCGCCTGCTCTGCCGTTCGCCAATACTATTCATCTCAACACCCTACATTCAGTGCTCTCCACTTCTACAGTGCCGGTTGCGGCAACGAAACGCAACGCCGACGTGTAAAATGTTTGTTACAGAAAGGATTCGAGACTGACAACGTAGAAGTAGCGACCGATATGCTGGGTGCTTGCCGGGCTCTGTGCGGCCACAAGGCAGGCATCGTGGGCATTCTCGGCACAGGTAGCAACGCCTGCTATTACGATGGCGAACGCATCACCATACAGCCCTTCTCCACCGGCTACATCTTGGGCGACCACGGTTCGGCTAACCACTTGGGCCGTATGCTGCTGCAAGGCTACCTTTCGGAGACGATGCCAGACAACCTAAGAATCAAGTTCCATGATACTTATCCGCTATCGAGCGAGGATTTCATCAATGTCGTCTATCACCAACCCAACCCCAACCGCTTCCTTGCCTCTTTGGCTCCGTTTGCCACAAAAAACAAACACTACTCCTACTGCTACTATTTGATTATGAATAGCCTAAATGAGTGGTATCGGTATCAGATCGAGGGATTGGTCGAGACAACACAATGCCACGAACTCTACCTCACCGGCGGTTTCGCTGCCTCGCTCAAAAGTACACTAAAAGCTTTTGCCGACAATAACAACTTGATAGTATGCGCTGTAGCGTCCGACCCCATGCCTGGGTTGATACGCTACCACCAAGACTAATAATCGTACACTATTCGCCCTTCAGTCAGATGGGCCTTCACTCCGTACACCCTTTCGATGTTTTCCGGGGTCAATCCCTCGGCTATCGGACCATGGAACAGTATCCTGCCATCGTGCAACAGCAGCAGATTGTCGCAGAACTGCAGCGCAAGGTTCAAATCGTGGATTACAATCATGATGCACTCCGCCATGGTGTTGCGTAGCAGCCGCATAATGTCGATCTGATGGGCTATGTCAAGGTTCGACACAGGCTCGTCCATCAGCAGAATAGGAGTCTGCTGGGCCAAAGCACGTGCTATCATCACACGTTGCAGTTCACCGCCACTCATCTGACTGGGAATGGCAAACCGCAGATGCCACGTATTGGTCTGTTTCATACAGCGTTCCACAATATCCCAGTCGGCTTGCGACTCGTTTTGCAGCCGGTGTTGGTAAGGGTTGCGCCCCATCAGCACGGTCTCGAAGGCCGAGAATTCGAAATCGGTCTGCGCATGCTGCCTGACGAAAGCCACCTTCTGCGCCAGTGTGCGGGCCGACAGGTCGAGCACCGCTTTCCCGTCCACAAGCACTGCACCCTCAGTGGGTTCAATCAGTCCTCCGATGCAACGCAGCAGGCTGGTCTTACCGCAGCCGTTAGGTCCCATAACGGCGGTGATACGTGCCTCGCCGACGCTGAGGTCGAGGTCGCGCAGTATCTCTTTCTGCCCATATCGTAACGACAAATGCTGCAGTTGTATCATTGGTCAGTATCTTTTCTTGTTCCTGTAAAGCAGATAGATAAACAACGGAGCACCCACAATCGAGGTCAGGCTGCCGACCGGCAACTCGCTCGGCCGCAGCATCGTGCGTGCCAACGTGTCGCATACCAGCACGAACAGAGCGCCACACACAACCGAATAGGGCACCACCCGGCGGTTGTCAGGCCCGGCCACCAACCGCACAGCATGCGGCACAATAAGGCCTACGAATCCGATAACACCACACGAGCTCACCGCAAAAGCCACCATCAACGTGGTGAACAGCAGCAGCATACGCTTCACGAGTTCCACCTCCACACCCATGCTGCGTGCCGCCTCGCTACCAGCCAGCAGCAAATTCAGGTCACGGCTGTAGTATAGTACCACACCGATGCCCACCACGGCCACCGGAGCCACAATGACTACGTCGGTCCACGTGGCGCTGCCGAAACTGCCCATCGTCCAGAAGATAATGCTGTCCATCTTCTCATGGTTCAGCACCATCAGGAACGAAATAACGGCCGAAATCAACAGCGTCAGGCACACGCCCGTCAGCAACAGGGTTGTGGTATGCATACGGTTACCTATCGAGGCTATCTTGTATATCAACAACACCGTCAACAGTGCCGCCACAAGGGCACAGCCACCCACACCCCACAGATAGGCCTCCAAGCCCATCAGAATGGCCACCGCGGCACCCAGCGAAGCGCCAGACGACACCCCCAGCACGTATGGGTCGGTCAGCGGATTGCGGAATATCGACTGGTAGGCCGCACCGCATACCGACAGCACAGCGCCCACCACCACGCTCAGCAGCACCCGCGGCAACCGCAATTGCCAGAAAATGGGCGAATTCAGTATCTCACCCCGGTCAAAGTCGACAGCACCCACAAGGCACCCTGCCACCATTGCTACCAACAGCAGCAACGTCAACAGCAGCATCGCCCACGGGTTCACCCCTTGGCGCAGTCTCTTATTATTTACAGACTCGAGCATTCACAAATTAAAGCATTCAATCATTCAACAGGTCCTTCATCGTGAAGCAACCTTTCTTCCCGACCACAAACTCGGCAGCAATCAGCGCCCCGACGGCCAACCCCTTGCGGCTGTGGGCCTCGTGGGTCAGCGTCAGCGTATCTATCTCGCTGTCGTACACCACCGTGTGTGTCCCCGGTACCTCACCCTCGCGTATCGACTCGATGGGTATCTCCTCGTTGCGGCCAAGGTGGTCCACAATCTGCTCACGCAGGGTGATGGCGGTGCCGCTCGGCGCGTCGAGCTTATGGATGTGGTGCGTCTCGGTGATGCCGATGCGGTATTGCGGATAGGAGGCCATCAGCTCGGCCAGCCGCTCATTGAGGGCGAACATGATGTTCATGCCGATGCTGAAATTCGATGCCGTGAAGAGCGTCTGTCCACGCTGCAGGCACTCGCTCCTCACCTCCTCCAGACAGTCGTTCCAACCCGTCGTGCCGCTCACCACGGGCAGCCCGTGGTCAAAGCATCGCCTGATGTTGGCCACCGCCGTGGCGGGGGTGCTGAACTCGATGGCCACGTCGGCCGTGCGCAGCGCCTCGGCCTTGGAGTCCCATTCCGAATCATTGTCGACGGTACATACCACGCGGTGTCCTCGACCCGCGGCCTCGGCCTCGACGGCGTGGCCCATCTTTCCGTATCCTATCAGTGCAATATTCATATACAGAGGTAACGCCGCACCCCTGTTTTTATTATCCGACACCGCCTAAAAAAACAAAGAGGGTGTCCCATAAGTTTTGGGGCACTCTCTTTTTTTTGCAAAAAGTTGCAGTTTTATTTTGCCATGTCGGATATTTTTCGTATCTTTGCATTTGTAAATCAATATGATAATCCATGGCAAAGATAGCGATAAAAGAA